>JAYVZN010000043.1:0-92275 GCA_043783305.1 Betaproteobacteria bacterium
GCCCGCTGCAATAAGGGGGCAACCGGTTGCACCATCCCGGCCAAAAACACGTGCTGCTCAAGGCCTAAAGTACGCACGCGTTGCTCGATTGCATTGCGCTGTTCGCCTTCTCCGGCAATGACATAGCGGAGATCAGGATAGTGCGCTATTAAGCGCGCCATTACATCCAACAAATATAAGTGGCCTTTTTCGGGCCGCAACATAGCCGCATGCACTAACAAGCGGCCGGGATGTTGCGCCAGCCAAACCGTAATTGGCCCGGGCAAGGCTAGCTGGGCATCGCGTGCGATACCTGCAAAGTCTAAGCCTGGATACAGAATATGAATCTTCTCCGCCGCTATTTTTGGATTGCGCAGAATGCGTGCGCGCATTTCCTGGCTCGGCACCAAGCTCATATCAGCCAAGTGGTTATAGGACCAAGCATGGGGTATGTCGTGCTGATAGGTTCTAACCCGCACCATGCGCGGTCGTCGCCGGACCAGTCGCGCTGCTACGCCGCACACATTCGCATCATGGCCACTATGGCTGACCACAGCATCTGGCTGCCAGGACTTTATAAGCTGCTTAATGCGCAGGATACTCGGCAAGTGGAGGCTATTTCGAAACCGGACTAATTCCACGTCGAAACCGCGATCACGCGCTGCCCGTTCAATGCCGCTAGCCGGGCGGCAGGCCAATTTAACCGACACCCCTTGTTGCTGCAAAACCGTCATTTGTTGTAGCAACTGCAACTCTTGACCACCCAGATTGGGTGAGCTTTCGGAGAACAGAATTTTTAAAACCATGACAATGGGCGATTGCGCATCAGACTTTTTGACCAGTCGGCGCATACTCAGGCAACCACTGGCGTAATTGCTGCTTCACTTCCGCTTCGCTACGCACACCCTCATGACCAAACCAGGCATTTGCTTCTGCTAGCCACGCCGCTTCGGCGGCGCGTGCCCGCGCGATGCGTAATTTGGGATGCGGTGTTGGCAAGGTATGCTCGTCGTCGGTCAGCAATTCCTCAAATAACTTTTCACCGGGGCGTAAGCCTGTAAACACGATTTTGATTTCTTCCTCGCTAAATCCCGACAGGCGGATCATGTCGCGCGCCAGATCAACAATTTTCACCGGCTCGCCCATATCCAACACAAACAATTCGCCCCCCTGCCCCATCACACCGGCTTGCAAGACCAGTTGCGCTGCTTCGGGAATGGACATGAAATAACGAATAATGTCCGGATGCGTCACTGTTACCGGACCACCTTGAGCAATCTGCTGTTGAAAGCGTGGAATGACACTACCGGTACTACCCAGGACGTTGCCGAATCGCACCATGACAAACCGTGTGCTCTCCGAACCTTGCAAAGCCTGGCACACCATCTCCGCACAGCGCTTGCTGGCGCCCATCACATTGGTGGGGTTGACAGCCTTGTCGGTGGAAATCAACACGAATTTTTTCACGCCATGCGCGATGGCTTGCTGGCCCAGCACATAAGTACCCAGCACATTGTTGCGCACCGCCTCCCAAGCATTTTCATTTTCCATCAAGGGCACGTGTTTGTAGGCGGCGGCATGAAACAAGGCCGTGGGCTGATAAACGGCAAGCACTTGGTCGACGCGGCGCGCATCTTTTACGTCGCCAATCGCACACACTAAGAAAATACCCGTAAATGACTCACGCAACTCTTGCTCAATTGCATACAAGGCAAATTCATTCGCCTCAAACAACACCAAACGCGCCGGTCCAAAGCGCGAAATCTGACGACACAATTCGGAACCGATTGAGCCGCCCGCACCGGTGACCAAAACCGTGCGGCCATTGATTAATTCGTGCAAACCCTCGCTATCCAACACCACCGGCTCGCGCCCCAGTAAATCTTCAACTTCTACTTTGCGAATTTGCGAAACCGTAACGCGACCGCTCATCAGATCTTCAAATGCCGGGACGGTGAGCAAAGCCACGTTAGCACTCGCGCATAGCTCGACCACTCGGCGCCGCACTTGGTGCGGTGCCGAAGGCATGGCCAGGATCGCGTGACGCACGCCCATATTTTCGGCCGTTTGCGCCAAGACATCGATTTTACCAAGCACGCGTAAGCCGTGCAGCAACCGCCCTTGCTTGCGCTGGTCGTCATCGAGAAATCCCACCACGCGCCACTCGCTACTGCGCTCCAATTCTTTCACCAAGGTAATAGCCGCATCACCCGCACCCAAAACCAACACCGGCTCGCCTTGCGTACTTAAGATGCCGTAGAGGCGATGCTCTTTCCAGGCACGATAAGCAAGGCGGCTGCCGCCCATCAACATGGTCAATAAAAGCGGATCGAGCACCAGTACCGAGCGCGGCACTAACGCTTGCACGCGAAACATAAATAACACTACCGGCACTGCCAACGCGGCGACCGTGACCGCCAACAGAATGCGCTTTAAATCGTGCAGGCTGGCATAACGCCAAAGACCACCATACAAACCGAAACGCCAAAATATAAACGCCTGCACCGGCGCCACCCAAATTAGGGTGCGCCATAAGTCAGCGTTATGCGGATTAGGGAATTCAAAATTAAAACGAAACCAATAGGCGAGCGTCCAAGCTACTGCCGCCGCAGCGACATCATGCGCAAATGCAAGTGCGATTCTGGGATTGATATGCAAAAGTTTGTCTCGATTATTTTTTAGCGTTACGCCAGCGACGATCAACGGCATGCGCCAGTGCCAGATAGATCAATGCCCAAGCACCCAGCAACAGTACTTGTGTCATTGCCGATTGCAGCGTACCCCACAATGCGCTTAAGCCCGCCGCAATCATGAGGGCGTATTCTAACAATGCTGTTTTGCGATGACCATGACCCAATAAAATTAGGCGTTGATAGTAATGATCTCGATGTGCCCGCCATATTTTTTCGCCGCGAACGAAGCGCTTAAGCAGCGTGACGGTCGCGTCAACAATGAACGGAGAAAACACCAGCAATGGGAACCAGCTCGGCCATACCCCGCGCTCCCAGCCGATTAGCCCCATGGTTGCCGCCAAAAAACCAAGTGGAATTGATCCACCATCACCCAAAAAAACCTTCGCCGGATGAAAGTTGAACAGCAAAAATCCGGCAGTAGCGGTGGCCACACACAAGTTGAGCAGCAACATTTCATGATCACCACCAAGCCATGCTGCGAATCCGTAACATCCAAAACCGATCAACGTCATACCCCCCGCCAGACCATCCGATCCATCCATGAAATTATAGAGATTGATCATCCAGATGATGCCGATGCACAAAACGAACAAAACAAGGATTCCCACGTCGCCTGAAACGGCCACGAAGAGATATGCCACTGCCACTAAAGTGTGCGTAATGAAACGCCAAGCAATCGGCAAGCCACGCCAGTCATCCAGCACGGATACGGACACTAACGCACCCACGAACGCCAGCAGCAGCCAAGCATTCGGCCCACCCACCGCTATCCATCCGACTCCCACTCCGGCCATCAGCGCGATACCGCCAATTCGGGGCACTGGATGCTGATGTAACGAACGCTCATTAGGCTGATCAAGAACCGCTTGTGCAATGTCGTGACGCAGCAAAGCTTGCAACAGCAGGAATGACACGAGGAATGCCAGAAATGGTGACAGTAAGGGCAAGCTCATCTTGTGTAGGGTTTCATGCTAGAACTTGCGCAACGTCTCTGCTAGCTAGCTTTCCCGTCCATTCTTTCCTAGAAGGCAATGCGCGTTTAATTCCCTTCTCCTTCCAAAAGAAGGGCAGGAGATGCATGGGTTGCAGCATATGAAGCACTGCTTTAATTATCACAATGAATTCGGGCTTCATTGGAAATCCCGATATGAACTTTCACTGTCGTCCTGAGTGCTTGTTCGCATATTTCCATCTATTCAGATTAGTGACACGCCATCGTCACACATCACGTCCCTGAAAACACCTGACTGTTTCTGCCAAGCCTTGCTCCATTGTAAAGGGCGGAACCCATCCCAATTCCCGTCGAATCTGCGAGCTATCGATTTGTAGCGAATCCAACAACCGTTCTATTTCATCCGACTTTCCGATAAATCGCCCAGCCAGCCACAACAAGGCCGTTGGACATGGCCACAAAAGAGAAGGCATCCTCATCAAACGAGCCAGATCATGCATTAATTGCGATGTGGAAACATCTCTGCCATCGCTCACAAGGTACGTTTTCCCCGCTGCCCCCGGATGGATTGCACATACCGCCAGTGCATCTAGAAAGTTTCTGAGAAAAATCATGCTGCGCTGATTGTTGACTCGGGCCAACGGCAACGGTACGCCCCGCGCAACAAATTTCAACAGTCGCAAAAAATTTCCGCCCACGCTGGGGCCATAAATCAACGGGGGCCGAACAATCACAACTTCCAAACCAGTTTCTTGCGCCACTCGGCGCAACGCCAGCTCAGCCTCATGTTTCGAAATGCCGTAGGCATCCCTGGGAGAGGGCGCTGCTGCCTCTGTGAATGGGATGCCAACCGTGGATTCCCCATTTACCTTGATAGAGCTCACATAGACCAAACGTTTTACTCCGCTGCTTGCCGCTGCTCGCGCTAGCCGTTCAGCCCCCACCACATTAACCTCACGAAATGCCTCCAGCGGATCGGCAGCAGTTTCTCGCATCACATGAACACGTGCCGCAAGATGAATCACCACATCCGTCCGTTCAACCGCAATCGACCAGTCGGTGCCGGCACCGATCGCCCCAATCGCGGTTACTTCACATTCTAACGGCAGGCGATTCTCGCCATTTGCACGGCGCACGGCAGCACGAACAATATGCTTCCGCGCGATCAATTCATGGCACAACGCCCGGCCCACGAAACCTGTAGCACCGGTTACTAAAATACGTTGCATTTATTCACCCTCGGCCATACCCAAGCTAGCTTGCCGAATTTGCCACCAACGCCTGAAAAAAATCGGTGATAAAAAAAACCGACTTAAACTGCGGAAATGCCAGAGAAAGTATTTTAAATTTCCATGACTCGCCCTTTGAGCATCGTGCTCTACCTCCGCCAGTAACGAAAGAAGAACCTTAAAACCCCCAAGATGGAGGCGACAACAAAGGTCAACGTCCTCGTAGTACAGAAAGTAGCGGCTATCGAAACCACCTAAACGCGCATAGACCTCTCTGGGGAATAACATGAACATCCCCGCCACCCAATCTACGCTGCCACATTCAACCGCAGGAAGAGACACCTTCCGCTCCAATCCGAAAACCTTGGCAAGAATAATCCAAGGAGTTGGTAATGGCCGGGCGCTGTCTTCAATTTCCCCCAAAGAACTCCTAACCAATGGAGCGACCACTCCTGCCTTTCCTTCCTGCTCAATACACCCAAGCAGATGTTCAAATACTCGTCCGCGAACCCGGATATCTGGGTTTACCACACAAAAATACGCCGAATCATTCTGAAATTTATAAAATGCCGCATTGTGGTTTGCACCAAAACCTTTGGGTATTGAATTCTCTACAACTTGGATAGGAAAAGGAAAAGCTTTTGGATCAAATGGCAAAATTTCTTTGACATTTAGCGTTAGCGTCAGGCAAATATCATCGGTCTCTGCAAGAATCCTTAGGTCATCTAGCAGATGACCTACCATTTCTCCCTGCCCATGACTCACTATCGACAAATGAATCTTTGCTTTCAAACCACACCTTTCCTACAAAATCGCTCCCGTACACCGACCCATAGACGCCCAAACTCACCATTTATCAGTCGCCCCAGAGCAACCAATCCATAACCCCATAGACGCCCTAATCTGGCTGGCAATTTCAAAATAGGCATACAACATAGCCAAAATAAAGGTTCTTTATGGTAGCGCTGGTGCAATTCCGAATAGACTTCTGCTGCGCGACTCTTTGGCATATCAGCCCCACGAAGAAGCGCCAAGTGGAAAGGCAAAAAATGCCACAACATTTTACGGTTAATGGCATCTACCGTCGCAGGTAACAAACCTCGTCCCATGAAAGCCTCAAGCACCCGATTATATTGTCCACAAAAAATTCCCACTACATCGTAGTCCTTGTGCTCTGTGCGTCTCGCGGCTAACCAGTATTCGTTAACGTACACACTCAGCGGCTGCCTTAAAATCGCTTCGTAAAACAAATAGGTTTGAACTAAGGACGTACCCACGAATTTGTTTGCATCTAAATCGCGGCAACTGCTTTTATTAATAAGGAGCGAAGAGATAAACGTTGCCCTTACAAAACATTTATTTATAAATTCATTGGCATCGCTGAAAAGCTTTTTCCCTGCCATAACCTGAATAGGTTGTTCTTTGAGAAAATCGGCGTCGAAACCATAGGCATTTACAAAAACTGCTCCAAAATTTTCGCTACTTAGCAAGGTCACCATTTTTTTTAATGCACCGTTTAGTACAACATCATCGTCGCCCAGAATAAGCACATAGCGCCCCTTCGCAAGATTAAAACATTGCGCAATATTCCTGTCAGAGCCTATGTTTTCAGAGTTGCGGCAATAAGTAAGCTTATATCCCCGTGCGACAAACGACTGAACAACTTCTTGCGTATGATCCGGTGAAGCATTGTCATACACCGTCACTTCGACCAGCTTCCCTACTGCAGCCAACTGGGGAAGCAATTGCGCAAGGCACAGTTGGAGCAACGCTGCTCGATTAAATGTCGGGATAGCTATACTTAGAAGTGGGGGCACAACGTTTTCAATCATGATGCATCACCATGCCACTTCCGCCGCAGGTGTACCCACAACCACAGCGCAATAGGAAGAAAAAAGACGGCATTGATGATAACAAGAACCGTGACGATTCCTGCAGACCCCCAATGCGGAGCAGCCCAAATTGCGGCCGCAGCCGTCAAGAGCGCCCCAATTAGCGAAGGCCATAAAAAAGGCTCTCGCAAATGCGCCCGCAAATACGCAGCAAACAAGCCAGAGACATGATAGAGCCCCATCGCCAATAGCAACCCAGCCGTTTCCACCACAGGAAGGAATCTCGCTCCATAAGGTGTCCATTCGAGTGCCAGTCTCATGATAAAAAACAGGATTGCGCCGACCGCGAAAGCCAGACATGACGTGCGAAAGGCTCGCCAGTATACGTGATCTAAATGAGCCCAATCTTTTGTCGATACAGCGCGCGTCATCGCTGGAATACGCGCCGTCATCCAGGACAAGGCAAGCAGGCTCAGCATATTGGCTACCGTCATGGTCACGCCCATTTGGCCTGCCACTATCGGCCCTTGGGTTCGGAACAGCAAAGGAACGTGCATTAACACCAGAGCGTATCCTGCAAGCCAACTAGCGCCTATTCGCCATTGTAAAGGCCACACCTCAACGCCCCAATGGAAGTTACCCATCTTTTCCCGGAACGCTTGTACGACCATACGGCGGCGGCGCGCAAATAACCAGATACCGGCAACTAGCGCACTTACCAGCGGCATCATGGCCACCGCATAAAGCCCGCCGCCCATTACCAGCACCGCCCAGGCCGCCACAGAACCCATCAAGCCTTGCACGAGGCGAATCGCATAGGCCTCCACCACGCCCCCGCTCCCCTCGGTCAATGCCAGTGCAGGAAGCAACACGAATCCAGCGGCGGTTGCGCCCACTAGAAGCGCCCAAGGGCCACGCCAGTCGTAACCGAGATTGCCATGGCCATTTGCGAGAAAGGCGACGCCTGCCGGATAGATTAGCAAGAATAGTAGTGCCGCCACGCCATACCAGCGAAGGGATAATCGAACAAGAGTTAGAAAGCGGGATGGCGCAGCGCCCTCAACCGCCCCAGCCGCACCCCAGGAAAGCCCCATGAATTCCCGTGCCGAAAACTGTACCAACATGGCAGACAGCCCCATATCGAGCGCCATATACAGCGCGGCAATACTCGCTAACGTATAAAAATACCCTTGCTCGATCGGCGACAGAAAATGGGTCACAAAGGCCAATGTTATAACCCCGGCGGCGGCCTGCCATGTCCGCTGGGCGAGAACCATATGCGGCCCTCTATCATTCATGTTAATAACATTAAGAATTTCTACACTTTTCTAGTTATTGTCAAGCCATCTAGACAGAGTTGGTTTTGAAAACGCATCGTTAAGTTATCTAAGGGTCATCGAAGAAAAGTGTCTACTCTGTCCGACCAAGTTTACCTTTATGTGCAATATTTTTGATTGTCGCTGTAGGTTTCCTCGCAATAAATTCACACGACAACAACCAAAGTAACAAGAGGTTTACAATGGGCCGAATAACGCTACCCAGCCCCAAAGTCCAGTTGACAGAGGTATAGGAATCAGAAAAATAGGAGTACTGGATGCCAATGGATTCTTGCATTAATGGAACTAAGTCAAACGGCAGCGCCAATAAAATCAATATACCGATACTCAACCATCTGCCGTGAAGGCTAATGAATACTGGAATCAACACAATATAAAAAATCAACGTATAGCCACCAACCCACACACCCATATTACTGATTAGAACAACAAGCAACGCGAATATTTCAGCATCGCGCATTACTGGTGCCTTTATAAATAGGACCACTAAAGGAATCGCCAACGATACCCATTTGCTAATCTCAATGATTGAAACCACAATCGGAATTACAGTAGGGTTAACCTGTTCTGATGCAAGTGCAACGGCGGCAGGACTCTTCAGTACATATGAAAAAGCAGAGATACTGGATGGCATCGCCATCATCTCTCTCAATGAAAACATCCCATCCCCGTGCGAGAAATTCAGAAGATTTGGGAAAAAAAGGAAAAAATGTTTATCGAGAATAAATCCCGATATCAAAAAAATAGAGCCAGACATTACGACGCAAATCGCAAGATCCTTCCAGTTTCTCCTAGCCACGTAATAAATCAGAAGCAGCGCTAAATATGCTTTTAGGTTAATTAAAATGGCGATGCTCGCCCCCCTTCGCACTCCGGTATTCGATAGCGCAATCGCCAACAGAATCGGTGCGAGCAAAATCATATTCCCCCGCTCCAAAGCAAAAAGCATTGGGGGGCTAAGTATGATTGCAAAATAAAGCAGAATTTTTTCTATCTTTGAGAACCCTAACCAGAGGTTAGTTTTTAATACCAAGGCTGGGATCGTCAGGTACATCAGACAAAGTCCGCCGATAAGGGAAGACGATTGTTCACGCATAAACTCAGGAGCGCCATATCCAGCACCAGCAAATACGAAGTCTAGGAACCGCAGAAAAATAAAATTCAATGGCGGATAAACAGAACTCCAATCTGTATAGCGCCTGTCATCATATGCCCAATGCAACGCATTGAATAAGTCCATGAAGGTGTCGGACTTATCGTAAAAAAATGGGCTCGGCAAATAGCCATTCAACATTGAGAAATGGATGTAATACAGAAATGCAAGCACATTGGCAACCAGAACCACTGTTAAATGTGCTTGCCACTGGCGCCACCAGTGATTCGAGGCATCCATTTACCAAACTCTCAATGTGTACCACTTTGCAGCTTGTAAACGGTAATCAGTTGCCCCGCTTCTACAGGCACATATAGCGACTTAATTTCGTTGAACACCCTCGCAAAATTGTCCAATACCATCGCCTTTCCCCGACTGGCATCGTATACTGGCGCAGCGAATTCACTTAGCGGGTCATTTTTGACATACACATCCCCCACATGGCTCCTAGTCATGTCCGCATCTACAAAGATGTACTCGGGTCGATCATGGCGAATTAAGTTGGCACTTTCATCCATCTCCTTCTTAGTCACTAGACTGAGCCCCATTTCTGTAAAAGGCATTGCACTGTACTTCATCGACAGAAACGGCAATATATTGTCATATTTAGAGAGTATGTAAATATTGGAGCCGGTTGAATATTTGTTAATCAGCTGCACGGAATTTTCGAAGACCTTCGGATCCATCGTCGAAACAAAATTTGCGCGTGTGAAATTCCAATGGTACTGTTTATGAGTCATAAATAGATTTTGATAGTCGCGACTGTCTACGACATATGAACCAATGCTCGGCGCGAATATGAACAGCACCAGAAGAACGTTCACTCCTTGCAACGCTTTCGTTTCGTATTTCTCGGCCCAAGCATAGTTGCCACCCACATGCCTCAATAACAGGGCGAGCAACAGCGCCCATACTGTACCAAGACTAAGAAGATGATTGTTTGCCGGGTTCCAGATGTAATATATAAGCAAACCTTGAGCATACAAGAACCAGAACAGTAGCAGGTAACGCCAATTATCCCCGGCCTTCCGACTTTTGATTAACAACAGGTAAATGGCACTAAATGTCAGCAGCAAGCCATACATAATGGCTGGCTCCATCGGGGGGGTGGCTACCCCCATCAACACATAAAACAGGGTCGGATTTTTCCCCGTTTTAATCAAAATTAGCGAAACCAACGCAGCAAGAATTGTAACAACAACGAGGATGCCTTCTGACGTAGCCTTCCTCCGATCAATTTGCATTCTAACAAAAAACGTTGCCAACATTGACAGAAGCAGGACGATCCCGAATTCCTTGCTAAAAAGGATGCCGAGAATCGAAAAACACAGGGCCAATGCCAAGTAAAGTATGTTTCTACGCGGTGCGAATAGATACCAGTAAAAACAAACTAGCGCAAAAATATCGAAAAAATGCCGAACCGGATTGAACCCTGGCGCGAAACGAATGGTTTCAAACCCGAGAAGATATAAAGAACTGAATGATATCAATCCGACCAATAACACATACCCTGTCCTCTTAAAAAGAACAGCCGCTGAGAGAACAAGCAACAAATAATAGATCGGATAAAATGAATAAAACACCTTTAGATATGTTTCAAAAGTAATCCCTCCAATCGCTTTCATCGCCTCGGCAACTACGACTGTACTCAGCCACCCATATACGAACACGGTTTGGTTCTGTGGTTTTCCCAATGAATATTCATTGATAGTTCCCAGCATCGTATGCTGGTGGTGAAAATAGTGCCCTGCTAACGCCTGGTCTAGGAATTCCCGCCTGTTCTTATTGATGAACTCAATCTCCTCTGGGGAATAACTTTTCTTAGTCTGCGCCTTTGTTAATTGGTCGTAATAGAAGCTAAAAATTCGCCCGCGCTCTACTTCGCTAACCGTCATCCTCGCGAGATTGTCCACATCATCTCGTTTCAATAATTGTTTCACGACTAGACTCCCAGACTTGTCGTCATATGCAAAAGTTTGGGGGTAGTTCCCCACAAATTTTGAGAGCACTTCACTCTTCTCCAGCTTGATAGTTTCACTGTTTCCGGGTGTCGGCAGCCCCATTTGTCCGATTCTGGGATCATGCTTGCGTAATCCGCCTATGCGGTGCGTGTTGATATAGTCCGTGTTATCGACAATGCCGGTGGATAGGATTGTTTGTTCGGGAATATCCATGTAATCATTGCTGATCGGCATTCCGCCAGAAATATATGGGTAAAATGAATAAGCAAGAGATATGATTAGGGCTGCGAATACAGCATTAGACCATAAGCCCCCACCCCGACTGCGCCGACCAAGCCTCGAATCGACTAAAGGTAACACCGGTAATGCAAGCACCAAGAACCAAACGCCAAACGCAATGTTGGCGAATTGTCCGTGGATTCCCAGTAACCCAATATTTAGGAGAAGCAACAAGCCAAGGTAACTTAAAGACACGACGCGGTTTAGCGTGACTTTCTTTACGACGTTAGTGGCAAGACTGGAAAACCTAGCCATGAAAACAAGAACCGCAATATAGTAAAATGCGACTACTGAAACTGACAAAGCGTATTGCAGAAGCTCCGTAGGTTTCCTTGGTTCGGTACTTAGGTTGGCCCACTCGTTATAGCTGATAAATATGTTAAGTGGCGAAATGAAAGTTTGCCCCGCCCATCCTGCCACATGATCAACCAAGCCCAATAAGCCAATGCTGCAAATAAAAAAGTGGATAAGGAGTGGCGTACGGACGCCTATAGTGTCGTTCGTTTGTTGAGTAATCCGCATAGATAAACCTTGCGCCTCCGGTGTGAAGTTGTTAGCTATTAAGAAAGTGGGGGACGCGTTCTGGTCAGAAATTGATTCTTTCCTTTTCCACAACTACAGGACGACGCTGAAGGTAGGTATGGATAGATCCTACATATTCCCCAAGGATGCCAATAAACATTAACTGGATACCCAGCAGGAAAAAAAGCCCAATAACTACTGGGGCAGTCCCAAACGGAAATAAATCCCAGAACAACAACTTCAGTATGGTGTAGCCGATCGCCACCAATAGACTGATCGCGCCTAATGCAAATCCGAATAATGCAGCAATCCGAATTGGTACTTTCGAATGACTAACAATACCGAGCATTGCTATGTCATACAAAGTGAAGAAGTTATTCTTCGATATTCCGCGCAACCGTCTCGGCTGTGCGAACGAGATCGTCTTGATTTCGTAGCCCAGCTCACAAATTAGCCCACGTAGGAAAGGATAAGGGTCATCAATCTGGCGCAGATGATTCAAAACCGCGTGATCATAAAGACCGAACCCCGTTGAATCCGCCACTAGTGAAATATCAGAAATTCCATCCAAAAACCGATAGTAGCCCTTGCGTAAGGCATGAACCCAGGCAACCCCCTTACTTACGGGCTTGGTCGCCATGACCAGCTTGTAGCCCTCCTCCCAGTAGCGAATGAACTCGGGGATCAATTCCGGCGGATCCTGCAGGTCGGAGGCAAGATAGATGGTAGCCACACCACGGGACTGGAGAATACCATAGTAGGGAGAACGGATATGGCCGAAGTTACGCGTGTTAACGATGATCTTGACCATCGGGTCGCTTGCCGCCAGCCTCTTTAGCTTAGTCACCGTGCCATCCTGCGAGTGGTTGTCAATAAAGATCAGCTCGAACTCGTATTTCGTCAGGTCAGCGATAGCAACCTTGATTCGCGTATAAAGTACGTCAACATTGTCTTCCTCATTGTAGCAAGGGGTGACAATGCTCAGGAGTGGGCGTTCAGACATTGTTTTCTCCGTTTTTCGGGGTTGCTATTGTAAGCATGTTGCCAAGCTTGAGACCCAGCGTGAGCTTGCCAAAACTCGGCACAGACTGGATTTTCAGTCCCATAGCCCACAACAAATGTTTCAGCAGAAAATCAATCTGGAAAAAATTCACGGTCTTGTGTTGTTGCAGAACTTCAAATCCTGCAGTTTCAAGCAGGACTCGCATGCTTTCCGGGTTATAAATTTGTGGGTGTTGAAGACAAAATGCCGGCCATCTCCAGCCGACGAGGTGCCGTAAAAGAGATGATTCGTCGTGGGTTACCAGTAACAATCTAGCCCCAGGCTTAAGCTTCTGCCGAAGCTCGCGCAAAGTGGCTACCGGATCAAGCAGATGATCCAGGACGTGGATCATCACTGCCGCTGAAGCCGCATGATCCGGGACATGGGAGAAACCGAACATGTCATGGATGATATGAAATTTTCGGCCCTCTACGATCTTGCTTAGGGCCGGCAATACGTCCCTGTTCGGCTCGAACAACCAGTACTCATCGTACTGCCCTTCCCGCACGCAATTCTCAGTGAACAGACCAATGTCTGGCCCCACCTCGATGAATCCGCCTTTCAGGTCGGAACATATCTTTAACGCCTCAAAATAGCCGCGTTGGGTGCGGCGCAGGGCCTCTAGCGGCACCTCTGCCATGTTGGGTGGCATCTGGCTGTAGAGACGCTCCAACTGAATACCGTTGAAAAAAGTTGGCGCGTAAAGTAGCCCGCAGCCGCCACACCGTGCATAGGAAAAGAAAACTTTGTCCTTGAAGAAACCGTTCCAGCAGGGAACCAAGGCATCGAAGCCCAAGGCCTCCGCCATCACCTCGGAATGTATTGTGGTCTGCTTGTCCGGCTTGCCGCCGCATACCGGACAAGCACGGGAGAGGAAACTGCTTTCTTCCATTAACGCGCCACCTTGGTCGATGAAAATGTAATACGACTATGCCAAAAATAGCTGGTGACGATGACTAACACAGCAAACAATGTCTGAGCCCAAACCGGGTTCATGCCCGCAAACTCCACTAGTGCGGGTAACGCTGCAAGATTCACCAGGAAATAGGTCAAATGAAACGTGAGGAACTTCCCGGACTCTTTCAAATAGTTACCCGTAGTTCGGAACACCAGAAACTTACTGGTCAGAAAGGCGAAACCTATGCACAGCACTTGGCTGATGGTCAGGATTATCAGGTAATGGAGTTTCAGCGGAGCCGCGAGGAAATAGAGTGCCGGATAGACCGCCAGACCTATTGCCGTATTAAGCATTCCGGCCAGTAGAAATCTGACTTTTATCTGATGCCGATCGGCAAAACACCGGCCAGTCTCAAGGCAACTCTGCCATCGCCCCATTATTGCTCCTCGATCAGATCGATAAGCATATTCTCTTGCAACTCTTCCCGAGAGAGAAACGGCGAGAGGTCTTCCAGTGGAGGCGAAGTAATCCGCCCATCTGGCCACTGCTTCGCACCCAACTTCGGTGCAAAGACCAGATTTTCATCCAGCATGATTTCGCATACAGCCGGGCCATCCACCGCTAGGGTGTCCCCAATGGCCTGGGACATTTCTTCGTGACGCGCGCAGCGACGGTAAGGAAGGCCGAAAGCTTCGCTCAGGCGGCCGAAGTCTGGAAAGGTAACGCCGCTCTTGGGGCCGCCACCCACTTCCACACCACCGAAGAAATTGCGGTGAGTCTGAAAGATGGAGACGTAACCACTGTTGTTAAGGATGAAAATTTTAATTGGTAATTTGTTGCCGACAATGGTTTGCAGTTCTTGTAGGTTCATCATGATGCTGCCGTCGCCGGCAAGGCAGACGATCGGCTTGTCGCCCGATGCTTTACAAGCGCCAATGGCTCCTGGTAGGTCATATCCCATAGTGGCACAACCAGAATTTGTCCAAAGCCGCTGACCCGGTTTCAGTTCAGCCGTCTGAAAACTGACGACACAAGCGGAACCGTTCGCCGATACCACCACCTGCCCCTCTGCTAGTTGGTCGAACAGGGTCTTCATGAAGCAGTAGGGATTGACGCGCTCGTTGTTCCAGTACTCTGGCAAGACCACCGGGAATCGCCGCTGCCGTTCTTTGCACCACTCCAGCCATATCTTTTGTTCCTGCGTGGGGCCAGCGTAGGGTTGGTCGGCGAGTACCGGCAACAGGTCAGCAAGACTTGCGAGGATCGGCATGTCCGCTTTGACGGTGGGCTTCTGCAATTCGTATGGGTCGATATCCACCCAAATCTTGTACGCCTCGCGGGCGAAGGTTTTCCAGTTGTAGCTTACTTGGCGAATATTGAGACGGCTGCCCAGAATAAGCAGGAGGTCGGCATTTTGCACCGCAAAATTTCCGGCCCGATCCCCAATCGTACCAGGGCGTCCAACGTAGTTTGGGTGGGCATCCCAAATTACATCATGGGCATTCCAACCGGTTACCACGGGGATGCCAAGCTTTTCCACTAAGCGGATAAAAGTGTCATGCTGGCCGCTCAGGCGCACGCCACCGCCGGCAAACACCACCGGACGTTTGGCCGCATTAATCTTTTCAATAATTGCCGCGCTGGCCGCATGTATATCCGTTTTTTTCCAGGGTTCATTCAGATCGGCTGGATCAAATCCGGTCAAGCTGTCCGGGTCAATCTGGGCACCCTGAACGTTCAAAGGGATATCCAGCCAGCAGGGTCCAGGGCGTCCGGAAGTCGCTAGGTAAATAGCTTTTTCCAGATGGTAACGGATGGTCTGGGGTTCAGTCACCATGACACAATCCTTGGTGACGGGCCGCACCAATTCTTCAATATCGAGTTCCTGGTCACCATACTGGCGTAGCGGCAAACCGGTACTACGCACGGTGGTTTCCCATTTCACCTGGCCGGATATCACTAGCATGCCAATGGAGTCAACAAAAGCGCCATAAACCCCGGTTATGGCATTGGTGCCGCCCGGTCCAGAAGTAACGTTGACCACGGGCAACCGATTAGTCAGCCGGTAGTACGATTCTGCCGCAATGGCGCAAGCCTGCTCATGGTGGTTGAACACACACTCCAGCTCCTTGTGGGTACCAAAGGAGTGGTTAAGATGCATCGCACCGCCACCGGTGACCATGAAGACATGACGTATACCGTGTTCTACAACCTTCTGCGCAACGTAATCCGATAGTTTCATTTTCGTTATTTTCCTTTTCAACCACGCCACAGCGCGTTTCTATGCATTGCTTCATTCATAATAATTGCTTTACTGTCTATCGCGCCCCAGTAAAAAGAGATGGATTAATAGAGCTTGGTAAGCCGCTCTACAGCAGAGCGATAGGCTTCCCTGATATTAACCCGGCCTTGATTGGTACGAGAAACTCCTTCAAGCTCTAACGCGCCATCGCCTTTAGGGACCACGATACGATACTGATCAGCTTGGTGTTTTTTATCGTTGTCGAATTTCTCGGTGATAAGATCGATATCCAAACTACGTAGCTCCTCCGCAAGCTGGGGTAGTTCTTTCAGAAGCGCCTCCACATGTGCAGTAAGCTGCCCTACACGTTCGGCTCCAGCCGGCACTAGAAGCGCTTGTTGTTTGGCGTACTCCTCCGCGACCACCATGCCGATGCCAACGGCGACACCATGTGTAATTCTGAATTCTGTACCAGCTTCAAGCGCGTGGCCGAAGGTGTGGCCAAAATTAAGTAGTAGGCGTTCCTTTTGATCAAACTCGTCAACTTCGATGAACCACTGCTTGCCGCGAAGACTACGGATAACAATGCTTTCGGCCTGAGCTGGTGACATATCGATGGCAGGTGCATCGGCCAAATATGCCGCGAATTCTTCAGCGGAACGCGCGTAACAAATCTTGGCGGCCTCGCACAGTCCACCAACCATCTGCTCCGTGTTGAGGCTACGCAAAAAATCGAGATCGATAATGACCTCAGTAGGTGGATAAAAATTACCGACCAGATTTTTGTAGCCATAAACATTGATAGATGACTTGCCTCCTACGCAAGAGTCCACCATACCTAACAGGGTCGTCGGCAGGTAACTCCAGGGAATGCCCCGCATATAAATAGAAGCCACAAAGGTAGCTACATCCTGGATGATTCCACCGCCAATGGCGAGCAGGTGAGTACGGCGATGAGCACCCAATTCGCGGAGTTTCGCTATAATCGGCGCAGCTTGCTCAAGGGATTTGCTACCCTCGAGCGCAGTAACATTAATTACCTTTCCCTTACCTGCCGGTAACACGTTAGTCAGGTAGTCATCGATTAAAATAACGGAGCCCACATGTGCACACAATGCCTCTGTGAGAAGTCCACTACCTACAGTTACCTGGTAGCGGCCCGAAGAAGCGCTGATCTCAAAGGATTCTGGCATAGGAAAATCCTCTATCTGCTGCGATGAATTGCCCGGTAATTCCCGTGTTGTCTCCAGAGCACAAGAAACCAACCATATTGCACACGTCATCTAGGGTCGGCAACTTTCCGAGCGGGGCCAGTTCCTCTAGGCGATGTATCTGCTCAACGCTGAGATTATCCCGTGTCATCGGCGTATCCAGTGCGCCAGGGAGGACCGCGTTAACAAGATGGCCTTCCTTACCGAGATCAATGGCAAGCGACTGCACCAAGCCCTTCAAGGCAGCCTTGCTAACGGTGTATGAAAGTTTGTTCTGACGGGCAATGTTTTGCCAAATGGAGCTGATGACACAAAGCCTAGATGGCGCGGCAAGTAAACCTTGAGCGAGTAAGGCATGAAGCGTCTTCATGATGTACACCACGTTGGCTCGATACATATCATCATGCGCAGCAGCATCAAAGGTATGAATGCTATCGTTAAAATTTTGGCCTTGTGCCCACACTGCCGCATTGAACGGCTGACCGATTTCTTTGGACACGCCTTCATTCCCTGCAAAAGGATCCCATCCAAACCAATCTGCCTCTGACGAGACATCGGGAGAGGGGGATCGAGTAACCGCCGTTACCTCCCAACCGCGACCGATAAACCAGTGCGTAAGCGCCGCGCCAATTGCCCCTGACGCCCCGAACACCAGCACCCTTTGCTTACCACCCATTTCCATAACCTTCTTCACCGATTTATTGGCTATTAAGCAGGTGCCAACGGGCTTCCAGCATCTCAATCCGTTTATCGTCTTCCCGCTCAATGAGACCGTAGTACTCGCGTTTATTTAATAACCACAGGAGCTCAAAATGTACGGCCAGCAGGAGGCCTTTCTCTAAGTTTTTGATGTCCAGCGCGTCTTTGGAAAAAATAACCTTGCGTGTCTCAAAACGGGTGAGGTGGACATCGGCCATTTTCCTGAGTGCGGGGAGCGCATCTATTCCCACGCCCCCACCCACGACATAATCAAAATTCTTTTCCTTACATGCCCGTGCTACACCCAGTACATAATCGGTAATCGGGTCGGTATTAATCGCTTCACGTGTTAAATTATGAGAAAGTGAAAAATCAACGCGGCCAAATACCACACCATCAACCCCATCAGGGCGCGAGGCTTCGACCATCAGTGCATCCAATCTGTTGTAAGCATCAATGGTCTCTATGTTAAATAAAAACTGGGTGTCCTCTCGTTCTTCTGCCGAATAAACCTTGTTTTTTGCATCGATGAATTTCGAAAGTGCATAGGGTGATTCAATCATTGGCGCAATGATGTATTCAACGCCGAGCTGCTTGCTTTCGAGCAAGTCACGAACCGCTTCGCAACCACCTACTTTCAGGCCAACATTAAGCCCCGCTTTTCTGGCTATCTCATTCAAGCGAAGAAATTCCTCAATACGCGTTCCCTCCGCCTCAAATTCTGCTTTAACTCCGACATAACCGTACTCTTCTTTCCCTTGGCGAAGGATATCGAGCATTTTGCTTTCACGACGATTCATATTGCTCCTCAATGATTCATTTATTTAGTTAGGCTAAGCACACCAATTAATTCTATTCCGGCTCATCCATTGGGAAAAACAGGGACATATCTTGTAGATAATCTAGCTTTCATCAAAACCATTCAATGGGTGCCTTGCCTCAGCCAGGAAATAGTGCGATCAATGCTTTCAGCTAGCGGGGTAATCACATCCACTCCCAACTCGGCACGCGCCCTTGTAACGTCCGGAACATAATAATTTACGGGGTTGGACGCATCCGCACGCCCTCCTATTTCCACTGCAGGTTGCTGTGGAAATAGACTTGCCACGGTTTCCGCCAAAACCTTAATCGAGACACCCTGGTCAGAACCCACATTATAGGCCCGCCCCGATTGCCCTCGCGCAAGAATAGCTAACAACCAAACTATCAGGTCAGCCGCATACAGGTAGGAACGAACGGCGGCACCGTCCCCAGCCACGCGAATTGGTCCACCCGCAAGCCCGTCACGAATAAAATTTCCGGCTGCAAAATGCGCGTCCAACGGCAAACGAGGCCCAACTAGCGCAAACACGCGAGCAACAGGAATTTCTAGCCCAAACTGACGGGCGAAGATAGCACACAGAAGCTCGGCCATGCGCTTGGATTCAGAGTAGGTGTAATAGGGGTCAAGGGGGTCCGGGCCACCCGGGCAATCTTCCGGTACGTGCGTCACACCGGGCATGAATTTCCCGTATACACCACCCGAGCTAAGCATTAACACACGCCGTGCCCCTGCTGAACATGCAAATTCAAGCACACGCCGGGTTCCCTCTACTATTGTATCGGCCATCAAGAGAGGATTTTCCCGGTTCAGTTTGGCGCTCGCATCCGTTGCAGCATGAATAATAATGCCGTATCTACTGCCATCAGGCACTAAGGTACGCACATCCCCAACCACTAGCTCAATGGACGGTTCTGCAGCCAGATGCGGGAAACGGGCAGTAAAACTGGCAGGGTCCCTCGATAATACTTTTGTATGGATTTTTAGGCCGAGCGCCTGATCGGCGTAGCACAAACACTCCAGGAACCAACTCCCGATGAAACCAGTTCCGCCGGTAAAAAATATTCGCTCTCCGCGCAATTGCAAGAGGTCATCACGAGCAGATTCTATAACCCAGGCAATATCCGCATTGAGAAGTCGAGACATAGGCATCGCTAAGAATACTTGCTCATCTGCGCGTTTTCATAATCTCGTATTTGTGCCAGCGTGATTTCCTGCATGTTCTCACCTGCAAGATACGCGCGATGCCAGGCAATGATCTGTTCAAGAGTCTGTTCGATGTTCCAGCGTGGGTGCCAGTTGAGCCGGGATTTCGCCTTCGAACAGTCGAGCTTCAGATAATTTGCCTCATGGGGATGTTCGCGGCCATCTATCTTCCATGCGGCACCATCGCCCCATCGGTCTGTAATTTTATTGATGACCCATTCCACCGATTTGGCATCGTCGTCATTCGGGCCAAAATTCCAACCTTCGGAAAATGCCGGGCCGCTTTCCCACATTTTTTCCGCCAGTAATAGGTAGCCCTTTAAAGGCTCCAATACATGCTGCCAAGGTCGAATGGCATGTGGATTGCGGATCACGACTGGCTGGCCAGCCTCAATCGCACGCAACATATCGGGAATCAACCGATCCTCTGCCCAGTCGCCGCCACCAATCACGTTGCCCGCGCGAACAGATGCTAATGCCACGCCATGCTTCTCGTAGCTTTGTGGATTAAAAAATGAACTGCGGTAGGCGGACGCCACCAACTCCGCACAGCCCTTGCTGCTGCTGTAGGGATCATACCCACCCATCGGTTCGTTTTCGCGGTAACCCCATACCCATTCGCGGTTTTCATAGCACTTGTCGCTGGTGATATTCACCACTACACGCACGCCACCTGCCTGGCGGATCGCTTCCAGCAGATGCACTGTTCCCATGACATTGGTAGCATAGGTTTCGACCGGATTGGCATAGGAGTAACGTACTAAAGGCTGGGCGGCGAGATGAAAAACCACGTCAGGTTTTTCCTCGCTGAATATGCGCAGGATGTGTTCGAAGTCGCGGATATCCCCGACATGTGAATGCATGCCATCTCCCGCCCGAGCCACTTCAAAAAAATTGGGGGTGGTGGGTGGCTGAAGCGCAAAGCCCGAAACTTTTGCCCCCCGTGATTGAAGCCACAACGAAAGCCACCCCCCTTTGAAACCGGTGTGGCCAGTAACTAGAACTTTTTTTCCTTCCCAGAAGTTTTGGCTCATTGCCACATCTTCCAGGGGGCTTTGCCACTTGCCCAAAGCTCCTCTAAATGGGTCTTGTCACGCAAGGTATCCATGGGCTGCCAGAAACCATGGTGGAAAAAAGCGGAAACCTGACCCGCTTGGGCCAATTGTTCCATTGGTTCTTTCTCCCAAGTAGAGAGGTCGCCCTCAATGTAATCGAGCACCTTGGGGGATAAAACAAAAAATCCTCCGTTAATCCAGGCACCATCCCCTTGAGGCTTTTCCTGAAAACCAGTCACTTGCTGCCCTTGCAACCCAAGAGCACCAAACCGTCCTGGTGGCTGCGTTGCGGTTAGTGTCGCCAACTTACCTTGGGCCTTATGGAAAGACACCAGCTTACTGATATCAACATCTCCCACACCATCGCCATAAGTACAGCAAAAATCTTCGCCATCAAGATAAGCGCCAATGCGCTTGATGCGCCCACCAGTCAGGGTGTTTTCCCCAGTATCCACTAGCGTTACCCGCCAGGGTTCCGCGCTGTTTTGATGCACGTCCATTTTATTGGCGGCCATGTCGAAAGTGACATCGGACATGTGAAGAAAATAATTGGCGAAATATTCTTTAATCACGTATCCCTTGTATCCCAGACAGATAATGAATTCATTGATACCGTGAGAGGAGTAGATTTTCATGATGTGCCAAAGAATTGGCTTACCACCGATTTCCACCATCGGCTTGGGTCTGGTTGAAGTTTCCTCGCTAATGCGAGTTCCTAACCCCCCTGCCAGAATAACTGCTTTCATTGTATTTACCGGGAATATGAGGGAATTTTCAGAAGAACCGTAAAACTAATGGGGGCCGATTAGTATTTGCAGATATCCATTTACGTTAAAAAGGCGATTATCCTAAATAAACACTAAAACGTCATCAGATTTTAACCGCATATCGTAATTATCATGTGTATTACGCATCGTATCAGTAATCACTGATCCTCTATAAATAAAGAAACTATGAAAAAAACTTGGCCACATTATATCCGCTTATCGGCATAAAAAATGCTGGATTTTAGGTAGGTACCTCCCCAATAAAACGGATGCCAGCAGTGCCAAGAATCTCTACATTGAAACTATATAATCACGCCGCGATTAATTCTGCCGCTAACTCTGCAAGAGAAATCGCTGCGATATCAGACGCACGCTGGTAGCATTCCATGCTGGGATAGACCACCAGCTTTCGAACTGGTGCGATAGCAATAGCCTTGCGCTTTGTTTGCGGCACAAACAAAAAGGTTTTCGATAACGAAGCACACCCAAATCTGTCCGACAACTGAATGGGACACCAGCACCTCCTTGTCGGCTATATTAAGCAGGGCAACAGATTGCTGTCGCGCACATATACCTTGGAAGACTTAACAAGTCGTTTTCCCAGGCTGGCGTGCCAGGGCAGCAAGCGGCACACGAGCAGAAAATCAACGAGTAAATTGTGATAAACCCCAGTCATCCTTGCAATTACGGATTGTAAATACTTTTTTGCAAGGATAAATACGATTGACGCGGCATGGCTAACATCACCCGCATGAGAGTCCGCGAGCTATCAGATGCCCCTTTAAAGCCGCACCGTACCCGCTTCGAGTTGGCGTAAAAAATCCTGGTACGCCGCGCGCAGACCATCTTCCAGCGTAACCTGCGGCTTCCAGCCCAGCGCGGACAAACGCTCACTATCGACCAACTTACGCGGTGTGCCATCGGGCTTACTGGCATCAAACAGTAATTCGCCGTTGAAGCCGACGACTTTTGCCACCATCTCTACCACTTCGCGGATGGTCAGGTCGTAGCCAACGCCGATGTTGATGAATTCGCCCAAGTCGTTCGCATCGAAGCGCTCCATTAGGAACACGCAGGCATCGGCCATGTCATCGCTTGATAAAAACTCGCGCCGCGCATTGCCGGTACCCCACGCCGTTACCTGTTTATCGCCGCGTGTTTTTGCTTCGTGCATGCGCCGAATCAATGCCGGCAGCACATGCGAATCCTGCGGGTGATAGTTGTCGTTGGCGCCATAAAGATTAGTCGGCATTACGCTGATAAAATTGGTACCGTACTGCCGATTGTAGGATGAGCACATTTTGATGCCGGCGATCTTGGCCACTGCATAGGGTTCATTGGTGGGCTCCAACGACCCGGTCAACAGATACTCTTCTTTCATCGGCTGCGGGGCAAGTTTCGGATAGATGCAGGTGGAGCCCAGGAACAACAGCTTTTTCACCCCCTGCTGATAGGCACCGTGGATCAAATTACATTCGATCATCAGGTTGTGATAAATGAAATCTGCCGGATAGGTAGCGTTAGCGTGAATGCCGCCTACCTTGGCGGCAGCGGCGAACACGTAGTCGGGATTTTCCGCTGCGTAAAACTGCCGCACGGCTTGCTGATCTGTTAAATCAAGTTCAGCATGGCCACGCGTGATGAGATTTCTGTAGCCGCCGGATTGCAGCCGACGCATCAGGGCAGAACCGACTAGGCCACGGTGCCCGGCGATAAATATTTTTGCGTTTTGATCCATGTGTAACTTTATAAATTTCAATGAATGAATAAGGAAGGCTCCGCCAAATCACCTTTGTCGTTATGCCGGCTCATGCCGGCATCCAGAAGATGCCCGAATTCACGCGACTTTTAACACCCAGGATTCCGGCTTGTGCCGAAACGACGGCCTTTTTCAGGTACTCCAGCTAATGCGTCAGAGAGCTATTTTCACGGCAACGACTCGGGCAAAATCATCAAAATCGCTTAAATTGTGGCTTACAATTGCATGCACGATGCGCCAATCGATGGCTTGATAATTGTGAACTGCAATGTTGCGAAACCCTACTGCTTTTTTTAGTCGAATTGCCTGAGCTAGGTCAATGTAACCAAGATCGGCCAACGCGTCGAATGTGCCACCCATTGTTTCCGGGGTGGATATCTCTTTGCTGGCAATAAGGTGCGCCCCAATATCAACGCAAATTTGTATGGCACGGGTAAGATTCAGTGCGACAATATCTTGCGCATCCGGGTCTGTTGCAAGAATCTCCGGAGCTTCGGGACACTTCTCGCGAACTCGAACCAAGCAACGCCGCAAAGATTCGAGTTTTTGCTCGATCACTTCCCGATCCATGCCGCCCTCCGCTCACTGAGTATCCTTCTATAGTACGGCATAAAATCCGCCTCTTCAAAAAGATAGCGTTTCATCAATTCGGCATAGCGTTCATCCGTACCCAGAATGCGCCGCCCGCGTTTAACGATTTGCCCGAGCAGCAGAATGCCGACACTATGTAGATCGATGAGGTCGATCGTACGCCCGGTGGCCTCGGCCAACTCGGACATGAGCGCCATTTTTTCATCCGCTGCAAGAGCCCGTTCCCTAGCCACTGCTAAATCGACATCACTGTCGCGGTTGGCACGCCCCGTGGCCATCGAGCCAAACAGGATCGCCAAACGGATCTCAGGATGTCGGGCCAAGACGGCGCGAACATCCTCGTCGATATCACTCATGATAATCGAAGGTGGAAAAGCCATGTTTTTTCACCAATTCATCGCGCTCAGCCGCCTTCAAGTCTTCGCGCACCATTTCCGCCACCAATTCTTTAAAAGTAACTTTCGGTACCCAACCTAGTTTGTTCTTGGCATTGCTCGGGTCACCCAATAGCGTTTCTACTTCAGTTGGGCGGAAGTAGCGCTGATCGACAGCGACGATGCAATCACCTTTTTCGTTGTAACCCTTCTCATCCACGCCCGCGCCTTCCCAGTGAATTTTTATACCCAGTTCATCCGCCGCCGCATTCACGAAATCGCGCACGCTTTGCTGTTCGCCGGTGGCGATCACGAAATCTTCGGGTGTATCTTGTTGCAACATCAGCCACTGCATTTCCACATAATCTTTAGCATGACCCCAATCGCGCTTGGCATCCAGGTTGCCGAGGTAAAGCTTATCCTGCAAGCCAAGCTTGATACGCGCCAAGGCGCGGGTGATCTTGCGCGTGACGAAGGTTTCGCCACGCACTGGTGATTCGTGGTTGAACAAAATGCCGTTGCAGGCATACATGCCGTAGGCTTCGCGGTAGTTCACCGTAATCCAATAAGCGTAGAGCTTGGCCACGGCATAAGGTGAGCGCGGATAAAACGGCGTGGTCTCGCGCTGCGGGATTTCCTGCACTTTTCCGAACAGCTCCGAGGTAGAGGCTTGGTAAAAGCGTGTCTTTTTCTCCAGCCCCAAGATCCGGATCGCCTCTAATACGCGGAGCGGGCCTAACGCATCCGAGTTAGCCGTGTATTCCGGCTCTTCGAACGACACCGCGACATGGCTTTGCGCCGCTAGGTTATAGATTTCGTCCGGCTGCACTTGCTGAATAATGCGGATCAAGCTGCTGGAGTCGGTCATGTCGCCATAGTGCAACACGAACTTGCGCCCCGCCATGTGCGGGTCTTGGTAAAGGTGATCAATGCGGTCGGTGTTGAAGAGCGAGGAGCGACGTTTGATGCCATGCACCTCGTAGCCTTTGTTCAACAAAAACTCGGCGAGGTAGGCACCGTCTTGGCCGGTGATGCCGGTGATGAGAGCGACTTTGCTCATAAGTAACCTTTGAATTACAAATAAAAGTGTGATTATACGTTGAAGCGCTGGTTGCCCATCGCATCATGCCGACAACCCCATAAGCCAATTAGCAGCATCCGTAATTCTGATTCCGTTACGCAACTCTTCTTGGCGTAATGCGTAAACGATCTGCACCGCCTCCGCATCGGCAAATTGCTCCGCAAACCGTAACAGGCCACGATGCGGCTTATTGTCGCCTAACCTGCATTCAATCATTTGCGTCAGCTTGCCTTTTTCGCTAAGCGCAAAATCCACTTCCGTACCATCCTTAGTGCGAATGTAATGCAAGCCAACCATTCTTCCCGCGCTATCCTGTAAAAAATGCACATGCTTCAGCAGCATGCCCGCTACCGCATTTTCCAGGCGCACGCCCTGGTTGCCTCGCACCAACCCCGTATCGAAAAAATACACTTTAGGGCTTTGCAAAATAGCGCGTGCAATATTGTGATGCCAGGGTTGAACGGTAAATACGATAAACAACGCTTGCAGAATATCCAAATAGCGTTTCAATGTCGCGGGTGAAACCGCCAGATCGCGCGCCATGGAGGCTAAGGAAAGCGGCGACCCCACACGCTCGCGCAATAGCTCCACAAACAGGCGCATCGTATTGATTTCGTGCAGGCGTGAAAACTCCAGCACATCTTCACGGATCAGATCATTGAAATACTGTGCACGCCAGCGATCGGCCTGCACCGAGTCGCTCGCCAAGCACGGCTCAGGAAAGCCGCCTCTTTCCAACAAATGATCCAAAGCATCGGCCGGGCTCACAGGCTGCTGTTCACACCACTCGCGCACCGAAAACGGATGCAGGCGGAAAGCAAAATAACGACCCGCCAGTGAATCGCCTCCATGCCGAAATGTTTCCATGCGCGCACTACCTGTCACCAACAGCGCCTGCTCGGGCAAACGCCCGTCCACCACCCCCTTCAGCCAGCCTTTCCAGTCATGCATTTTATGAATCTCGTCCATAACAAGAAGCTTGGCGCGTGGATTCCATGACTGGCGCTGCACCACACCTCGGTCTGGCAACACATCCCAGTTAAGGTATTGCGCATTCCCGAACGACTGCATCAACTGACGCGCAAGCGTAGTTTTTCCCACCTGCCGTGGCCCAGTCAGCACCACCATCTTGGTGATCAAATCTTTCAATACCCATTCGTCAATGGTAGCGTTTCATAGGCTAATCGTACAATAACTGCAACAAAGTCGCGACTTTTTTGCAGTGTTATGTAAAAAAGTCGCAGTAAAAATATACACTTTACTTAATACTGTTGGCGCGCACCGAAATTTGACCACCTGCGCTCATTCAAAATTAACCAGTCGGAAACGCCCACCACATCGACAACGGCACTGCAAACAAGTCAGCGTCGAATGGCACGACTTCGCGCCCGCTGTACAGTACGATGCCACGCTGAAAGGCTTGCGGCTCGGTTTCCTTCAAGTGGCGCAGGCCCTTGAAGTCTTTGCCGCTTACATTGCTACTGGCCTTGACTTCAATACCCGTCAACTTGCCCAGCCTGTTTTCCAGCACAAAATCGACCTCAATATTTGACTGGGTGCGGTAGTGCCACAAGGTTAAGCGCTTTTCAGAAAACACCAGATGTTTGAGCAATTCGCTCAGCACGAATGTTTCAGGCAAGCCTGCCGCCGACATCAGGCGCTCTTGTGACAACTCAAGTAAGTGAGCCAATAAACCACTATCCGGCAAGAACACTTTGGGCGCCTTCACTAAACGCTTGCCTGGATTTCGTTCCCAAGACGGCAGCCTATATACCAGAAACAAGGTTTCCAACAGGCTAAAATAACGCTTTAAAGTCGTCTGCGGCAGTCTGCTGGAACGGGAGACTTCAGCAAAATTCAGTAGATTGGCGCTACGAGTGGCCAGCAACTGGATCAAATTGGGAATTTCAGTAAGCTGCTCAACATTGGCCAAGTCCCGCACATCACGCGGCATAATTGCTTGCATATAACTGTCAAACCGCGCTGTGCGCCGGCGTGCTGAACTACGACTAACTGCTTCGGGAAAGCCGCCCGATAGAAACTTGCCAACTAGTTGCGCCCGGTCGTACGGGAGAAAATATTTAAGGCTTCCACAGTACCGTCAAACAGCCAGTCGGCCAGATTGGTGCCCGGCATACCGGCAATCTCGGCACTCGATAATGGCCAAAGAGATAGCACCTCCATACGCCCCGCAAGGGAATCGGCAATATCCGGCAAAAGTAAAACGTTGGCTGAGCCCGTCAGTAAGAAGCGCCCCGGCCTGCGATCCCGATCCACATCTGCCTTGATAGCAAGAAAAAGCCCTGGGGCGCGCCGCGCCTCATCCAAGGTCACCGGCCCATCGAGACCCGTAACAAATCCATCAGGATCCCCTTTAACTGCAGCCAGAGTTACACGATCATCCAGCGTTAAATAGCGGCGGCCATGCCCTGATGAAAGCGATTGCACCAAAGTTCTTTTGCCAGTTTAGCGCGCGCCGTTCGGCAACACGACAGGCGTGTCTGCCAGCGCTTCGTTTTAAAAAGAAAGGATATGTCTTGGATACATGCGTCCATGTATGGTGGATGATAATCGTCCATTCAATGGATGTTTATTACACATTTTCCCGGAAAATCCCGGTTCATGCGCTCCGCCATCGCCACCGACCAGTGTCGATAACGCGGTAACCAACGCACACAAGCCGCAGCAAGTCGAACCGGTCGTGGTGCGGCGGTATTGGATTACTAAATAATTTCATGCCCATGAAAACCGAGAACAAAAACGCCCCTCATGTTTACGATTAATTTCGGATTCAGTCCACGCTATAAACACAACATCCCTAGCAGCTTGGCTGCCTTGTTTAAACGTGTGTCGAAGCAAGCAAAGAATAGGGGAGACTGCGAAATGCGGCCTGCTTCAAAAGCGGCAGCGAGCTGGATGCTGTCATAGCCGCGTAATGCAAACGTATCGGCATATTCTCCCGCACGCTCTACCAATGTTTGGTCAATTTCTAGTACCACGTAGTGCGGCCAATCTGCCGCCAGCGCTGCCTTGGCCTGCTCGATAACCAAAGCGTCCTCCGGTACTTCCCGCGCTCGCCTAGACAATGCAGCATAGGCCTCTGCCCACGCAACCCGGCACACTGCAACAGCTTCGGCTTCCAGCACCCGCGCTTTCAGCTTATCGCTCCCCACCTCAACAATGTAGAGCTTGAGTAGTGCGGAGGTGTCGCAGAACAAAATCATCCGCGATCTTCTAGTACCAACGCAGAAACCAACTTGCCGCGGTCTTGTAACCTGAGCGCGGCGCCTACCGGCTTACCACCTTGCCAAGTTGCGACACCCGCAGCCAACAGACACGACACACCCGCACTATCGGTCGGCGGCACACCTACAATCCGCGCCACTACCTTGCGATGCGAGGTCAGCTCAATCAACTGCCCAGATCGTGCTTGACCAACATAGCGGGATAAATGAGCTTTGAATTCCTGGATAGAAACTTGCATTTAGTACCTTTTTTTGTATTTAAGCGAATAATTATGTCCTTTTAATGCGTGAGAAGTCAAGGTGATATCAGCGTCGGAAAAACGCAACAAAAATCAAGTGTCGCCTCTCTCCGAAAGACATCCTTCCAACTGAAGTTTCACCCCAAGAATTCGAACAACTGCGCCCAGTCACCAAGCTGAGTCTAAGCCTACCCAGCAGCGCTCCGGCTAAGTATTTTTTATGTGTTTAGCGCAGCGATTTTTTCTTGGGTTGCAATAGCTGCAGCCACGTTGCAGAGTAAGGGCATCGAAAATACCGCGCAGTTTGCGCGCACAAAAATTGCGTGGTGGCAGCCTAAAACACCCGATCTTTAAGCAAATCAAGCAAATATTGCCCATAACGATTTTTCTGCATCGGCTTGGCCAAGGCTTGGATTTGTTCCGCTGAAATATAACCCAGGCGGTAAGCGATCTCTTCTGGGCAGGCAATTTTGAGTCCTTGCCGGCGTTCGATAATTTCGATGAACTGCGAGGCCTCGAGCAGCGATTCGTGTGTGCCGGTGTCGAGCCAGGCCATGCCGCGCCCCATTACCGCAACTTCCAATTGCCCTTGCGCAAGATAGACACGATTGACATCGGTGATTTCCAATTCGCCGCGCGCCGAGGGCTGCAAGTTGCGGGCGATGTCCACTACGCGATGATCGTAAAAATACAGGCCGGTGACGGCGTAGCGCGATTTAGGTTTACTCGGTTTTTCCTCAATCGAGATAGCGTGGCCGCCGGCGTCGAACTCCACCACACCGTAACGTTCCGGGTCATGCACCGGGTAAGCAAATACGGTAGCACCGGTCGTTTTGACCGCAGCGCGCTTGAGATCATCCGCTAACTCATGGCCGTAGAAAATATTATCACCCAGCACCAAAGCGCATGCGTCGTCGCCGATGAAATCTGCGCCCACCAGAAATGCCTGGGCGATACCCTCCGGCTTGGGCTGTACTGCATAAGAAATATTCAAGCCCCATTGCGATCCATCGTTCAATAATTGTTCGAAGCGCGGCGTGTCTTGCGGCGTGGAAATAATCAATATATCGCGCATCCCCGCCAGCATCAGCGTGGTGAGCGGGTAGTAAATCATGGGCTTGTCGTACACCGGTAACAGTTGTTTGGATACAGCCTGTGTCACCGGATAGAGCCGTGTACCGGAGCCGCCGGCAAGGATGATCCCTTTCATGCTTGTTCGCCTTTATATTGTTTATCCACCCAATGTTGATATTCGCCGCTGACTACATTGGTTACCCAATGTTGATTTTCCAAATACCACTGTACCGTTTTGCGTATTCCGGTTGCAAAAGTTTCGCTCGGATGCCAGCTTAATTCTTGTTCGATTTTGCGCGCATCGATGGCATAACGCCGGTCATGGCCGGCGCGATCCTTAACATAGGTAATCAACGCCGCATAAGGAGCCGTCGCGGGCTTTAGCTCATCCAATAGCGTGCATACCGTTTCTACCACATCAATGTTTGCCATCTCATTACAGCCGCCGATATTATAGGTTTCGCCCATTCGCCCATTCGCCAGCACCGCGCGAATAGCGCTGCAATGATCGCCCACATATAACCAATCACGCACGTTAAGGCCGTCACCGTAAATCGGCAGCGGCTTGCTATGCAGGGCGTTGTGCAGAATCAGTGGAATCAATTTTTCTGGAAACTGGTAGGGGCCGTAGTTGTTGGAGCAGTTGGTGGTGAGCACCGGTAGGCCATAGGTGTGATGATAAGCGCGCACTAAATGATCGGATGCCGCCTTGGAAGCCGAATAGGGGCTATTCGGTGCAAACGGCGTGGTCTCGGTAAAAGCCGGATCGTTCGGCCCCAGCGAGCCGTACACTTCATCGGTCGAGACATGCAGAAAGCGGAACGCCGTACGCTGCATTTCGGGCAATCCACTCCAATAAACGCGCACCGCTTCCAACAAATGAAACGTGCCGACCACGTTGGTTTGAATAAAATCTTCCGGGCCGTGGATGGAGCGATCAACATGGCTTTCGGCGGCGAAATTCACGATGGCGCTGGGTTGGTGCTGCTTGAGCAAGCGCTCCATCAAAACCGTATCGCCGATATCGCCGTGCACAAAAATATGTCGCGCATCGTCTTTCAGCGCGGCCAAATTTTCCAGATTACCGGCGTAGGTGAGCTTGTCCAGATTAACTACAGGCCCGCCGTCATTTACCAGCCAATCCAATACAAAATTCGCGCCGATAAAACCAGCGCCGCCGGTCACTAAAATGGGGAATGTCATGATGTCAGAGCCTGAGTTAAATTCCGGTGAACACGATATCGAGCGCAGCAATAATGTCGTCGCGTTTAGCGATCAAGTTTGTAACTTTCTTACCCAATCTATTTTTTGGGATGCCCGCTAGCTCCGGTGTCGACATCACAACCGCTATATTCCTAACCCTAAATTGGGGGTTCATGTGCGCGGCAGGCTGACCAGCAATTCGCTTTGACACTAACGGCACCACAACACGTGTTGCTAACATATCCAATAATTCCGATTGCACATCAAGCAAAAAAGGGATTTCTTCATGGCTGTTGGAATCGAGATTTTCGTAAACATCGAACTGCGCCATTCAAAACCGCCTTAAGCCATCGCTAAATACGCCGCTGCGTTCAATGCGGGCATTGTAGTCGTCAATAGCCCCCTGATTTTCTTCAAGCCATTGCTGTGCACGTGCGGTGCGCGCCAATACTCCCAAATGCTGCTCGAGCGCCTTTGAAAGATTGATATTGAGCGCTTTTGCTAAACGCAATAAATCACTATTTACACGAAGATTGACTGGTTTCTTCGGTGCTTTCGCATCGAAAATCTCGGCTGACATGATTTAACTCCATCCTAGATGATGCGCCCATTATATGCGCACAAGTTGCGCGCATCAACCAAGCCAACACGGCAGTTAATGCTCTGTATCTTTCGCACAAGCCCGTAATTTTGCGTATTTTATAAAACTGTTGTGACAACCAATCGCGATATGCACTAGCCCGGGCACTCCATCCAAAAAACCTAAGCGCCCTATGTAAAATTTCACAAAGCGTAATAGCGGGCTTAGCACCATTTGCGCTACGCTGGCACGCTTGCCGCGCTGCCGCAACACCGCAGCTTGCAGTGTGGTGTAGCAATTTTGTTTTTCCAAATACCGTGTTAGATCTTCGGCTGATTCGTGCAGTAAATCACCCTGTAAACGCCCCGGCGCGCCGTCCAATTCCACTTTTTCGTGCACCGGGTCCTCGGACCAGCGGCCATGCTTGCGGTGGAACAAACGTAGCGACCGATCCGGGTAGCCTTCGCCGTGACGTAACCAGCGCCCCATAAAACGATTGCAGCGTGGCATTTCAAAACCACGCACTTTGGGTGCTATCAGCGCCGCCTCAATTGCGGTGCGCAGTGGAGTACTCACGCGCTCGTCCGCATCCAGACACAATACCCAATCATTTTTAGCTTGGCTGATTGCAAATTGTTTTTGCGCGCCGTAACCCAGCCAATCTTGATGCAGGATGCGCGCACCGGCTTTCTGCGCCAGCGCCAAAGTCGCATCGGTGCTGCCGCAATCCACCACCAACACCTCATCTGCAAACGCAATGCTTTGCAAACACGCCTCTATCTGCGCGGCGGCGTTGAGGGTAATAATAACGGCGGAAAACGCCTCTCGACTGACCATGAATGGGATGCAAAAGCGGTAATTTTAACGGATTCCGTGTAAGCTTAGCGCGAATTTATCCTGCCATGAATCGCATTCTTCTCATCAAAACATCGTCCATGGGCGATGTCATTCACAATCTGCCCATTGTTGCCGATATTCGCTCGCGTTATCCCGAGGCCGAATTGCATTGGCTGGTCGAAGAAAATTTTGCTGACATCCCCGCCCTGCATCCGCAAGTCCATCAAGTCATCCCGGCCGCACTGCGACGCTGGCGCAAATCGCTGCATCGTCCACAAACTTGGCGTGAAATCCGCGCGTTTCGCGCACGCTTGGCAAGCACCCATTACGATTGCATCCTCGACACGCAAGGTTTGTTGAAGAGTGCCTTGCTTGCGCGCCTAGCACACGGTAAACGTTGTGGTCTGGATTTCAGTAGCGCCCGTGAAGCGCTAGCCGCGCTGTGTTATGACACTACTTTTCATGTCGACCCCAATGCCCATGCTGTGGTGCGTTATCGGGCGTTGACGCAACAAGCGTTGGCGCTGGCACCCAACTTGCCGCTCGATTACGGTGTATGTACCCCCGAGTTAGCACTACATTGGTTGCCGACAGATCGCTACGCCGTGCTGTTACACGCCACCAGTCGCGCCGAAAAATATTGGCCGGAATCGGACTGGATCACCCTCGGTCAAGCTTTACAGCAGCGCGGAATTACAGCGATCTTGCCTTGGGGCAGTTTGTCGGAATATGAGTACGCACAGCGGCTGGCGGTCGCCATACCCAAGGCCGCCGTTACACCGCGCCTCACACTCAAAGAAGCCGCAGCCATGCTCAAGCGAGCGGTACTAGTCATAGGTGTCGATACAGGTTTAGTGCATCTCGCGACGGCTGTGGGTACGCCGACCATCGGTATTTATTGCGGGTCTGATCCGGCAAAAAATGGACTCTATGCCGCCACGCCGATCTGCAATCTGGGTGGCCCTGGTGCTGCGCCGAGCAGCGCTGAAGTCATCGCCGTTACCGATAGTTTCTTAAATGTTTAATTCGCGCTTTTTCTATACGCTGGCCTTGTATTTATTAGGGCCCTTTATTCCTCTGCGTTTATTGTGGCGCGGACGCAAGCAGCCAGCCTATTTAAAGTATTGGGGTGAGCGTTTCGGCTACTATCCGGCAGCCCCTCAAGCACCGCTCATTTGGATTCACGCCGTGTCGGTAGGCGAAACCCGCGCCTGTGTCCCGCTCATCGCCGCACTGCAAACGCGCTATCCCGCGCATCAAATTTTACTCACGCACATGACACCCACCGGGCGCGAAACCGGGCGAGCACTTTTCGGCCAGCGCGTCCTGCAAGCTTATTTGCCCTACGATCTACCCGGTGCGACGCGGCGCTTTTTAACGCATTTTAAACCAAGGTTCGGACTCATCATGGAAACCGAATTGTGGCCTAACTTAATTGCTACCTGCCGACAGCGCCATGTTCCACTCGCACTGATCAATGCGCGGCTTTCCGAACGATCCGCACGTGGCTATGCGCGGCTTGCCACACTGACGCGCAACACCCTCAAGGCCCTGACCTTTATCAGCGCACAAAGTGCCGCCGATGCCGAACGCCTGCGGCAACTCGGCGCACTCGTCGTCGCCATCACCGGCAATCTCAAATTCGACGTTGTGCCACCGCCTACGGACAATCAATTTCGCACTTTATGGGGTGCCGAGGAGCGGCGCGTGCTGCTCGCCGCCAGCACGCGCGAAGGCGAAGAAGCCTTGCTGCTGGACGCGCTTACCGCGCCCATTTCCGGGCAATTACTGGTGATCGTACCGCGCCACCCGCAACGCTTCGATGCGGTAGCTGCACTCCTCACAGCGCGTGGCGTCGCCTTTCAACGCCGCAGTGAAAACACGCCGATACGCACCGCGACGCAAGTGGTGTTAGGCGATAGCCTGGGCGAGATGTTTGCGTACTATAGCGCGGCGGAAATCGCCATTATCGGCGGCAGCTTGCTACCGTTCGGCGGACAAAATTTAATTGAAGCCTGCGCCGTCGGTGTGCCGGTGATCCTCGGACCGCACACGCATAACTTTGCGCAAGCGGCGGAAGACGCGGTGAATGCGGGAGCGGCATTGCGGGTTGCCGATGCCGGAGCAGCGCTTGCACAAGCACAAGCGCTGCTCGTCGATAGCGCCATGAGAAAACAAATGAGCACGGCGGCACTTAAATTTGCCGCGACTCATCGTGGCGCAGTGGATAAAACCATGACGCTGATTGAAGAAAAGTTGTTGAGAATAGATTATAAAAAAACTTAAAGAATGCTTTATTTGATTAGCAACGCCTATTGTCGCCATTGAATAGTTGAACCACAATAAACAAGTGTCCCGATAAACAAGCCCCCCCACAAGAGCCGTAGAGGTGTGTTATGAGTACTGAATTTTCGCGTTTGCAAGTACACGGTTACCGCCGCCTTCAGGACCTGGATTTACCATTAGGGCCACTCAATGTGCTCATCGGCGCTAATGGTGTGGGCAAAACTTCCGTGTTAGAAGTAATGAGCCTGCTAGCGGCCTCAGCCGACGGACGATTAAATGATGCGGTTTCTGCCGGAGGTGGCATATCGAGCTTAGCGACTAATGATCGAATGGAACCCATGTGCTTGAAGCTGGAGATGCCAATGTCCGGCAAGTCGCCTATTCAGTATGATCTGTGCTTGAGAAGCGGCGGTCTTGGATTTGACATTTCTAGCGAGACCTTGGCGCAACAACGTGAAACCGCTCTTAAGAGACCATTCAAGTATATCGACTCGCATGGTAGTGAGATACGCTACTTCGATGTGGAGACAAATGAATTAATACGTCCGACCTGGGAGCAAAAACCTTTTGAAACTTCACTTTCCCAAGTACCCAAAATGTTTCAAGACCCCGAACACTTTCGTCGGGTGCTTGCGTCTTCGGTACTCTATCATGCACTTGATGTTGCTCCCCGTGCTCCAGTGCGGCTACCCCAGCCGATGCGTCCCGCTTCCATGCCAGGAAAGGATGGCGAAGATCTGGTGTCTTGCCTGTACTACCTCCGAGAAGCCCAACGGGATCGATTCGAAGCAGTGGAGGATGCGCTACGCGTCGCCTTCCCGACTTTTGAACGTTTGGATTTCCCTCCCGTGGCGGCTGGCACCCTGGCCATGGCCTGGAAAGACCGGCATTACACACAACCGATGTATGCGCACCAACTTTCGGAGGGTACGTTGCGCTTCCTCTGGTTAGCAACATTACTGCAAAGCCCTGGGCTCCCGACCGTGACCTTGATCGATGAGCCGGAGGTCAGCCTGCACCCAGAAATGCTGCGTCTGCTGACGGAACTGATGCGAGAGGCAGCGACACGCACACAATTAATCGTTGCAACGCACTCGGATCGCTTTGTGCGATTCCTTAAGCCAGCCGAATTGATCGTGTGTGATCTCAATGAGGCAGGTAGGACGGTCGTTACCCGTGCCGACGAACTTGACCTTGATGAATGGATGGAGGACTACAGCCTTGACCAGCTTTGGAGTATGGGGCGTTTAGGCGGCCGACCATGAGCGTCAGAATTGCTATTTTGGTTGAGGGTGCCACCGAACAGGCTTTTATTCCGAAGTTGAGGGAGTTTCTCAAAGCCCGCTTACCCCATGGAACAATGCCGAAAATTGACACGGTACCCTGTGATGGGCGAGTGTATACCAAAGAAAAACTGCGTCGGACGGTGGCGCTTTTACTCTCGGGCAAAAACGCTGCGGATGCCGTGATCGCCCTGACGGATGTTTACACCGGAACGCGGGAGTTTACCAATGCACAAGACGCTAAGGACAAGATGCAGCAATGGGTCGGACACGAGCCACGCTTCTACCCGCACGTTGCACTTCACGATTTTGAGGCATGGCTCCTACCCTTTTGGGGCGACATACAGAAATTAGCTGGAAGTAATTGGAGCACGCCAGGCGCAAACCCGGAGCAGGTCAACCATGACAAACCGCCTGCTTATCGATTGCAGGAAATGTTTCGAACGGGCGAACGAGGCAAGGCCTACGTGAAGCCACGAGATGCCGCTAGAATCCTGCGTAGCAACGACCTTACCATTGCAGCGCAGGCATGCCCCGAATTAAAAGCGTTCCTGAACACGATTTTGTCCTTGTGCGGGATAGCTGCACTGTAACGAATGGCCATTGCTAAATCCCTTCGGGATTAACACATTCCTCTAAACCCAGGTACCTAACTTACGGCTTTGCCACCAGCTTCAGCCAAGCATTAACCTGCTGCACATCCGCTTCGGTCAACGCCCCAGCCGATGCGCCTAATCTCAAGCGCGACAAGATATAGCTATAAAGCGCCTGCGCTAAATCGCGTCGCGCGCCAAACAGTTGTTGTCGTGCATTTAGTAAATCAACGCTGGTGCGCACGCCGACTTCCAAACCTAGCTTGGTCGAGTCGAACGAGCTTTGATTGGATATCACGGCCTGTTGCAGCGCTTTAACCTGGGCAATGCCGCTGGTAACGCCAAGATAAGCCTGGCGCGCGGTTTGCTCGATGCGGCGTTGTGTCGCTTCCAAGTCTTGACGCGCCCGCTCTTGATTCGCCACGGCCTGACGTACTTTTGAACTGATCGCACCGCCCTGAAATAACGGTAAGTTCAATTGCAAACCAATGATGCGGCTGGTCTGATCACTGCCGCCCGCGGTTCCGCCGCCGACACCGTTTTCGCCGTAGCTGGCGACTAAATCGACCGTCGGCAAATGTCCGCCGCGGGCTTTCTTAACTTCTTCGGTCGCAATATCCAAAGCGGCGCGCGCGATCAACACTTCGGCGTTATTTTGTTTTGCTTTTTCCACCCAAGCCGTCATCGAGCCGGGCTCCGGCGGCAGCAAGGGCACTTCGCCGCGCACCGCCACCAACTCTCCCGGCAGATGACCGATAATTTGCAGTAGGGCGTTTTGGCGAATTTCTAAATCATTTTGCGCGGAAATTTCTTGTGCGACAGTCAAGTCGTAACGTGCCTGTGCATCGTGTGTATCGGTAATGGTCGAGGTACCGACTTCAAACGTGCGCTTGGCTTGTGCTAGCTGTTCCCCGATGGCTTCTTTTTGCGCTTGCGCCAACGTTGTGTTGTACTGCGCCAGCAAGACATCAAAATACGCTTGCGACACTCGAATAATTAAGTCTTGCTGCGCCGCCGCATACAGCGCATCGGTTTGCACCACGGAAAATTTTGACTGCTCGAATTGCGCAAAATTCTGTGGGTGATACAAGGGTTGGTTCAAGTTGACATTAAAACCATTGGAATTGTATTTGCGCCGCGCGCTGGCGAACACCGAGGCGCTGCGAAATTGCGTATCGATATCGTTGTATTGCGAATTGGCCGATAAATTGACCGACGGCAACAATAACGCACGTCCTTGCGGCAATGCCTCTTGCCCGGCGACTTGTGCCGATTTAGCGGATTGCAGGGTGGCATCCTGGGTTAAAGCCTCCTGGTATATCTGGAGCAGATCCGTGGCGGCAAACAGCGTTGGGCTCCACGCCAGCGACACCAATAACGGCAATATTTTCATGAATCTACTTTCTTTAATAAGTTTGCATCGTTGGATCGACCTGACGCGCCCATCCTTCAACGCCACCGGAAAGATTGTACACACGGTCAAAGCCTTGTTGTTCCAGAAAGCGCGCAATATGGAAACTGCGTACGCCATGATGACACACCACCACGATCTCGGCGGCGGCATCCAGTTCCGCCACGCGACTCGGCACTTCGCGCATCGGTACCCAAACCGCGCCATCCAGCGCCGCGCGTTCAATCTCCCAGGCTTCGCGCACATCCAGCAAGACTGGGGGCGTGCGCGTCTTGTCGTCCAGCCATACGCGGAGTTCCGGTGGATTAATTTGCTGCATTAAAAAACAAACTGTGGTGCCTGCGGCGCATTGATTAAAGCGCGCACATTAGTCTCGAACAAATCTTGCGATGTCTGCACACCGGGTTCGATGACTTGAATCCACCGCGCCGCCATCGCCGGCGCCTCGCCCACAAACGCGATCAAGCGCCCACCGGGATTGAGTTGCGCAATCAATTCTTGGGCCAGAATCGGCTCGCTACCCGTCAACAAGATAACATCGTAAGGCGCATGCTTGGCCCAACCGCGCGCCGCATCGCCGGCCTCGAAAGTCACATTGCCGAGGCCGTGCGCCGTCAGTTTTAGTTCCGCCGCCGCCACGAACTCCGGCACGATGTCTACGCTGTACACCTGCTTAGCCAAGCTCGCTAGTAAAGCCGTCATATAGCCGCTACCGGTGCCGATTTCCAATACTTTGTCGCTCGGCTTGAGTTTAAGCTCCTGCAGCAAACGCGCTTCGACCTTGGGGCTGAGCATGGATTCGCCGTGACCTAGCGGGATCTCGATATCCATGAAAGCCATATTGCGGTAAGTCTCGGGCACAAAGTCTTCGCGTTTCAGGCGCTTCAATAAGCTTAGAACCGTCTCATCCAGCACGTCCCAGGGGCGAATTTGCTGCTCTATCATGTTGAATCGGGCTTGCTCTAAATCCATCTAGCTCTCCTGGGCTGACCTTATAAACCTTGCGATTATTCCATATTTCCCTTACCTTCACACACTTCGCTAGGGGTCCGCGTCCGTATTAACCGGGCGAGGTGAGAAAGTCCCTTTGAACCTGTACGGGTCATGCCGTCGTAGGGAAGCGCTGTCCCAGCCGCTCCCTACGCATTTTTAATTGTAAGGAGCGCACCATGAACGCAGCCATTCCCAAGCCTACCACCCCTTTTACTGCCGATGCCGCGCATGTCGATGAGGCCGCCGTTAAACCGCTACCGAATTCGCGTAAAGTCTATGTACAAGGCTCGCAAGCCAATATTCAGGTGCCGATGCGCGCGATTTCGCAATCCGACACCCCGGCGACCCTCGGTGCTGAGCCGAATCCGCCCATCTACGTTTACGACTGCTCCGGCCCGTATACCGACCCGCAAGCGCAGATTGATATTCGCAAAGGCTTGGCCGCACCGCGCGCCGCCTGGATCGAAGCCCGCAACGACACCGAGGCCCTCAGCGGGCTGAGTTCCGAATACGGCTTGGAGCGCTTGCATGATGCCGCGCTGACGCAAATGCGCTTCCCCGGCTTGATGCGCCAACCGCGCAAAGCCCTTGCCGGTAAAAATGTCACACAAATGCACTATGCGCGCCAGGGCATCATCACCCCGGAGATGGAATACATCGCCATCCGCGAAAACCTGCAACGCAAGCAGTACATCGAATCGCTCAAAGCCGCCGGTCCCACCGGCCTAAAAATGGCGGAATTGCTCGGCCGCCAGCATCGCGGTCAAAACTATGGTGCGGCGCTACCGGCAGAAATCACGCCGGAATTCGTGCGTGAAGAAGTCGCCCGCGGCCGTGCCATCATCCCCGCCAATATCAACCACCCGGAAACCGAGCCGATGATTATCGGCCGTAATTTCCTGGTGAAGATCAACGCTAATATCGGCAACTCCGCGCTTGGCTCTTCAATTCAAGAAGAAGTAGAAAAAATGACTTGGGCCATCCGCTGGGGCGGCGACACGGTGATGGATCTCTCCACGGGTAAAAATATTCACGAAACCCGCGAGTGGATTATCCGCAACTCGCCGGTACCCATCGGCACTGTGCCGATTTATCAAGCGCTGGAAAAAGTCGACGGCAAGGCCGAAAACCTAACCTGGGAAATGTTCCGCGACACGCTGATTGAGCAAGCCGAGCAAGGCGTGGATTACTTCACCATTCACGCCGGTGTGCGCTTAGCGCATGTCCCGCTCACCGCCAAGCGCATGACCGGCATCGTCTCGCGCGGCGGCTCCATCATGGCCAAGTGGTGCTTGGCGCATCACCAAGAAAGCTTCCTGTATACGCACTTCGAAGACATCTGCGAAATCATGAAAGCTTACGACGTGAGCTTCAGCCTCGGCGACGGTCTGCGCCCTGGTTCCATCTATGACGCGAACGACGAGGCGCAATTGGCTGAGCTGAAGACTCTGGGTGAACTCACGCAAATTGCCTGGAAGCACGATTGCCAAGTGATGATCGAAGGCCCGGGGCATGTGCCGATGCAGCTCATCAAAGAAAATATGGACCTGCAACTCGAATGGTGCGATGAAGCGCCGTTCTACACGCTCGGCCCACTTACCACCGACATCGCCCCCGGCTACGACCACATCACCTCGGCTATCGGCGCGGCGCAAATCGGCTGGTACGGCACGGCGATGTTGTGCTACGTCACACCAAAAGAACATCTCGGCTTGCCGGATAAGGATGATGTCAAAGAAGGCATCATGGCGTACAAAGTCGCGGCCCACGCCGCCGACTTGGCTAAAGGCCACCCCGGCGCACAAATCCGCGACAATGCGCTATCTAAAGCGCGCTTCGAATTCCGCTGGGAAGACCAATTCAATCTGGGTCTCGACCCGGACAAAGCGCGTGAGTTTCACGATGAAACCTTACCCAAAGACTCTGCCAAGGTGGCACATTTCTGCTCCATGTGCGGCCCGCATTTCTGCTCTATGAAAATCACCCAGGACGTGCGCGAATTTGCGGCGGCGCAGGGTATTTCCGAACAAGAAGCGCTAACCAAGGGGATGGAAGTGAAGGCGGTGGAATTCGTCAAACAAGGCGCGGAAATTTATCGGAAAGCGTAAGACCCCGATTCAGTCTGCCGTGTTGCTGACCGGATCGAGGTTAAAATAAGCTTACGGCCATTTTGATGCCCAAAATGTACAACAAAAATGCAAAAATCTTTTTCAGCATTTTCACCGGGAGTCGATGCGCCAGCTTGGCTCCCAGCGGTGCCGTTAACACACTCGCCACAACGATTGCCGCAAGCGCCGGCAAATAAATAAAGCCAAAACTGTAGGCGGGTAGCTCTGTGCGCACCACTAATCCATTAGCCGCATAACCCACCGCCCCGGCAATCGCGATGGGTAATCCAATCGCCGATGAGGTGCCGATGGCGCGATGTAACGTTACATTGCACCAAGTCATAAAGGGTATCGACAGTGTGCCGCCGCCGATACCGACAAAACTTGAAACCACACCGATGACATTTCCCACGGCAAACATTCCGGGCCAATGCGGAAGTTCGCGTTCCGCTTTGGGTTTAATATCGAGCAGCATCTGCGTACCCACATAAAAAACGAATACTACAAAAAATATTTTTAGCGCAAAAGCGGAAAGATAGGCCGCTATCACGGTACCCAATAGGGTGCCGGTCACCACACCCGGGCTAATCTCGCGCCACACTTTCCAGTCCACGGCCCCGTGCGTATGGTGCGCGCGAAAGCTGGAAATCGAAGTGAAAATAATACTCGCAAACGCCGTGCCGAGTGCAAGATGCACCACGTATTGACTCGAAAAATGCTCGGCGGTAAAAATAAAAACCAGTACCGGCACGATAATCAAACCGCCGCCGACACCCAGTAAACCCGCTATGAACCCCGCAAACAGGCCCAGCACAATATAAACAATCCATTCCAAAATCATTTAAAGAACCCGGTTGATGAGATTTCAAAAAGGCATGCCATTCGTCCCGCGTCAGGACTTTGTTTGCGCCGATAAGAGTTGCTGGATATAAGTCCACTCTTTAGGATCCACGGGGGTTATAGACAGGCGATTACCCTTTTGCAAGGTGCGCATATTGGCCAGTGCGGGGTGTTCGCGCATTTCTTTAATCGACAGTAGTCGCGTTTTTTTAACCAGTTTTACATCGACATTAAACCAGCGCGGTGTCTCGCGGGTGGCCTTCGGGTCAAAATATTTATTTTTAGGATTGAACTGCGTTTCGTCCGGATACGCCGATGTGCTGACCTCGGCTAAACCCGCAATACCCGGTATCTCACAGTTCGAATGGTAGAACAATACCTTATCGCCAACGTTCATTTGGTCGCGCATAAAATTGCGCGCTTGATAGTTGCGCACGCCATACCAAGCCACCGCTTGATTTGGCAGCTTAGCCAAATCGTCAATGCTGACATCGGAGGGTTCGGATTTCATTAACCAGTAACGCATGGCGGTTCCTTTGCTTTAAAGCTTTTTTCTGAATTGGTACAAAGCTCGATCCGTTAATACGGCATCCAGCGCTACATCCCAAGGCTCGCTCGGCAGCGCTTCGACGCGCTGAAAATCATACGCTACGCCGATCAGTTTCGGTTTACGAAATAAACGACGTGTACGTAAATGCGCCAAACTGGTGTCGTAGTAACCGCCGCCCATGCCGAGGCGATGGCCTTGTGCATCAAACGCGACCAGCGGCACAAACAACACGTCGAGTTGTGGCGCGCGCCGTCGTTCGAGCGCCGTATGCTCAAAAATACCGAAACGGTTTTGATACCAAGTATCACGCTCGCCGATGCGTGAGAACCACAAACGCCGCGCACCCCGCGCTGGGATCGCCGGTAAATAGCTGGCCTTATTCCGCCACAGCGCGGCATTGAGTAGCGGTAGTAAATCGATTTCCTCACCCATCGGTAAATAAAAACCGATGCGCTGAGCGCGCAGCAGGCGGTGCCGCAACGCTAGACGCAACAAGCACTGCGCCGCCTTACGCGCCGCCGGAAAGCTCAAGGCTTGGCGCTGTGCGCGCATTTCGCGACGAAGAGTGGATTTATCCATAGCAGAAAAGGGGGTGCCCCCCGCAAATGCCGTCACGGCCATCATCCTGAACCGAGGTTCAAGGGGTCGCAACACGAACACCGTAGGTACATCCGCGAAGGACGCGCACAAAAGTGTTCATAGCGCCGCAACCAAGGATGATTCATTGGTTCAAGGAATGTTTAGCCGAGACGAGCACCGCAGGGAGCATGACCGGTAGTAATAAAACGCCCTGTGCGCTTTACTCAAACAAGTCGGATTCGCCTGCCAGCGACTGATCGATCTGTTTGTTCATGTCGTTAATTCTACGCTTAAAATCGCCGACATCAAATCCGCCGACGCGGGTATTTAGAAATTCGTGCGTGATGTTGAGCGCCGCCATAATGGCAATGCGTTCGAGGTTGGCCACCTTGCCGGAATCTTTGATTTCCTGCATCTTACGGTCCAGGTAATCCACCGCTTCCAACAAGCCAGCGCGATCTTCCGGGGGGCAGGCCACCTTAAAAGATCGGCCCATAATCGTTACATCCAAACTTTTTGGATCGGCGGCCATTTTAATTTTCCGGAATCTGGTCGAGTAAACTTTGGAGACGCTGCTTCGCACCGTGCAGTTTTTCGTCGAGATGCTTATTTTGATTTTGTTCTTGCGCCACCTGCTGACGCAGGGCGTGGTTTTCTTCGCGCAAGCGTTGGCAAAACCCAACGAGCTGGGATATTTTCTGTTCCAGGCTTTTCAGCTCGCTGTCCATAGTGCGACTACTATAAGTTTGAAATCACTGTAAAGTCAATCGCTAACGCTTTATTTCAAAAGTAATTTAATCCATATTCCAAGCTTGGTTTTAATACATTGCTTGAATTTTTTTCTGCCATTCAGTATTAAAAAACACGCCTATTTAGTAGCTTTAACGGTGAGCTAGTGTTCACATAATAATCTTCGCAGCCATTAATTCGATATTTCGGTACAATCGCGCCAGTTTCAGGTGTTCCAAGCACCATTCGGTGCGCGGGGTGAAACGGGAAGTTAGGTAAAGCAGGATTCAGAATAAATGGAAAACGTGGTTTTCCCTGACCTCTGAGCCCTGACGAATCCTACGCTGCACCCGCAACGGTATGCGAGTTTTAAGTTGCCATTACAGCCACTGAGGTAATCTCGGGAAGGCGGCAATCGTTAATCGCGAGCCCGGAGACCGGCCGGAAATAGTGAGCAGTCTTTAAAAATGACTGCGTGGAAATGCTGCGGGATGGCGGCATACCGGCTTTGCCTGTCGCTCGCACTCCCGCACATTTCTCCTTTACCAAGCACGGCGCGCGGGTTTGCACGCCAAAGGGAGTTTAAAAATGAAAAGCACCGTCCTCGCAGGCGCATTAATTTGCGCTGCAAGTAATACCATTGCCCAAGATTTACCGGTTTTTGAATTACACAGTACCGTCGTGACACCGCAGCGCTTTGAGGCGACACAAGACAAAATTGCGGCCAGTATCAGCGTTATTTCCCGCGACACCATCGAACACAGCACGGCCTCCACGCTGCCCGAACTTTTGTCCCGCGAAGTCGGGATCAAAACCCGTGACGACAGCGGCAGCCCGGATAAACAAATCGACCTGCGTGGATTTGGTGTCACCGGCGACCGCAATACCTTGGTGTTACTCGATGGCCAGCGCCTCAGTGAAATCGAAATTGTGCCGCCCCAGTTATCGACCATCCCGCTCGATGCCATTGAGCGCATCGAAATTGTGCGCGGCAGTGGTGCCGTCCTGTATGGCGGTGGTGCCACCGGCGGGGTGATTAACATTATCACGCGCGCACCTCATGCCGGGCAGCGCGAAGCTTACGCCGCCTTGAGCTACGGCAGCTATAACACCACGAATGTGCGCGCCGGTGGGCAGTTCGGCACAGACGCGTTTAGTTTCGCCCTGCATGCCAATCGCCAAGATTCGGATAACTATCGTGACAATAATAAAGTCCGCCAAGAAAACGTAGAGGGTGATCTGCGTTTTCCAGCGATTGGCATTAACTGGAAACTTAAATTTGGCACAGACGACCAAACATTACGACTGCCAGGTGATCGCACCGAAGCACAACTGACGACAGATCCACGCGGTACCTCAACCCCTAACGATTTCAGTACCCGTACCGGCAAGCATGCCAGTTTAGCAGGCAGCTCCACCTTGGGTCGCACTGAATTAACGGCGGACCTTTCCTATCGCGAGCGTCAAGCAACCGCTTTATTTTCAAATTTTGGATTTAGTAGTAATACGCAAGTAAAGGTATTGGCTGCAACCCCGCGCGTAAAAATTAATCACAGCCTGTTTGGACTACCTAACACGTCCATTGTGGGCTTGGATTGGGATGATTGGGATTATGAGAGTAGCAATAACTTCGGCGGCAATACCCAAGCCAAACAAAAGAATCAAGCCTTCTTCTTGCAAAATCAAACCAGCCTAAGCCCCACGACACACTTGAGTTGGGGTGCGCGCTTGCACCATGTCCGCTCAACACTTGGTACGCAGAAACAAAGCCGCACACCAACTGCATTTGAACTTGGCCTACGACATACGTGGGCACCCGGCATTTCCACTTTTGCTAAAACTGGGCGTAGCTTTCGTATTGCAACCGTGGATGAAAATCTTTTCCAGACCGCCTTGCTCGAACCGCAAACCTCGCACGACTTGGAAATTGGAGTCGAATTCCAAGGGAGTACGAGCAAATTAGGCTTATCCATTTACCGAATACGCTTAAACAACGAGATATATTTTCAACGTTTAGCCGGGTTTTTCGGCTCGAATATAAATTTATCGCCAACAGAACGCCGCGGGATCGAGCTCAATAGCGCGTGGCAGCCACAGCGCGATCTCAAGCTAACGGCAAACTACAGCTATACCGAGGCCAAATTCAGAGAGGGTAGCTATGGCGGTGTGGACGTAACGGGGAAAGACATTCCGCTAGTGCCGCGGCATGGTGCGAACCTAGGCTTAACTTGGAACCTGACCGGACAAACCCGCATCGGTACCGATGCGCAATACGTTGGGCAGCAACGCTTCGACAACGACCAGGCCAATACCTTTGCGCGCAAAATACCGAGTTATGTGCTGGTCAATGCTGGAATTTTTCATGACATTAATGCTTGGCGCCTGTCGCTGGGTGTGAAGAATTTGTTGGATAAAAAATATTTCAGCTATGGAATTTTAAACTCCACCAGCACGTCATTCTCCGCCTACCCCGCCGCTGAGCGTACATTTTTTACCTCGGTTGAATATCGTTTCAAGCCCTAAAACAGCGCTCGCTTTGTCGCTCGACATCCACGCCCGCCATACTGTTATGGCGGGCGTTTTTTTGTGCCGTATCACTGCACTGGCCATCGAAAATGTTAACCTTACACTTTCATGACATGCCGCACTAAATGCCCAAGAAAAAAATCCTATTACTAAGCGTTTCCGCCGGGGCCGGCCACATGCGCGCCGCCGAGGCCCTGCGCGCCTATGCCGATTTCCCGGAATACGCTGTTGAAGCCCGGCACCTGGATGTCATGGATTTCGTTAGCGTCGGCTTTCGCAAGGTCTACACCGATTTTTACATCAAGCTGGTGAATAAAGCGCCCACACTCTGGGGCTATCTGTATCAAATCACCAACGAAGCCGAAGCCGACAGCACACTGCAAAAATTTCGGCGCGGGATCGAACGACTCAGCACCAAGTCCCTGCTGAAAGAAATTACAGCTTTTAAGCCGGATGCCATTATCTGCACGCATTTCATGCCGGCTGAATTGTTGTCGCGGATGATTCAAAAAGATACGATTCGTTGCCCGGTCTGGGTACAAGTTACCGATTTTGATCTGCATCGCATGTGGGTGCACGATCATATGGCGGGCTATTTTGCTGCCAACGAGGAAGTCGCCTTCCGCATGCGCGATCAAAAAATTCCCGCCGCCACCATTTGCGTAACCGGAATACCGATCATGCCGGCCTTTGCGCAGCCGCTGGATCGCATCACCTGCGCGCATGAACTTGGGCTTGATCCACAACTCACTACGATTATGTTGATGGGCGGCGGTGCCGGACTTGGTAGTTTGGATACCATTGCCGAACGCTTACTTGCCTTGAACGGAAACTTTCAACTCATCGTGCTAGCCGGTAAAAATGCACCCGTGCTAGCCGCATTGCAGCGGCTCGTGCAGCGCTATCCCGGGCGACTCCTGCCGCAAGGTTTCACTAACCAAGTCGAACGTTTAATGGCCTGTGCGGATTTAGTTATTACCAAACCAGGTGGCCTCACCACATCAGAATGCCTTGCAATGGGTTTGCCGATGATTGTCAACGCGCCGATCCCGGGCCAAGAAGAGCGAAATTCCGACTTCCTGCTGGAGCAAGGTGTCGCCCTCAAAGCCTTCGACCGCGTAACGCTGGAATACCGTGTGCGCTACTTGCTGGAGCACCCGGCCAAGTTAGCCGAGATGCGCGATAAAGCGCGCGCGCTTGGGCGACCCATTGCCGCACGGCATGTGCTGGCGCGTGTTTTGGGACGGCAGGAGACATGAATTCCGTCAAGCAATTAAGCTCACGCAATACGCGAGGGAAATCAGAAAATAACCGCGCTATGAATAATTTCTCAACGCTGAGTGGTTTTTCATTACTGACACATCACTGTATTTCACGAGCCACTTGATTCTAGGATTTGCATGCCGAACACCCCACGACCTCTACACATCCTTCTGCTTTTATTTTGGGTTGCGCTGCTGGGGTTTTTCTTCGCGCACGTGGAAATACAAATTGAAGGCCCCGCCGGTTGGGCCGCGAATTTACCGACATGGCGCATCGAAAAACACTGGCTGCTGAATATCTTCTGGGGCGGCCGCCCGATGACCGGCTACCACGCCTGGGTCTTCCCCCTCATCGCCTTGTTCTTTCACTTCCCATTAGTATTTATGCAGCACTGGTCTTGGCGCTTGGAATCGCGTGTGCTGGCCTGCATTATGCTGTTTTGGACGATTGAAGATTTTTCGTGGTTTGCGTTCAACCCCGCCTATGGGCTGGTCAATTTCGATCCGGCCCACATCGCCTGGCATAAACACTGGCTGTTATTTGCACCGACGGATTATTGGGTGGCCTTTGTAATTTCAAGCCTGCTGTTTTGGGTTTCGTATAGGAAATGCGCACGTTGACTGTAGTGGTGATTAACGATTTTGATCGTTATCGGGCCGTGGTGCGCCAGAAGTTTCTTGATCGCGAATTTCAGAATGTGGTTAGATTATTTCTAGCAAAGAGCAGAAATGTTGCACGCTCTACTAATGCGCGCAATTAGGTTTCATGGTGGCTGTTTTGGGAACAACGAATAGATGCTATCGACCTTGAATGGATATACAGGTTTTGGAAAGCGGATGGTCAACTTCTAAGGTAAGGGGTGCAGCGTTTGCGGTGCATCCCGCGTGACCGCAGATGGGTTAGGTATCTTTTCGGTATCATGAAACTTAATTTTCATTGGACTAACAGAAGAAACGAATTCGCCAAAAATTGGGCGAAGGCGTTCGAACTCCTTTTGTGTGCGGGATGTAAGTACGAGAATGAGATATACCTTTCCGGCGTTTACATATGCGATGGCCTCGTGATTTCCGTACTGGTCATCGGCGAGTTCGTGTACCAAAGCTTTGGTCTTGTTTGGCAGAATAATTGGCTCTGCAACTCGAACCTGTAACTTTGGTGATTGCTTGCGAAAGTGCGCCACTTCATCAGCAGCGAATTGTTCTAAAGAAAAGCCGCCCTTTTCGCCTACAGTAACGTACATTGCGCCGGGAGCATTAGCCCACGGCGTTCCTTCCGGCCATAAGGCAATGACGATGCCTGACGGATGATTAACAGGGCATGCCACCTTCCAGTGATTCGGTGTGGCAAACAGGAAGGCCCAGTTCTTTCCATAAACGATAGCGCACTCAGCCCCCTCTGCTCGGGGCGTGGCAGAGACCAGCAGGCAAGCAATGAGGAATATAGCGGTTATGACTCTTGGCGGAAGCATGGCGAGGTTTTCTGATGAACGGTTGAGTTAACAGACTGGCCGCCTGCGGCGTCCAGTCTGGGCGAAACGAAGTGGCGCGGTGTTGCACGTGTGGTTAGCTTTCACTTGCGCCCTTTATGCGAATGAGGTGTTTCATGAAACATGCGGTAATCTCAAGCACGAACTCGGCTTCTGCTGTGGGTACTGCATCTCCGTGCTTGATGTAAGTGTTCTGATACTTGGTGTAGTAGTCGATAAGCTTTACGAGCATGTTGGCAAGCTCTGAGGAACCGCCATTGTCCTTTATGTACCCACCAACGGCTACACTTTGGTTTTCCAGTGATTTTTCGTTATTCAACAGTTGGCGCAGTAGTGCCTCAAGAGAAAGACGTAAATCATCCAGAGCATTTCGAGTAAAGATTCCGTTCGAATGCTTTTGCAGTGCTTCTTCATAGGTCTTCTTTGCAACCGGAAAATCAGAAAGCCAATGCCGTACTTCAGTCACTACCAGTGGCAGTTCTTTATTTGATGATGTGTCGCTAGAGAACTGGAAGTACCTAGAGAGCAAGCTCAATTTAAGTTGCGAGGCGTTGATCTTCTGCTGACTCGTTACATTGGGATTTGTACTAACACGATCGCATAGTTCGTAGATCACTTGGTACTGTTGTCCGGGGCTGAAAGGCCGAAGATTTTCGAATAGAGCAGTCTCTTTGTTACTAGCGTTGAATGGATAGGCCGCATGAGGAATGTCGCAATTAAAATCAACCGCAAATGCAGAGGCTACGCTCACAAGCTGCGATCCAGATAGGCTCTCAGAGAGAACCTCTGCTGCGCGTTGTAAGAATGCGGTGCTGATTTTATCGCTCATTGTGCCAAGTGGAAACTAACAGTTAACTATAGAAAAAGCTGTCATAGTGTCTTACCTTGATGACTTTAGGTGCGCGATCCGAGTTATTACATTATACAAAAGGAGACCGGAGACAAATGCATTATGCCCATGTTTGGAAATATCAGCTAAGGTTGTGAGATGTGAACTGTGGTGCTGAATGGTTGGTTTGGAGAGACTGCTCAGGTGTCCGCCTCTGGTACGTTGCAGTTAAAAATATCAAAATCGCCAATCATTCCAGTCGGAATACGCACAAATTCCAAGCATTCAACATCGGCGCAAGTGCGTGGAATATCATAGGCACAATCCCTGATTGATTTAGTCGCTCATCAATAGGATTTTTCTGTTGTACGATAGCATGGCGGAAAAATCCTATTGTTGCGTATAAAAGGGAGTGAAATGGCATTTCAGACAATACCAATAATGCGAATATTTGACGAGGCAAAAGCCAAGGAATTTTATTTAGATTTCCTTGGCATGAAGCTCGATTGGGAGCACCGATTTGAACCGGGTTTTCCAATTTATATGCAAGTTTCACGCGGAAATATGGTGTTTCATTTGAGTGAACACTCGGGCGAGTGTTCACCGGGTTCTAAAACATTCGTGAACACAAATGAATTTAACAAGTTACATGAAGAAATTATCTCAAAGACTTACAAATACAATAAGCCGATAATCACTACGGCACCTTGGGGTGCAAGAGTATTTGAGGTGACCGATCTATTTTCAAATAAGGTTCTATTTAATGAACAGGGAAACACCTAACGGCCACACCGCCCACGGAAGCCGTTGAACGTTTGCGCTCCAAACTAGCCAACTCTTGCTAACGATCAAAATCAATTTTAAAAATACATGCGATATAAGATAGCGATCCTTTTCCTGTATTGCTTTAGCAGCGTCAACATTGCTTACGCCGATATCACTTTGCGCGATGACACCGGCCAACCACTACGGCTAAAGCAAGTACCGCAGCGCATTATCAGCCTCGCACCACACGTCACCGAATTGTTGTTTGCCGTCGGTGCGGGGCCGCGTATCGTCGGCGCATCCGAATACAGCGATTACCCCGTAGAAGCACAACGCATTCCGCGCATCGGCGCGGCTTTGCTGGATTTAGAAGCGATTGTGGCGTTACGGCCCGATGTGATTGTGGCTTGGGCCGATGGCAATCCACCGGCGCAATTGCAACGCCTGAAGCAATTAGGTATCCCGGTGTATTTCAGTTCGCAAAAACGCTTGGACGATATTCCCGCCGCGCTGGAACGGTTAGGCCGATTAACCGAAACCAGTGCGGTGGCGCAGGCGGCTGCGACACAGTTTCGCCAAGACTTGGCGCGGTTACGAAAAACCTATGCCGGTCGTCGCCAGGTGCGGGTGTTTTATCAAGTTTGGGAGGAGCCGCTGCTGACAATTAATGGCGCGCAAATTATCAGCGACGCACTAGCCGCTTGTGGCGGTGTCAATATTTTTGCCAAGCTGCCCACCTTAGTACCCACGGTGAGTGTTGAAAATATCTTGCAAGCCGACCCCGATGCGATTATCGCCAGCAGTCAAAATGCACAACGCACGACGCAACTCGATGCTTGGCGGCGCTGGCCGCGGCTCTCGGCCGTGCGCAAGCATCATTTGTTTTTTGTACACGCCGATTGGATCGACCGACCTGCACCGCGCATCTTGTTAGGGGTAGCCGAATTGTGTGGTTTGCTGGAGCAGGTGCGTGCAAAACCTTAATGCGAATTAGGCTTTGCCGGGGTAGAACAAAGCGCCTTCCGCTGTTTCTACGCGGCGCACCGGGTGCCCATACAAGCGCGAGAGATTTTCTTCGTTTAACACGTCACCCACGGTGCCTTGTAATATTTCACCCTGCCCGAACAGCAATAGCAGGGCATCGCAATAACGCGCGGCAAGATTCACGTCGTGCAGCACCATCACTAACGCTTTGCGGTGCTGTGCGGCTTGCTGCGTTAACAACTCCAAGGTGTCAATCTGGTGGCGCAGGTCCAAGTGGTTGACTGGTTCGTCCAAGAGCATCAAAGCGGGGTCTTGCGTCAACAAGGTGGCCAGTGCCAGACGGCGCCGCTCGCCACCGGATAAAGTGTTGCTTCTGCGTTGCGCCAAATCCGCGATGCCCACAGCCTGCAAGGCGGCGCGCGCGATGGCTTCATCGTTCTCACTTTCCCATTCCCATAGCCGCAAATAAGGGTGGCGCCCGATCAAAGCTGTTTCCAATACGCTGGCCGGGAAGGCATCATCGCTATCTTGAAACATCACGCCGCTAAGTTGTGCCGCTTGTCGTTTGGGTAGCTTGTTTAAAGGCGCACCATTCAAATACACGCTGCCGATTTGTGGTGTTTTTAAACCGGCCAACGCCAGCAGCAGCGTCGTTTTCCCCACGCCATTCACACCCAGCACACCCCAGCGCTCACCTTGCTGCACGCGTAAATTCAGATCGCGACAAATCAGCTTGGCGCCGATATTTAAATACAGACCACGGGTTTCAAGAATAGGCGGCGCAGTCATCGGCGCTCTGCACGCGACAACAGATATAAAAACAGCGGTACACCGATTAAGGCGGTTACCACACCGACTGGAAGTTGCTGCGGTGCCAATGCGGTGCGTGCTACGGTATCGGCCAGCAGCAATAGGCTCCCACCCAGCAATGCCGCTCCCGGCAGCAAAATGCGATGGTCGTTACCCACCGCCAAACGCAACATATGCGGCGCCACGAGCCCGATAAAACCGATACTGCCGGCCATCATGACCGCCGCCGCCGTCATAAGCGAAGCCAATATATAAAGTTGCCAGCGCAAACGCGCTACCGACACGCCCAATGAAAGTGCGGTTAATTCACCGCGCGCCATTACATTCAGATTTCGCGCCAGCGGCAGGATCAAAAGTAATCCTAAGATCAGCGTAGCCACACCCATAACATAGGATTCTGCCCCGCTCAGATCACCCATCAACCAAAACAACATGCCGCGCAATTGTCGGTCCGGCGATATCGTGAGTAAAAAACTAATCATCGCACCCCAACCGGACGCTACGATAACGCCGGTTAACAGTAAGCGCTGCGAGGACCAGGGGCCAGCACCGCGCGCCAAACCAAACACGATGAACATGGAAAGCAGCGCGCCGATATAAGCGGCGGCATTCAGCCAAAACCCGCCAATGCCCAGCAATAGCGCGCCTAAAACAGCCGCCGCCGCACCGCCGGAAATACCCAAAACATACGGATCGGCCAAGGGGTTACGCAGCAACACTTGCATCAGCGTACCGGCCAACGCCAAAAGCGCACCGGTGGTGAAGGCATTGATGGCGCGCGGTAATCGCAGTTGCAATACGAGATCGGCCGATAGCCCGTGTTCGTTTCCGATCAGCGCGTGCCATACGGATTCCCACGGGGTGTTTACACTGCCGAAGGTTAGTGCCGACCAGCCGCTAACCAGCGCTAAGGCGGTGAGGCCGAACAACGGCAGGATAGCGCGTTTCAAGTGACGGGGCCGGGCATGCGACTCAGGCCCGCCCCAATGCACAGACTATTTTGAATCTTTACCCCAATTCAGCGGAACGAATAAAATACGATCACCGCGTCGAATTAGGAGCGCAATGCTTTTTTCGTCTTTCTTTTTGTCCAGCAGTTTTCCGAATTGATCTATGTTGGCGATTTTTTCGCCGCCCAGAGACAGCACAATATCGCCGCGCTGTAATCCGGCTTTCTGCGCTACGCCGCTCACATTTTCTACCAGTACGCCGTAATCTAAATTTAAGCGGCGTTTATCTTCCCCGCTTAAATCGGCCAGTGTTAAGCCGAGTTTATTGGCTTTCTCGGTTTTGAGTTCGGACTGGGCGTTAGCCACTTTTTCGTCATCCCACTCGGCCAAGGTGATGCTCAATTCTTTGCTTGTGCGATTGCGCCAGACTTCTAATTTAGTTTTACTGCCGGGTTTAGTCGCACCAACCATGCGAGGCAATTCGCTGGAACTCGGCACCTTCTTGCCTTCAAATTTTAGAATGACGTCACCCGGCAGCATACCGGCTTTTTCGGCGGGGCTGCCTTTTTCGACGGCGGCAACGAGTGCGCCTTGCGCTTCTTTCAAGCCGAAAGAGGTAGCCAATTCCGGCGTGACTTCTTGAATTTGAATACCCAGCCGACCGCGACTCACTTTGCCGTTGCCTTTGAGCTGGCCCACGATATCCATCGCGACATCTATGGGGATCGCAAAGGATAAACCCATGTAGCCGCCGGTACGGCTGTAAATTTGTGAATTCACGCCGACGACTTCGCCGCTGAGGTTAAACAAAGGACCACCTGAATTACCCGGATTCACCGCCACATCGGTCTGAATGAAAGACACGAAGTTATCTCCCGGTAAAGCACGGCCCTTGGCACTGACAATACCGGCCGTTACGGAATTTTCAAAACCATAAGGAGAGCCGATTGCGATCACCCAAGCCCCTACTTTTGTTTTATTGGGATCACCTAAATTCGCCACCGGCAAGTTTTTAGCATCAATCTTAAGCAAGGCCACATCGGTACGACGGTCGGCACCGATAACCTTGGCGACGAACTCGCGTTTGTCGGTGGTCTTTACAATGACTTCATCGGCCCTATCGACGACGTGCGCGTTAGTCAGTACATAACCATCCGCACTGATAATAAATCCCGAACCCAAGGAGTGGGTTTCGTACTCGCGAGGAGCGCCGTTATTGGGTTGCTGCGGCATAAAGCGTCTAAAAAATTCACGGAAAGGGTCGTCTTCCGGTAAATCTTGAAACTGCGGAAGCGGTGCGCCGCGCTCGTGTATTTTTTGCGTGGTGCTGATATTCACCACGGACGGCCCTTCTTTTTCCACCAGGGCCGTGAAATCAGGTAACGCGCCATTCTGTCGCACCACTGATGCGGTATTTTCTTCTTTGGGTTTGGCCGGGGTATTCGCCGCCGGCTGTGAGCAAGCCGCTAAAGGTACGCTCAAGATGCCGACAAACAGCAGTTTCCTTAAAAAATCCATGATTTCTCCTAGTTTGCTATTAACTTGGTGCGTTGGCCGAAAATCGGCACATACGCACTAATGACCAGCCAGACCCACGGAAAGTTTCCGGGTATACCCTTTTCACGGTACTCAATTTTGCGCCGAACGATGCCGCTTAATATATCCGTATCTTTGATTTTATCTGATATCTAACGAATCAGACAGGTCGGCCCCGCGGTCGTTCACCACGGCGAAATAGCCTATTTTTCCTGCGCATAATTACCGGCCACGTCCATTTGCGTCGTACCGGCGCATGCAAAAATACGCTTGGTATCACAAACCACAGAAGTGGGATTTAGACATTTCGGAGAACCATACTGACTTTACTCGGGAGGGATCACCCTACGCCCAATAAATCCGCGTGAAAATTAAAAGAGTCGAGGCCGGTTTACGTCCGGCCTCGCTTTAATAAAACACAATCACTCTAAAATGGGACGCGCGTTAACCGACTGTACCGGGCGGTTATTTGGATGATGCATTACCTGCATAAAAGTCTCCATTTGTTCCTTTGATGCCGATATTGGCTGCTTCATCACCAACCAACGCACACCTTCAGAACAAGGCGGAGTCGTCAACGAACCATTGAAGCGGTAGTAATGACGATTTTTAGGTAACACGTCCAGCGGTGAAATATTGCCCGTTAAACTCAGTTTTTCACCGGCTTGTTTCGGTATTTGCTGCCAAGCTTTTTCCAAGGCTTGATTCGCTTTGCCTTCGGTAAACATCACGGCGACCACCGCTAAATTACCGTCTTTATCAGCGTGGACGAGATGCGCTTCCAGCGGGTAAGATTTTCCGTTAATTAAATTTTCGCTCGGCGCATGAAAATGAAATTGTTTGAGTTCAAATTGAACTCCATCGACAGTAATGCTGCTGCCCGTCGCGGCATTGATTTGTATCGTGTGGCCATTATTGAGAATGTCCGTGCTGCCGCTTTTATATTGGAAGATGATCGGTTTCAGCTTGGCATCAATGAGGCCGGATAAATTAATCGGGGACTGATTCTTACCAGCACAAGCGCCGTACTCCGGGCTCAGCTTGGCCCAATTTTCCGGTCCTGCTTCGCCGGAATACTCCCAATGCGGTCCCGTCGCCGAAATTGCGGAACTCGCAAGCAATAGCAACCCAATCACAAAAAATGTTTTTCGCATGACTTATCTCCCCAGTAATGGTGCTGAAAGTTTAGAAAACCCGCGTTAAAACAAGAGATCGGCTACCCGCGTAACCTACCGAGACTTCTTGCTTGTCATAATACTACCAAACTTAACAACATTTTTTCATCCCGGAAGCTTGTTTATTTCAAGCGAAGGCTTTGCCAACCCGTACGACGAACTCGATTTATCCTCTAACGCACACTATATCCACGCCCATCCAAACAAGCCTTGGTCGCGCCGGGTCGTGTTTGACACGGTTGCATCGTCGCTTGGCTGTGTTGGATCAAACCCCGTTTGCGCCACAGACCAGCGATGGCACTCGTAGCGATCTTTGGCTTGCTGTTGCTCGTTTTGTCCATTCTTCGGATAAACAAACTGCTGGCTGACTTCCGCCAGCAAAGCGAGTACTTCCGATTCGCGCGGTGCGTCGACGACCACGTAAGTGCGTTGCGCCGGTTGCCATGCGTAGTACACACCGTCTGCATAATAATAAGGCGTGCCGCCTACCCATAAGGTCGTATAGAACGGCGGCAAGATAGAAACGACGAGTCCTATCGTTGGCGTAACCACGACAAACCGCGGCCCTTGCGCACGGCACCAAACTCCGCCTTGAAAAAAATAACGGTGATTTCTGAACGGAACTTCGTAGAAACCCGAAGGAACAATATCAACCACAATGCCAAGAGTGGGGTAGTAACGATTATGATGGTAGCGCGTGTCGTAATTGTGGTATTGCCGATGCCCGCGTCCCTCGTCTCGACTGTGCTCGCCATGCCCGCCGCGATCCGCCAAGCCATATTCACGCTCAAACACAGCGCCGCTACCACCCGCAAGCGCCCCATTAAGTGATGGTTATTCATACACCGGTTCCTTTATTTAAACACGATCATCGTTACCGCGATTTATCAGCGCACGCTGTAACCTCGCCCCTCAAGACAGGCACTCATCGCGCGCCGAAAATCCCGCGACGACTGCTCGTTATGCGCAGCACTTTGTACTGCTTGCCGGTGCTCATAACCTGCCTGCGATTGCGTGGCCGATTCCTGCCGCGCGGCATCCGAAATTGCGCCGATCACGGCACCGGCCACGGCTCCCACCACAGCACCTTCAGCCGCTTCATGCCGTGGCGCGACTACCGCACCGATCAATGCGCCCGTAACCGCCCCGGCTGCCGTATGTTCGCCGGAGGGTGGCGCCGGTACTGTTTCTACCCACTCGTGCCGCGTGGCGTGTGATTGATTGGGAGCAACGCCCGTTTGTTTTACGGCCCAGCGATAACACTCAAAGCGATCCCGATCCTGTTGTTCCGCATTCTGACCCGCCGTAGGGTAAAAATAGACCTTCGTCGTCGTTCTCGATGGCGGTGGCAACGACACCCGCTCTACGGTACGACTCGGAGGCTGCGAAGCGCACGCGGCCAAGGTTAACGTCGCACAAAATAAAACTCCAACGGCGCAGCGCTGAACGCTTGTTCGCGCCACATCGCGCCGCTTGCATGGCTGCTATCATCGAAACATCCTTCGTCATAGCGTCGCCCACATCGAGCCGGGAGTTTTCTTGTTACACCGAGGGTGCTAGCCGCGATGTTCAGCGCGCTTGTCGTGCGACATAAAATTATCGTCAAACACTTTTCGCTGGGCGGGTGTGAGTACGGCATAAAACACTGTGACGGCCGCGACCCGTTCGGTCATGCGCGCGCCGCGCCGCTGCATTCGCTCCGCTATACGCTCCATGCGCTCCGGTGCTTTCAAACCGGCAAGTTCTTCGTGATGGGGTATTTCTCCCGCTGCGGGCTTTATCTTTTCGATGAAAGTCTTCCAGTCGGATTCCTGCGCGGCGCTCAGATTGAGTTGCGCATGTAGACGCGCCTCCCGCTGTTGCATGTGCTCGATAAATTTTTCTTTGTTAAAACCCCGGTCGCGGCACTCTCCTTGATTTGCGCTAACCGCGCTCACGGCAAGACTCAAACCGGCGGCCGTCAATCCAATAAAAATAAGCTCTTGTAATTTAGTCATGGTGCAATCTCCAATGTTCAAGTGCAAAAGGCACGCGCACATTACAACAGTTATTTGTATCAAGACTGTGTGCCGTTTGTATCCATTTGTATCACTGCGCCGGGTGCTTGTTGTTCCGATTACGCAGCGTTCAAGCGATCTACATTGAGTGCTAGGCCCGGTTAAACGGCCTCGCAGGCGGCGGCGATAGCCGTCCAATCCGGTGTCGGCGGCGCCCGCACAATCAACTCCACACGGCTATCACGGCGATAAGCAATGGGCTGCAATTCCACGCGCCCAGCCGCTAAATTTACTAAGCGCCAATCGCGGCCAATGCGGAACACGCCTTTGGCGCGCACAATGTTTGAATCCGCCGCCCACACTTCGAATAAAGCCTTAAGGCGCGCCGCATCAAACACACGCTCCGCCGGAAACACCCAGCCGCGCGAGAGGTATTCGCGGCTATCGTGCATCGGTATGGTGGTGCACGCACCGACGGACGGCAACTCCAACCAAGCTGGATCGAGCGCGCCCTGCGTGACTTGCGCCGCCCAGCGCTTGGGCGGGTAACAGCTTGCCGCGTAGGTATCGAAATCCCGCAATTGCTCCGCTGTCGCTAAGTCACATTTATTCGCCACCAATACATCGGCCAATGCCAACTGGTCTTGATAAGTGTCCAAATCGCGATATTTTTTATCGCCCAACTGACGCGGATCAACGAGGCCAATTACGTTGCGCAATTCCACGGCACCGGCTAAATCTTCACTGCGCAACACATCGATCACACCGGCCGGATGACCTAAACCCGTCGGCTCGATCAATAAGCGCTCGGGTTTCACTTCGCGCAGCAAACGCGTCAAGGTCACCCGCAACGGCAATTGCGCACTGCAACAAATGCAACCGCCCGGCACTTCGCGTACCGCAACGCCCTCTTGTGTCAATGTCGCACCATCGATACCCACTTGGCCGAACTCGTTTACCAGTACCGCCCAGCGCGCGCCGGCGGGTCGTTGGGCGAGCAAGCGCAATAGGGCGGTAGTCTTGCCGACACCTAAAAAACCGGTAATGAGATTAACGGGAGTTTTCATATTTGCGGAGAAATTCGCTATAGTGCGTGGTTTATACCATTTCGCCAATCCTGCAATGTCAACGCATGCCATTGGCGCTTTCTCAACAATTTATCAAACGCGTTTATTATGCACATTCACATTTTAGGTATCTGCGGCACTTTTATGGGTGGCATCGCGGTCTTGGCGCAGCAGGCCGGGCACACGGTGACCGGTTGCGACAGCAATGTCTATCCGCCGATGAGCACGCAATTAGAAGCGCAGGGTATTCGCTTGACGGAGGGCTTCGATCCCCGCCAAATTGCACTCAACCCCGATTTGTACGTGATCGGCAATGTGGTTTCACGTGGCAATCCGCTGATGGAAGAAATTCTTAATCGCGCGCTGCCGTATATTTCCGGCCCGCAATGGTTGCTGGAAAATATTTTACGCGACAAGTGGACTTTAGCCGTGGCGGGTACACACGGTAAAACCACCACCGCCTCCATGCTGGCATGGATTTTAGAATACGGCCATCTCAATCCGGGATTTTTAATTGGCGGCGTGCCGGAAAATTTTGGGCTATCGGCGCGGCTTTCCGATACGCCCTTCTTCGTCGTCGAAGCGGACGAATACGATACGGCATTTTTCGATAAGCGCTCCAAATTCGTACACTATCGACCGCGTACGCTGGTCATTAACAACATGGAATTTGACCATGCGGATATTTTTCCCGACCTGGATGCCATTGAAACCCAATTTCATCACCTAGTGCGCACCGTGCCCAGCGACGGACTGATCCTCGCTAACGGTCAGGAGGACAGCGTCGCCGGTACTCTCACACGTGGTTGCTGGTCACCGGTCGAATGGCTGAGCCACCTGGACGGCTGGCAAGCGGGAGAAGCGGACAGCCAGGGTTCTTTCGATGTTTTTTTGAAAGGTGAACGTCAAGGCCGGGTACAGTGGGATCTCATGGGGCAACACAATCGCCACAACGCACTCGGCGCGATCGGCGCGGCGCGCCACGCCGGTGTTCCGGCGGCACTGGGCATCGAGGCTTTAAGCCAATTTAAAAATGTAAAACGCCGCATGGAGTTACGCGGCGTGGTGAAGCACATTACGGTGTACGACGATTTTGCACACCACCCCACCGCAATCGAAACCACGCTTGCCGGTTTACGCGCCAAGGTCGGTTCAGCGCGCATCTTGGCGGTGTTGGAGCCGCGTTCCAACACCATGAAGCAGGGCACGATGAAAGCGTTATTGCCGGGCAGCCTAGCCGCCGCAGACCATGTGTTTTGTTACAGCGCCAATTTGGGTTGGGATGCCGCTGCCGCACTGGCGCCGCTGGGCATCAACGCCGAGACCAATGAAGATTTGAATGCGCTGATTCAATCCATCGCCTTTCAAGCTCGCCCCGGCGATCATGTTGTCATCATGAGCAACGGCGGCTTCGGCGGCATTCATCAAAAGCTATTGGATCGACTGGCAAATTAATCGGCGCGCAAATTCAAGATAGGGCTAAATTTTTCAGGCCGTTTGCCGTAATGCTGGAAATGAAGAATAAGACCCGTTCGGCCCAAACGGTTTTGCGCTTAAATCAGCAAAATTCCCATTCTGTTTCCGTGTTGACCGAAAACGGCAATAGCTTGATGCAGCAAGCCCAGTATCCACAGGCTCAAGCGTGCTTCCAAGCCGCGCTCGATTTATTGTTGCTTGCAAAAATCACTCTGGATAAGCGTACTGCCATCGCCTATTACAACTTAGCGCGCGCCGATGCTGCATTGGAAGCCCATGCCGTCGCCGCCGAAAACTACCGCAACGCCATTGCAATTCGACCGCGCTTTCCGGAAGCACATAACAATCTGGGTATGTTGCTGAATCAAGAAGAACAGTTTGCGCTAGCCATCGACCATTTCAAAATCGTGATCCATGTCGAACCGTTAAGCGCCTCGGCGCAGTACGGCATGGGTGTGGCTTACCAAAGTCTAGGCGATACCACCACCGCCGCCATTTGCTATCAACGCGCCATTACCTTAAATCCGGATTTTTTTGCGTCGTGGGTTAATCTGGGTCTAATTTGCTACCAAATCGGTAGTGCTGACGTAGCAGTGCATTGTTATAACGAGGCTATCGGTCTTTCACCGGATAATACCGATCTCTATTTTCAATTGGGCATGGCTTATATGATGTTGAAGCGTTTTACCGAGGCCTCGCGCGCTTTTACCAAGGCACTGGAATTAAAGCCGGGCTGTCAGAAAGCGAAAGACGCGTTGGAAGAAGCGATGTACTTTACAATTAATACACCCAAGACCGCACCGGCATATTCAGGCGCGAAGAGTACCCCGAGTTAAAGAAATGTCCGTTGTTTTTCAGCAGGAAGGGTCGTGCAATGCGGCAAGAATTGTGCACGGGCATTTATGGCGATTAATGTCGCGCAAGCTGTAAGAGGCCCGTTACTTCTTCACGATCATGATAGAGCTGTTTGAATTGAAGATGATAATCGTGATGGCCCAGCGCATCGTCCATAATCGCGCGGCAGCGATTCAATTCATCCCAACGCTTCTTCATGGGCAACTTTAAATTAAATATCGCGCGCTGGCATTTGCCCGCAGCGACCCAGCGCGCCACCAATTGCGCGATGCGCGCCGGTTTTTCCACCATGTCGCAAACCAGCCATTCGACACTCCGCTTCGGCCAATAATGAAAACCGTCTTCGCGCACATGCTCGACCAAGTTGGTCGCCAACAGTTTCGGGTCAAGCGCACCATTGTCGACGGCAGTCACGTTTAAACCGTATTTTACTAATTGCCAAGTCCAGCCACCCGGTGCAGCGCCGAGATCGACCGCGCTTAATCCTTCGTGCAGTAAATCCTGCGTTTCTTCCGCGCTCAAAAAAGTTGCGAAGGCTTCGGCTAATTTCAGTGCGGATCGACTCGGCGCGCCGTGCCCTAATCGCAAGCGCGGTATACCCATCGGCCAGGATGAAGCATTGTTGGGGTAACTCATACCGAGATAGACCGTGCCGGAATTTATCCAAAACAAGTGCAAGCGCGGACGATGCGGTGCTTCCTCCAACAACTGCGCCTGCTTCAAGCCGTGCGTTAAGGGCGGGGCGAATTTACGGCAAAATGCGGAAAGTTCTTTGGCATCGTTGGTGTCTGCGGTCTCCAGCCACACATCGGAAAAACGGGTCTCGAACGTGCGGATAGCCGCCAGTAGCGGTGTCACGCGATCCATTAGCGGTAATTGCTCGATCAAAATGACATTGAAAATAAGTTGGCGCGCAAACACCAGTTCCTCAAAGCGCAAACGCTTACCCAAATTTTTAAGCAATTCGGGCGCATGCGGCACAAACAACACATAGCCCGCGTCGGGTTTGCCTTTGGCGTAACCCGAAACACCCTGCTCGGCGCAAAGTTGTATGATTTCGGTGGAGCATTCTTTTTCGAAACCGGGGCGGCAATAGAGCAGGAGATTCATGCGACTAAGTCACCGCGCTGGATAGCTGCGCCGGCGGTACACCGCGCCGTAATAAAACTTCACGCGCCTTTGCTACAAACGGTGCCGGCCCGGAAATGTAAACCTCGAATTGAGTCATTTCAAGATGGTCGTCGGCGATCTGCGCCAGCACGCGATCCGGGTTGGGTTCCAATAAGGATTCAGCGGACAGTTCGTGATATTTAAAATTGTCCAAGGCATCCGCCCAAGAACGGCACCAGTTCGACATATAGTGCCCGCCTTGCACCGTCGCCAGCCAATAGAGGTGCACGTCTTCTGTAATCTCCAGTGAAAAAGCGTGTTCCACGAGGCTTTTAATCGGTGCAAACCCGCTATTGCAGGCCAGCATGAGTAAGGGTCGCTTAGCCTCCTGACGCAATATAAATTCGCCCGCCGGGCCATACACGCTCACGGTTTCACCCACGCGTAGATCATTGAAAACACGGTAGGCAAAAGAACTGCCGGGGATATCGCGGATATGGAACTGTAAATTTCGGTCATCGCACGGACAGCTTGCAATGGCATAACTGTCGCTGTCGTCATCAAGGGCGAGGGCGACTTTTTGTCCGGCTAAAAAGCGTAAACGGTTAGTGCGCGGTGTCTGTAGATGCAGCAACCAAACCTTGTCTGTGAGGGCTTGGATGGTTTTTACCCGTGCCTGAATTTCCTGAAATTGGATATCGCCCGGGCGATTGGCCACTTCGGCTTCGATTTCTATATCGCCAACGGCGGTGTGCGAACAAAGTAAAAAATAACCGCGCATTTTTTCGGCATCAGACAAAACAAAATCCTGTTGGCGAATTTTTTCCACACGGCCGGAAACGATGCGCGCTTTGCACAAACCGCAATTGCCATTGCTGCAACCATAATTGATCGCCAGACCGGCGCGTAAGGCCCCCTCGAGAAGGGTGTCCGTGGCGTTAATTTCAAAGTGCGCGCGGCTGGGCAGTAGGGAAACTTTATGCGGCATGTCTGAGAAAACCTGGATTAAATGTTGTGCATGGTACACCGCCGCGTTGGTGCAGCCCAAGCATCTTTGTCGAAAAATATTATTTATCTACATGACTAATAAACAATATTTGGCTTTACTCCGCCGTATCCGGGACTCAAGAAAGCCTGCTGAATGTCGTTAAGTAACTGGGTTTCATTGCAACTTTAATCGGCCATTCGAGAGTGCGGGTAATGGTATCAAAGCAATCTATAACGCAGGATCCTGGAATCGGAAAGCCGATTGTTGTTGGCTTTTTTGTTATCTTGCTACTGCTGGTCGCGCTGATCGCAATCGGCTTAAATTTTATGGCCCAGACAAACCATCGTTTGCACTGGCTCGTCGAGCATCAAAGCCGTGGTGAACAGACCAATCCCTCGGTTCGGTTACAACAAAAGCAAACGTTAACCGTATTGCGGGATGCGGACGTTTCCTACGCGCAAGCCAGGAACTGGATGTTACTGCTTGGGATTTGTACGGTTTCGCTGGGGCTCATCATCACGCGGCTTGTCTCGCGCCGTGTCGGCCAACAGGAGCGGCAATTGACGGAGCAGGCCAACTTCGATGCCCTCACCAATTTGCCCAATCGCCTGATGCTGTTAGAGCGACTTACTCACAAAATTGCCCGTGTCAAAGCGGAAAACACTTCGTTTGTTGTCATATTGCTGGACCTTGATCGCTTCAAAGAGGTCAACGATATCTTGGGGCATGAATCCGGGGATATGTTGTTAATGGAAGTGGGGCGACGCTTAATAGAAACGGTGCGGCACAATGATTTGGTCGCACGCCTCGGCGGTGACGAGTACGCGGTGGTGCTGGACGGCTTAAGCCGTCAAGAAGTCTCGCCGATTACCGAAAAACTTATTTGCGCATTAGCCCAACCTTTTCATATCGACCAGCAAAGCATTGATATCAGCGCCAGTTTTGGTATTACGATTTTTCCCGATCACGGACAAACGCCAAGCGCACTGCTACGCGAAGCGGACATTGCCATGTACGTCGCGAAGCGCAGCGGCGGCGGGTTTATGATTTATGCGCCGGAGCAGGAAAAAATATCGCGTGATAATTTATCGTTAAAAAGCGAATTGCGCGAAGCCATTCAGCACGATCAGCTCAGTTTATATTTCCAACCCAAAATCAATCATCAACAACATCGCATCATCGGCGTGGAAGCTTTGGTGCGCTGGATGCATCCGCAACGCGGGTTTATGCCGCCGGATGCCTTTATTCCACTGGCTGAGCAAACAGGCCTGATTGGAGTGCTCACCCGCTGGGTGCTGAAAGCCGCCATATCACAACTTACCGATTTACACGCTCAAGGACACTGCATCAGTATGGCCGTCAATTTATCGGCCAGCAATCTACACGATCCGGAACTGATCGACATCATCATTTCTCTCGTGCGCGAGGCGGGTATTCCTCCAAAATACTTGGTACTGGAAATTACCGAAAGCGCGGTGATGACGAGCCCAAGCGATGGCATCCGCAACTTGCATCGTCTCGATAAGGCCGGTATTAGTCTAGCCATTGATGACTTTGGTACCGGGTACTCATCGCTGGCTTATCTCAAACAATTACCCGTGGATGAACTTAAGATCGATAAATCCTTCGTGATGAATATGTGCAACGACGACAACGATGCTGTGATCGTCCGCTCGACCATTGACCTAGCACATAACCTAGGCCTCAAGGTAACGGCTGAAGGGGTGGAGAATCGAGATACTTGGGAAATATTAACGATGCTTGGTTGCGATACCTCACAAGGTTACTTCATGTGCAAACCGCAACCGGTGGATCGGCTTGAACAATGGCTGGCTGCATCACCTTGGGCGGCTGGATTGAAGGCCGAAACCTATCCCGACGCTATTTTTTGGGACCGCGTAAAAAGCGCTTAATTACTCGAGCGCTTCTTGCGCGATTTCTCGAATCTCGGGATCGGCATCTTCCAAACAATTGCGTAAAGCGTCGAGCGCCGCCGGATTGGCGATCAGCGATAAATAATGCGCCGCATCAGCACGATTGCGCGGCTCTCGATCCTGAACAATTTGCACAAGCTTCGGCACCAGCGCGCCCAGCAAACCACTGCCCCGTAATTCCTCCAGTACCGCGCCGATGCCGATGCGCACGGCCATACTGGCCTCGCTGTCTAACAACAGATCACCGAGTATGGCAGCCTGTTCAGGTTGCCGGCGGATCGCTTGCTCTACTTTCGCGCGTTTGCCGGATTTAAGCATTTCGTAGAAATAAATCTTCATGCCATCGGCGCGCGTCGCGCGCTCAGCCCAGAGGCGAAGCTCGCCTAAGGATAGCGCGCCTTCAAATTGGAGAGAGCCCAACATGAGCCAAGGCACACTTTTGACACCCCAAGCTTGCGCACGCCCGGTCTCCAGAGAAGCATCGACGATTTCCAACAATGCAATTTTCCCCTCCTGCAATAATGTGCTGAGGATGGCCTTTACGCTGGCGCAGTGTGGGCAGCCGGGAGTGGTAAATAAAAGGGCATCGAGATGTCCTCGCTCCGCCCTTTCCTCATCGCCACGCTGCTCGATGGTTAGATTGTTAACCGTCATCACACAAATGCTGCGGGCTTAATCTTGACTTTACGACGCGTGGTGTAACGTGCGATTTCTGGCTCGCAAAGACGCATTTGCCCCCTATGAAGATTGGGCTTTTGTTGGAGAGGGGGCGAAACCGTATCCCCGGAGTACGCCTTAACGCATTCCCCGACGAAGCGGGCAAGGTTGACTGGAACAGCATTACCAATAAATTGTTCGACATCAGTTTTACTACCATCCCATCGATAGTCAATCGGGAATGTCTGAATGCGGGCTCTTTCCAGTGTGGTCAGTGGCCGCACACTGGCTACCGGCACCTTATCGTTGGCGTGACCAGGATATCCCTTCGGTACTGGGCGGTTCACCCCGCGCACCGTCGGAGACGGTTCGTCTACAGAAAAAACACCACGTCGAGAATAGTTGCGCGGGTGACGATAATAATTAGCCACCTCGATTTCATCGCCAAGATACTGCTTCACTGTCATGGGTGTTGTGGAAATCCGCGCGGTTATGATCGGCATTAAAAAACCATCGTCTTCACCCAGCTTGCCGATACAGAAGAAGCGCTTTCTTTTCTGTGGCACGCCGCACAAGCTGGCATCCAGTACTTTTTCGGTCAAACCATATCCTGCTTTTTTGTATGTGGCGCGCGCTTCGGCGAAAGCGGCGCTGTTTTGCGACCGATCTACATTTTCCATTATGAACCATTGCGGGCGTATTTTTGTCACGATCTTAGCAAAAGCCAAGGTTAAATCTGCACGATCACCTTCGACTCGCTTCCCCGCGTGTGAAAAATCCTGGCAAGGCGGGCCGCCAACAATCAGATCCGCTTTGTAGCCGCTAATCGCCTTCGTTGCCGCCTTAATATCAGTTAAGTCGAGCTCAAGCGCATCGTGGCCATGATTAAGTCGATAAACATTGAGGGCTTGGGTCCAAGCATCCGCCCCGGCAAGAATCTCGATTCCTGACAGTTCCAGTCCCAAGGACAATCCACCGACACCACAAAAGAGATCAACCGCCTTCATTACCTTGCTCCTCAAATAAGTGTTTTGCCGTGAAATAAATCGTGGCATCAAAACGCCTTTCGGGACTTAGTTTACCCTGCCCCCCACCTAAGATAATTTCCCGCAACGCATTTCTGGGGACGGCAGGGTGGAGCTTGCGAGGGTGATCCATATAACGACGAGTTATCTTGCCTCCCAAGGCAAATTCCTTGTCAGTCAAATTGCCCATCGCACCTTCCCGATAGACCGTCATATCCACTTTCCCGCGCGTGGAAAGATCATAAAGTGAGTGCGCGAGCCGCGTAGCCGCACGCAGAAAACGCGGCACCTGGTTGTTATTTCGAAGAGATTCCTCTTTGGCACGATCAATAAACGCTCGACATAATGCAAAGTCGCTCCAAATAAATACGTCAAAAGCATCATCTGCCAACTCGGGGGATTTGCCGCAAGTTTTCCAAATCGGCTGCATTAAAAAAGGCATTTGCCGTTCCGCATAAAGTGATTGAAATAGATCGAGACATCCCAAAATTTCATTTTTTCGTGAACGAATTTCTGTTGGATTTCCCCAATCCCGGATAGGTTGGCATACCGGTTCAAATAGCGCGCGCAACTCCGGCAAAATATCCGAACAAGAGTGCGCAATGCCTAGCGCAGCATAGGATGTTGTCGCGGCTCGCACAACCAATTCCGAGCCCCAATGCGATTCATTATCCAGATGTGCCCCATCATCGGGTAAAACGGTCAACTTGATTTCAAGAGCACGTAAGTATTTGTCTTGGTGTTTGATCACTAAATCGATGTTTCCAATGTCGCCATAAGCCCGCTGCTGGTACGGATCAAATTTACTTTCGAATAAAAAACTAAGTTGCTGATTAGGTGCGTCAGAATTAAAAATGCTATTGAACGCCATCTCTTCAGCCCTTACTTGCAACTGATCCGTCGTGTTTCCGATCAGTTTAAGATAGACCGCCGGTATTCCCTGGTCTCGCATATAACAGCAAAGCGCCGTGGGGAAAGTACTATTGAACTGATTTTTTCCCCAAAGCGCATCTCCACTTCGATTAGAAAGGGATAGTCCATAAAGAGAGGGGGGTATAACGGCCATGGTTATCCTGATATTTGGGAGTGAATTCTATAGGCTATCTAAATGCACGGCACCCATAAAATGGAAAGACGTTTATTTATCTACCCCAAGTTCGGTGCCAGCCAGCGCTCGGCGGTTTCGATATCCCAGCCCTTGCGCTGTGCATAGTCTTCCAACTGATCGCGCCCGATTTTAGCAACGGCAAAATAACCCGATTCCGGATGCGAAAAATAAAAGCCGCTCACTGCCGCCGTGGGCTGCATCGCGAAGCTATCGGTGAGAATAATACCGGCATTATCGGGTGCTTGCAGTAAATCAAACAGTGAGCCTTTTTCGCTATGTTCGGGGCAGGCGGGGTAGCCGGGTGCCGGGCGAATACCGCGATATTTCTCATTGATCATGTCGTCGTTGCTGAGTGTTTCATCCGTTGCATAGCCCCAAAATTCGCGCCGCACGCGTTCGTGCAGCAGTTCGGCGAAAGCCTCGGCTAAGCGATCTGCTAAGGCTTTTAATAGGATCGCGTTGTAGTCGTCATTATCTTTTTCGTATGCCGCCACGCGCGCATCGATGTTGATACCGGCGGTGACGGCGAAGCCGCCGATGTAGTCTTTAATGCCTTTGGGCGCAATGAAATCGGCCAGCGCGAGATTGGGCCGACCGGGCGGTTTTTCCGCCTGCTGACGCAGGCTATGGTAGGTCATCGCAATTTGATTGCGCGATTCATCCGTGTAAATTTCAATGTCGTCGCCTACGCTATTCGCTGGAAATAAACCGATTACTCCATTCGCTTGTAACCATTTTTGCGCGATGATACCGGCCAACATGCTTTGTGCGTCTTGGTAAAGCTTACTGGCTTCGATACCGACCACTTCATCTTTCAAAATTTTTGGAAATTTCCCGTGCAATTCCCAGGTGGCAAAAAAGGGGGTCCAGTCGATGCGCTTGGCGATCTCCTCCAAGGGATATTCCGTCAGTGCTTTTACACCCAAAAAATTGGGTTTAGGCGGCGTGTAAATCGTCCAATCGGTCTTCAGCGCATTGGCGCGCGCTTGCGCCAACGTTAGCTGCTTGATATTGGATTGTTTGTTTTTGTGGCGCTCGCGTACCTGGGAATAGTCTTCGCGCACTTTGCGCGCGTATTCATCGCGTAGCTCGGGCGAGAGTAACTGCGTGCAGACCCCGACGGCGCGCGACGCATCTTTTACATGCACTGTAACACCGCTGTAGTTAGGCTCGATTTTGACCGAGGTATGGGCGAGCGAGGTGGTGGCACCGCCGATTAAGAGTGGCAACGTGAAGCCTAGGCGTTCCATCTCTTTCGCCACGTGCGCCATTTCCTCTAACGAGGGCGTGATCAAACCAGACAGGCCGATGATGTCGGCCTTTTCGTCAATCGCGGCTTGCAAAATTTTGGCGGCAGGCACCATCACGCCGAGGTCAACCACGTCGTAGTTATTGCATTGCAACACCACGCCGACGATGTTTTTGCCGATGTCGTGTACATCACCTTTAACCGTGGCCATGATGATTTTACCCTTGGCTCGTGCGACTTCGCCGCTGCGCGCTTTTTCTTCTTCGATATAGGGCACGAGGTGTGCCACGGCTTGTTTCATTACGCGTGCCGACTTCACCACTTGCGGTAAAAACATTTTGCCCGCGCCGAACAAATCGCCCACGACGTTCATGCCGTCCATCAGCGGGCCTTCAATGACGAGAATCGGGCGCGCAACCGATAGCCGCGCTTCTTCCGTGTCCTCAATAATGTACGTCGTAATGCCCTTCACCAGCGAGTGACTCAGGCGCTCGCCGACCGGTGCTTCGCGCCAGGATAAATCTTCGACTTGCTCTTTGGTCTGGCCTTTGAAGCGTCCGGCGAATTCCACTAAGCGCTCGGTGGAATCGGGACGGCGATTCAGCAGCACATCCTCGACGCGCTCCAGCAAATCTTTGGGAATTTCTGCATATACGCCTAACTGACCGGCATTGACGATGCCCATGTCCATGCCGGCTTTGATGGCGTGATACAAAAACGCGGTATGAATCGCCTCGCGCACCGGGTCGTTGCCGCGAAACGAGAACGACACGTTGGACACGCCGCCGCTGACCTTGGCGTAGGGTAAATTTTGTTTGATCCAGCGCGTGGCATTGATGAAATCCATCGCGTAGTTGTTGTGCTCTTCGATGCCGGTGGCGACCGCGAAAATATTTGGATCAAAAATAATATCTTGCGGTGGAAACCCGACCTGCTCGGTCAAAATCTTGTACGAGCGCGCGCAGATATCGATCTTGCGTTGGTAGGTGTCGGCCTGCCCGGTTTCATCGAAGGCCATTACCACCGCCGCCGCGCCATAGCGCAGGCACAATTTGGCGCGCTCGATAAATTCGGCTTCGCCTTCCTTCATCGAAATCGAATTAACAATCCCTTTGCCTTGAATGCATTTCAGGCCAGCCTCGATCACGCTCCATTTGCTGGAATCGATCATCACCGGCACTTTGGAAATATCCGGTTCGGAAGCAATCAGGTTTAGGAACTTCACCATCGCCGCTTCCGAATCCAACATCGCTTCGTCCATATTGATGTCGATAATCTGCGCACCGGCTTCCACCTGGGTGCGCGCCACCGCCAACGCTTGGTCGTATTCCTCATTCAAAATTAAGCGGGCGAACAACTTGGAGCCGGTGACATTGGTACGTTCGCCGACGTTCACGAACAGCGAATCCTGGCCGATATTGAACGGCTCCAAACCCGATAGCCGCATCTGCGGTTCGATGTGCGGAATGGCGCGCGGCGCATAAGGCGCAACGGCGGCGGCGATGGCCTGGATGTGCGCTGGGCTGGTGCCGCAGCAGCCGCCGATAATATTGAGATAACCGGCAGCAGCCCAACTGCCGATTTCTTGCGCCATATCTTCTGGTGTTTCATCGTACTCACCGAATTGGTTCGGCAGCCCGGCATTGGGGTGAGAGGAGATGAAAACACCAGCCTTATTGGATAACTCCTCAACATATTGACGCAACTCATTCGCACCCAAGGCGCAGTTCAAGCCGATGCTGAGCGGCTGTACATGCGCTAGCGCATCCCAGAATGCCTCTGCCGTTTGACCCGAAAGGGTGCGCCCCGATGCATCGGTAATGGTGCCGGAAATCATGATCGGCATGCGAAAACCATGCGTATCGAAATAGCGCTCAATGGCAAATAATGCGGCCTTGGCATTGAGCGTGTCGAAGATGGTTTCAACCATGAGAATATCCGCACCACCCGTCACTAAACCATCGATGGCCTCGGTATAAGCCGCCACTAACTGATCGAAACTGGTATTGCGATAACTCGGGTCGTTAACCTGCGGCGATATACTTGCCGTGCGGTTCGTCGGCCCCAGTACACCTGCGACAAAGCGTGGTTTATTCGGATTTTTTGCTTCGAATTCGTTCGCTATCTCACGTGCGAGTTTGGCCGCTTCGAAGTTTAACTCGTGCACCAGCGCTTCCATTTGGTAATCCGCCATCGCAATGGAAGTGGCGTTGAAAGTATTAGTTTCTAAAATATCCGCGCCCGCTTCAAGATAAGCGGACTGAATGTCGCGGATGATTTTGGGTTGCGTCAGGGTCAGTAAATCGTTATTACCCTTGAGGTCGGAAGCCCAATCCTTAAACCGCTCGCCGCGATAATCCGCCTCCGATAACTTATAGCGTTGGATCATAGTGCCCATCGCTCCATCCAGAATCAGGATGCGTTGTTGGAGCAAATTTTGGAGTTGCTGGGTGCAGTCGTGAGGCATAAAAAACCGAAAAAATTGAGTCAAAATGGGTGGTTATAATAGCACAGCAAGCTTTGCATCCTGGATCGTCGGGCCTATACTGACCCGATGAAACACCTCGAACCCAAACAAGCCCACGATTTTCTATGCCAGCATAAAAATGCCGTGCTGATTGATTGCCGCTCGGAATTCGAATTCCTATTCGTCGGCCATCCGGTCGGAGCCATTCTCGTCGCCTGGTACGACGGTGTTGATTGGGACTTAAATCCGCATTTTGTGGGGCAAGTGCGCATGGCAGCATCGCATGATCGCCCGGTGATCTTGATCTGCCGCAGCGGCAATCGCTCGCGCGAAGCTGGCCAGGCTTTAGAAAACGCCGGTTTTACCCACGTATATAACGTACTGCATGGCTTTGAAGGCGAGTTGGACGACCAGCACAAGCGCGGTACGCAGAATGGTTGGCGTTTCGATGGTCTGCCGTGGGAACAGTGCTAACCCAGTGTTACGCCCAGTGCCTTGCCGATAATATAAGTTCCCGCGCCGGCCGCACTGCCGATAGCCAACATGCGCAAACCACCGAACCAAGCGTTGCGCCCGGTAAACAGCGACAAGGCCGCACCCACTGCAAACAGCGCAATACTCGTCAGCGCGACCGCGAAAACAATCGCCTCATTGCCGCGTGTAAACAAAAACGGTAGCAGTGGAATAATCGCTCCGGCGGTAAAAGCCATAAAGCTGGACAATGCCGCACCCCACGGCGAACCCAAGTCATCCGGATTTAAACCCAACTCTTCTCGCGCCAAGGTATCGAGCGCACGATCCGGGTCCGCGATCAGCTTGTCCGCCACGCTACGCGCGGTGGCGGTATCCATACCTTTAGCGGTGAAAATTAAAGCCAGCTCGGCGGCTTCTTCTTGCGGGTATTGATCGAGCTCGGCGCGCTCCATGCCAATTTGATATTCAAACATTTCGCGTTGCGAGCGCATCGAAATGTACTCGCCCGCCGCCATGGAAAAAGCCCCCGCCAATAAACCGGCAACTCCTGCTAGCAATACCGCGCTGGAATTGCCCGTAGCCCCGGCAATGCCCAAGATTAAACTCGCATTTGAAACCAAGCCGTCGTTGACACCAAATACACCCGCACGCAAAGACCCGCTTGATCCTGTATTGCGGTGCCGTCGTCCGACTTCGGATAGTTGCGTCGGCATAGCGTGCCCCACCTCGGCTTTGGTATACAGCGACATACCGCGCACCTTCATCGCCGCCAGAATCGTGCGCAGGCGGCGTGGGCCGAGCCATTGCACCAAGCGCCCCACTAGACGCGTGCGCCGATCCGGCAGATAGCGTTGCGGCGTGGCGATGCCGTTTTTTTTCATTTCCTGTGCCCACAACCTGGCTTGTTTTTCCGCCGCATCGGCTAATTCTAAAAACAGCACTTGGCGCGACGTACCGGATTCCGCATCAGACACAATGCGGTACAGATACGCGGATTGCTTTTCTTCGTGCCAGCTTTCGAGTTCGTGCATGTGTTGCAACCCTTCTATATCGCAACCTAATCGGTGTTTCTTTTAACGATTAGTACATAAGCTCACCGACCGCGCCACTCAAAAAGGACAGTCTAAATCATCGGCGATCTGCTGCACCCGCATCGCCTTAAGCCAGGCCTTGAATTTCTTGATGTCGTGGAAAACAAGCAAATCGTTTTTTAATCTGCGGATAGCCTGTTGCATTTCGGCAATGTCAACGGTGAGATAGCGCATGAGGGTACGGGGTGATAATTGCGTAAAGGGATCAATATTAAATTGCGCCCGGAACAGGCCTTCAGTGTGAAATAGTTCCTGCTCCAACTCACGGAGTTGCTCTTTCAGAATTTTATTGTAGTGCTTCAGTCGGCTTGCGCTGATGTTATCGATGGTGGCTTGGTTAATGTGCTCCAATTCCAATTGTAATTCCAATAAGAGCAAGAGATTGTTCTGATCATAGGCTTGGTTTACACGCTGCATCAAGGCTGTTTTGCGCTCCCGTTCCGCAGGGTCTGGTTCGCGGTCGGGATGCAGCGCGCTGGCCAGTTTACGGTACAGATCACGGATCGACTGACTTGCTTGCTGCTCCTCGGCAAGCTGCTGCGCCTCTTTGGCGAGTTGCTTGGCTGATTTTTTACGCTTGGCATCCCGTGCCTGCCGGTCCGCATTGAATTGTTCCTGCTGTTCTTGCATGCGAGCTTGGGCGCGTTTGAATAATTCATCGGGTGCGTCCATGTCGAGGTCCTCACCCAGATCAGCCCCGATCACATCCTCCAGCATGGACTTCATGTCCTGCACGGCGGCGGCTTCCTCCGCATCAAAGTCGGAACCACTGTGCTTGTTGTAGATGTCTTTCAGTCCCGCATCGCCCCGTGCTGCCGCAAGGCTCCCGGCCATGTCACAGATCAGATCCTTGATCGTGCGACGCTCGGTGGAACTTAGACCCTTTTGCTGGCTGGCGCGATCCAGCGCAAGTACGAAATCTGTCTGTAGACATTGCGTGGTCTCGATCAAGGGCACCAGTTCGCTGGTGTATTTCTGTTGGTAAGGTGGCATCGCCTCCTGCCAAGCGGCCAGCAGCACGCGCTGGGTGTCAATCTTCTTGATCAGGACGTTGAAGGCCTTTTGTTCCTTGGATAAGTGCGTCTGGTCTTTGTTCGTGGCGATGCAGATGGGCTGGGTCTGGGCTTTAAGCATATTGGGAGCTTTGTTCGATGAGTTGGAGGCTCGGCTGAATTTACGCTAGCCGAAATCGGATACTACTTTACGGTAAAAAATTATAGCCCGGCTAGCGCTGAGGGTAAACGGCCAAGGCGAAAATGATGGGCTATGTTGATGCGGGCTGTGTAGGGATTTTAGCTGTAGTAAGGCGTGCTCGATGTTCTGGTGGCGTTGCTAATCTTATTCAGAATAAGGGGGATTGATCGCTCAGTTGAAGGGCTCAAATCGACCCTGAGCGGGCATGCGCGATTTGGAAAAGCAGACATTCAGAAGTTTAAGAAACACTATGCAAGTCAGTGTGCCTCATGTCCCCAGGCTATTTGGTTACCTAGCTCCCCGACAACTGATGGGCTGCATTCGTTGTAGCACTTTTCTCACGAGAAAGCATCGTTGCGTGTATGAGCAGCTCAACTATCTCGCAGGTCTTCCAGACGATGCCGAGATCAGATTCTTCATTGATGCGGCCACTGTAGATCCCGAGTAGCTCGCTCATGATTTCAGCTTCCGTGGCATCTACGATCGTGTCGCGGTACCCGCGATGCAAGATCACTGGGGAACCGGACTGTCCCGGTCGGCTGCGGCAATCTATAAGAAAGACGGGTTTGCCACCGTGATCTATTTCCGGTTCAGAGGCTACAAATCCCGTTGCCCATACGGCAAAGGACGGGCCAGTACGCTCACCAAATGGAAACCCGACAACGCTAACGGTTTGCGCAGGTGCAATTTCCATGTGAGCAAGATGCTTTGCGTGGTATGGATAGACGCGGATATCTGTACGGGTTGGAAGACGGAGCGCGACGAAATCAGCCTCTGGGCCAAGCGTAGGGTGCTCGATCCACAGCGGCGACTTGCCTTCGTAGAGAGGTACCTCCACTGGAACAAATTGTCCGAGTTCTGTACTTGCGTTGTGCCACACGAGCAATGAATCAGGCGGGGCGCCTTTATTGCTCAACAATTTCCCCGTGTCTTGATGCCGCCCTGTGACAATGTGACGATTCGTCAGCAGAAAGGCATCTCCTACTTCGGCTACCGCGACAAAAGCTGTGCCGTTGCCAATCGTGTTGGCTTGCGCTTGCATCTCCACATAGAGCGATTGAAAGGAAGGTTGAGATATGCGGAAACCCATTAGTGAGTCCAATAGTTAATCAAGAGTCTCGGCAAAAAGGCATTTGTATCACGCGCGAATATTTACCGCTGCTCCTGCGTTGCTCCGTGAGCGGGAAGCGGGCGATTCAACCCGAGACCAGTGGGTTGAATACTTTCAATTCTTTAATCCAGTTGAAATCTCCGCTGTTGGCTGTTGCCAGGGTACAGCCCTGCTCCAGATGGGTGGCGTAGATGAGGATGTTGCTGTCGGCCAGCACCATCGTTATTCGCGGCCAGGCAAGGTGCGATCCTTGCGTTGTTCACGCTCCCATGCGCAGGGGTTGGTCGTGGTGAAGGGGTTGAGGGCGATGAGCCGCTCCAGGGAACTGGAGAGCTTCATGCGGCGCTGTTGGTCGTCAGCCGCATATTGGCGGGTTTTTTGCTCCAGGTACAGCACGTAGTCGAGGACCTCACCCTGGAGTGGCAGCGACAGCTTTTCCACGTGCTGTTGGATGGTTTGTTCGAGTTTCATGGCTTTTCCCTTTCCGATGCAGCTAAATATACGCTTGTTCAATGGTGCCAGCCATATTGAGCCGGTCGATGAAGATATTCGTTGAACACCGTTGCCTCCATTGGAGGTCGAAAAAATGCACTTACTTCATGCGCGAACACTTCCGCCTGTATTTTGAGCGACCCGCAAATACATCAGCCACGCCCCGCCGCCGCCGAGCAAACAACCCAGCATGCCCAGCGCCAGCAGCAGCGGCGAGCGCGCCAACCACGGCGATAGTAAGCCTGCAGCCAGGGCAGAGCCCAAGGTATGAATAAAACCTTGCAGCGACGACACCATGCCGCGATTGCGTGGATACAATTCTAAATTCAGCAACGAAATACTGGGCATGGCCAAGGACATTCCGGTGGCGTAGAACATGACCAGTAACACGGCCCACGGCAGGGTCGGCGGCGTGATTAAGTTGTACAGCACATTCAAAAGCGCCGCGGTCAATGAGATCATAAACGCATAGCGCACGGTTGTGCGCAGCGAGCATTTACCCGCCAAGCGACCTGAAATATAAGCACCGAGCACGATGCCCGACACCGCCGGGATGAACAGCCAGCCGAATTGATGCTCACCCAAATGCAAATGCTGCAAAATAAAAGTTGGTGCAGAAGCGATGTATAAGAAGAACCCGGCGAAATTCAGGCCCACTGCCAAAGACAGCCACTGAAATTCCGGATGCGAGCCGACCTTGCGATAGTTGGTGAACAGCGGCACAGGATGAAACGACTCGCGCGCCGTGTGCGGCAAGGTCTCCGGCAGATAGCGCGCGCACACCGCAAACAACGCTGCGCCGAGCAGCGCTAAGAAAATAAAAATCGCGCGCCAGCCGAACCAAGTGTGCAGCCAACCGCCGATGATGGGCGCGATAGCCGGAGCTACACCAAAAATCATCGTAACGCGCGACATCAGGCGCTGCGCTTCGACCCCTTCATACAAGTCACGAATCATGGCGCGACCAATCACCAGCCCGGCCCCAGCGCTGATGCCTTGTAAAGCGCGCAAGGTGAGCAACGCGCCGATGCTGTCGGTGAAGGCGCAGCCGATGGAGGCGATGGTATACAGCAGCAGCGAAATCAAGACAATGGGGCGGCGACCATACGCATCGGACAGCGCACCGTGGAACAACATCATGGCCGCGAACGCCAATAGGTAAACTGTAAGCGTTTGCTGCACCTGCAACGGCGAGGCTGCGAGCGCAACCCCCATCGCCGGAAAAGAAGGCATGTACGTGTCGATGGAAAATGGGCCGATGGTTGCCAGCGCAGCCAATAGATATTGCAGAAGGCGCGTGTGTGTCGACGGGGAGTGGGCTGGGGTAGTCACGGTTTATTGGCGCGGGCTGGAGCGCCGGTACTGAATGGCTTCGGCGATGTGCGCGCTTTGCACTTGTTCCGCAGCGGCTAGATCAGCAATGCTGCGCGCTACTTTGAGGATGCGGTGATAGGCGCGCGCCGACAGGTTGAAATGACCGATGGCTTGCTTCAACAGATTTTCGCCTGCTGTATCCGGGGCACAATAGCGGTCGATTTCTTTGCTGTCCAAAAGATTATTGGGTTTACCTTGGCGCGCGAGCTGTCGTTCGCGGGCGGTTTGTACGCGCGCTTGAATCACGCAAGACTCTTCGCCGCTCGCGGCGGCGGTGAGTTCGTTTTGTGCTAAGGCCGGTACGTCAATTTGCAAATCGATACGGTCCAACAACGGACCGGAAATTTTCGAGCGGTAGCGCGCGACTTGATCCGGCGTACAGCGGCAACGTCCCGTCGGGTCGCTAAGATAACCGCAGGGGCAAGGGTTCATGGCCGCGATAAGTTGAAAACGCGCGGGGTATTCGGCTTGATGCGCGGCGCGCGAGATATGAATGCGGCCCGACTCTAAAGGCTCGCGCAAGACCTCTAATACCTTGCGATCGAATTCCGGCAATTCATCTAAAAACAACACGCCGTGGTGCGCCAGAGATATCTCGCCGGGCTTCGCTTGGCTACCACCGCCCACCAAAGCCACGGCGGAAGCGGTATGGTGTGGTGAACGATAGGGACGGCGCTGCCACTGCTCTAATTTGAAACCGCCGCTACCCAGCGATTGCAGTGCAGCGGCTTCCAAGGCTTCGGCTTGGGTCATGTTGGGCAAGATGCCGGGCAAACGCGCGGCAAGCATGGATTTACCGGTGCCGGGCGGGCCGCTCATTAGTACGCTATGGCCACCGGCAGCGGCGACTTCCAACGCGCGTTTGGCATGTGCCTGCCCTTTAACATCTGAAAAATCTGCGTAAGCCGTCGGTGTCGCAACGGCTTCCGTGGCGTAGCGTTGCAGCGTTTCGCCACCCGCAAAGTGCGCGCAGACTTGCAGTAAGTTATCCGCCGGATAAATCTGCGCTGCGCTCACCAAAGCCGCCTCGGCGGCATTTTCCTGCGGCAGGATAAAAGCGCGGCCATCCGCGGCGGCTTTGTAGGTCATGGCTAGCGCGCCGCGCACCCGGCGCAGTTGCCCTGTCAGCGCTAACTCACCGGCGAACTCATATTGATCGAGCTTGGTGAGCGGGATTTGCCCGGAAGCAGCAAGGATGCCCAACGCAATGGGCAAATCGTAACGCCCACCTTCTTTGGGTAAATCGGCGGGAGCAAGGTTAACGGTGATGCGCCGTGCCGGAAATTCGAAACGCGCATTGAGCAAAGCGGCGCGCACCCGATCACGCGCTTCCTTCACTTCCGCCTCGGGTAGGCCGACGATGGTAAAAGCCGGCAAGCCGTTGGCTAAATGCGTTTCGACGGTTACCAGCGGCGCGTCCATGCCGGACAGCGCACGGCTGTAGAGCACAGCGAGCGTCATTGTCGATTAAAAGTCGGGGCGAGGTCGAGGTTGCGGTGCGGTAAAACCGACCACTTAAGCATCTGTGCTCTGCACCACTGGCTTGTGTTCCGGCTGCTCTATACGCGCCACTTTAATTTCTAACTGCTCGAGCTTTTCGCGGGTGCGCAACAACACGGCCTGCTGCACGTCGAATTCTTCGCGTGTTACCAAATCCAGCTTGTTAAAAACGCTCTGCAATACGGCGCGCAGGTTTTTTTCGATATCCGCTATGGGCGATTGACCCAGCATGTCTTTGATCTTGGTTGAGACCTCTTCAATTATTTTTTGGTTACGCATAACATTTCTTAGAAATTAGAAAAAGGAAAAGCCCTCATAGTCTACCAAATCCGCGCCCGTCATACATTTGGCATTTTTTTGAGGCGTGGCCTTCACTTAGCGTATGTTGCACTGATTTGGTGCGAAGCGTGAAAGCCACGCACAATGATGGATCATTGCCACCGATTAAATTTTGGCGAATGTTTATATCGTTTTGAAAATGAAACAAGTATTTTATGGCACACTCTATGCTGGAAGAGGATGTGCCAGACTTATTTTCGTAACGTTGTCACTCAAGGGGAAATCGATTATGTCTAGATTTAAAACAATTACACTATGCATCTACTTGTCATTTTCGGGTTTAAGCGGCGCGGCGCTTGCTGCAGAAGCCCCTCCCGCTTCACCGCACACGTTCACCGCCAACATCGGCTTGTATAGCCAATACGTGTTTCGCGGATTAACGCAGACGAATCGCGACCCCGCAATCCAGGGCGGCTTTGATTATGCGCACAGCAGTGGTTTTTATGCCGGTACTTGGGCTTCGAACATTAGCTGGCTGAAAGAAAATACCACCAACGCTGCAGGCGCTGCGTCCGGCACTTACAACACCGGCGGCAATCTGGAATGGGATTTCTATGCGGGCTATAAAGGCAGCATCGGCGATTTCGGTTACGACGTAGGTCTGTTGCAGTATTACTACCCAGGCGACATTCGCACCGGCAATGGTTTCAGCAAAGCCGATACTCTGGAAGCCTACGTGGCCGGTAGCTGGAAGTGGTTTAGCGTCAAATACTCTCACAGTATTGGTAACAAGACCTTCGGCGTAGCCGATTCCAGCGGTACCAATTACGTTGACTTATCCGCCAACGTACCGCTGGGCGAAACCGGTTTAACCTTGGGCGGGCACTACGGCATTCAAACCTACAGCGGCCGCGATCCGATCAACGCTAACGGTGCCAGTAACGATGCCTTATATTCCTATGACGACTATAAAATCAGCCTGACTTACGACCTTGGCAAGGCGAGTAAGGTCTTTGAGAATGTAACGCTGGGCGTGGCTTATACCGACACGAGTAGCGCGAACGTTTGCGGCTACGGTGCCTTTAACCAAGCGGGCAATACGAATGGCGCGTGCTCCGGTATTTTCCCCAAAGACATCGCCAAGGGCACCGGCACGGTCTGGATCTCTAAAACTTTCTAAACGAAAGGCAGGAATGCTATGAAGTTCGTCACCGCAATTATTAAGCCGTTTAAGCTGGATGAGGTGCGTGAAGCACTTTCCTCCATCGGCGTGCAAGGCGTAACCGTCACCGAAGTAAAAGGCTTTGGGCGACAAAAAGGCCACACTGAGTTGTATCGTGGCGCCGAGTATGTGGTGGATTTTCTACCCAAAGTGAAGATCGAAGTTGCGATCAAAGCCGATATGGTGGATCAAGTGATCGAAGCGATTACGAAATCCGCCAATACCGGAAAAATCGGCGACGGCAAAATTTTTGTCTTCGACCTCGGTCAAGTCATCCGCATCCGCACCGGTGAATCCGGTCCGGACGCGCTATAAGGAGAATATTATGAAGTATTGGATAGCAATGCTCGCGCTCTTGGGAACCATCGGACTGGCCAGTCCGACCTTCGCGCAAGATACACCTACTGCAACAGCACCTGCCGCCGCTACATCGGCACCCGCAACGCCACCTGTAATGGCTGCTCCGGCGGCTGTCGCGCCTGCACCCACCGCCGTACCCGTCCCAAACAAAGGAGACGTTTCGTGGATGCTGGTGTCGACGCTACTGGTATTGATGATGGCGATTCCGGGTCTGGCGCTATTTTACGGCGGCCTAGTCCGCTCGAAAAATATGTTGTCGGTGCTCATGCAGGTCATGGTGACTTTCTCGCTGATTTCCGTGCTGTGGGCCGTTTACGGTTACAGCTTGGCGTTTACCGAGGGGCATGGCGCACTCGCTCCCTTTATCGGTGGCTTTGACCGCTTATTCATGGGGGGCCTGTTTGATGCCGTAAAAGGCACCATGACCAACGGCGCAACTTTCAGTAAAGGGGTGGTTATTCCCGAGCTATTGTTCGCGGCGTTCCAAGCCACGTTTGCAGCCATTACCTGCGCGCTAATCGTCGGCGCATTTGCGGAGCGCATGAAATTCTCCGCCGTGCTGCTTTTCATGGTGCTCTGGTTCACGCTGAGCTATCTGCCGATGGCGCACATGGTGTGGTTCTGGATGGGCCCAGATGCTTACACCGGCAAAGAAGTCGTGGATGCGATGAATGCCAAAGCGGGATTGCTATGGCAGTGGGGCGCACTCGATTTTGCGGGGGGTACCGTGGTGCATATCAATGCCGGTGTCGCCGGTTTGGTCGGCGCTTACATGGTCGGCAAGCGTGTCGGTTACGGTCGCGAAGCCATGCCGCCGCATAATCTGACCATGACCATGATCGGTGCCTGCATGTTGTGGGTGGGTTGGTTTGGTTTCAATGCGGGTTCCGCGCTGGAAGCCGGTAACTCCGCCGTGTTGGCATTTTTCAATACCTTTCTTGCGACTGCCGGTGCCGTGGTTTCCTGGACGTTCGTCGAGTGGATGCTTAAGGGCAAACCTTCGATGCTGGGCGCGGCTTCGGGTGCGGTGGCAGGTCTCGTGGCGATTACACCAGCAGCGGGCAACGTCGGCATGATGGGCGGCCTAGCCATTGGTCTCATCGCTGGTGTGGTTTGCTTGTGGGGCGTAACGGGGCTGAAAAAAATCCTCGGGGCCGATGACACGCTCGATGTATTCGGCATACACGGCTTGGGCGGTATCTTGGGCGCACTACTGACCGGTGTGTTTAACAACCAAGCCTTGGGCGGCCCGGGTCTGGTCACCGACTGGGTTACCGCGACCGTCGGCTCTACGGCCATCATGGATCAGGTTTGGATCCAGTTTAAAGGGGTTGCAGTTACCGTGGTGTGGTCCGCCGTTGCGGCCTTCATCTCCTACAAGATCGTCGACCTGCTCATCGGTCTGCGTGTCGCGGAAGACAAAGAGCGCGAAGGTCTGGATGTGTCCGAGCACGGCGAGCGTGCCTACACGATGTAAAAATTCCATTGCCTTACATTTAGCATTAAAAGGGGTGCCCAGCTTTAAGGGGCGCCCCTTTTTTTGCCCGTGAAAAGTTTTTTAAATTGCGGTAAAAACCTCGGCTGCAATCGCGCGCAATTTAGGCACCGCCAACCGCGCGGTATTTGCAAAATCCAAGTTACGTTGCAGTCGATCCGGTGCGCTACGCCCACGACAAGCGTGTTTAGGATCGGCCGCAAAGGCTTCGAGCATGCCATCGAGCAGTTTGACGCGGTCATGTCGACGATCTGTGAGCCAGTCTTGAATGTCCATCACTTCATGCGCCACAGTCGTTGCCAGTGCGCGGTGTTCATGCCATAAATCGCCCACGGTGCCACCGGTCAACAGGCCCGCAATATTGGTCGTGAGGATATAGACATTCTTGCGCACCAGTTCATACAGCAACTGATCGGGGACTTCCACACTGCGCGCGGGAATTTCAAGGGCACTGAGCGCGGCACAAATGAGTTGCGCTTTCGGTCCATGGATCGGCGTTGGGATGAGCGGCTTACAATCGGAACCTTTCTTCTTTTCAAACCACACCGATGCCACGGTCGGTTTGTGAATGGGGTGCGCTTCCCAATCGCGTGGTAAAAGTTCGTTTTGAACCAAGACTAAGCGATCACGCCAAGAAATCGGCAGCGCCGTCAGTACAGCCTGTAAATCTGCCTCCGCCACCGCGACCAATACACAGTGCGGCTCGGCATGCAGGATAGCGATTTGCTGCATCTCATCGCCGCGATTGACCGGTACAATATGGCAACCGGAACGCAGCAATCCGCAGGCAAATATTCGACCCAATTGACCCAAACCAATAATTACAACGGTATGCATAATCCTCCCACTGAGTGCTTATAGTTTAGCCATGCTCCAGGAAATACGGTGATTTTGTGTATTTTTAATGGTGTTCCAGGTTGTTTTTTAGATAGCCATCCGTTTAGCGGGTTAACAAAATTTCGTGCGGCGGGTTGTGCCGCGCCTTGTTTGTTTTAAATGCGCTACAATTAATCCACCATCCACTCTAAATAATTTTATGGTTCCTCACCTGACAACTGCATTAACCGGCCCTTTGCTGGATATCGAAAAACGGACGTTGGCCGAGATGTCGGCGATTGAGCACTGGTTTCGTTTACAGTGGCAAGAAAATACGGTGCCGTTTTATTGTTCGGTGGATTTGCGCAATGCCGGTTTTAAGCTCGCGCCCGTTGATACCAATTTATTTCCCGGCGGATTCAATAATCTGAATCCGCATTTTATGGCCTTGTGCGTGTTGGCAGCGCAATCCGCTGTTGAAAAAATCTGTCCGGAGGCGCAACGCTTCTTGCTGATCCCGGAAAATCACACGCGCAATACGTTTTATTTACAAAATGTCGCCGCACTGCGCTACATTTTACTGCAGGCGGGACTGCAGGTGCGCATCGGCACGCTCTTGCCGGAGATCACAGCACCCACCGCTATCGACCTACCGAACGGCGAACAACTGGTGCTGGAACCCCTGATCCGCGAAGGCCGACGCTTGAAACTGGATGGCTTCGATCCGTGTGCGATTATTCTGAATAATGACCTGTCCGCCGGCATTCCCGAAATTTTGCGAGGCCTGAACCAACCGATTATCCCGCCGCTGCATGCCGGTTGGGCGACGCGCCGAAAATCGAATCACTTTGCGGCGTATAACGAGGTTGCGGAAAAATTTGCCGCCTTGATCGGCATCGATCCGTGGATCATTAATCCTTATTTTGCGACTTGCAATCGCGTGAACTTTCAGGCGCGTGAAGGCGAAGAATGCCTGGTAGAGCACGTTGCCGATATGCTGGATTCAATTCGCGTAAAATACAAAGAGCATGGGATTGATGAAGAACCGTTTGTTATCGTTAAAGCCGATGCCGGAACTTACGGTATGGGTATCATGACGGCAAAATCGCCCGATGATGTGCGTGAATTAAATCGCAAGCAGCGCAATAAAATGTCGGTAGTAAAGGAAGGTTTACAAGTGTCGGACGTGATTATTCAAGAAGGGGTGTATACCTTTGAGAGTATCAATGCCGCTGTTGCAGAGCCGGTGGTGTACATGATCGACCGTTTCGTGGTGGGTGGTTTCTACCGTGTGCACACCAGTCGCGGTGTGGATGAAAATCTTAACGCGCCCGGCATGCATTTCGTACCGCTGGCGTTTGAGTCTCCGTGTTCGTTGCCCGATTGTGGCGGTCGCCCGGATGCCCCGCCGAATCGTTTTTACACCTATGGCGTAGTGGCGCGCTTGGCGTTGCTCGCGGCATCTTTGGAGCTCGCGCGTTCCGACCCTCTTAATCTTGAAGAAGTCGCCGCTTAAAATTTACCGATGCGTCTCGCCCTGATCCTCGATCCGATCGAGCATATCAAGACTTACAAAGACACGAGCTTCGCTATTATGCGCGAGGCGGCCATGCGCGGTCATGCGTTGTACGTGCTGCAACAAGGTGACGTGGTGTTGCAATCCGGCTCGGTAATGGGCCATGCGCGGCACCTGGAAATGCGGCCCACGGATAAAGTTTGGTATACCCTCGGCGAACCGGTTGCCGAAACCTTGAGCGCCTTTGACGCGGTCTTAATGCGCAAGGATCCGCCCTTCGATATGGAATATGTGTTCAGCACCTATTTATTGGAGTTGGCTGAAACACAGGGTGCGCGCGTTTTAAATAAACCGTCTTCCATTCGCGATTACAACGAAAAATTGGCGATTGCCAAGTTTCCATTGTTCATGGCACCCACTTTAGTGACGCGCCAAATGGAAATGATTCGCGCCTTTATCGGTGAACATCGTGATGTCATTGTTAAACCCCTGGACGGCATGGGTGGTGCCAGCGTGTTTCGCATTATCGAATCCGACCCTAATTTAAATGTGATTTTAGAAACCATTACCGCGCTCGGGCAACGCACAATTATGGCGCAGCGCTTTATCCCGGAAATTGCACAAGGCGATAAGCGGATATTAATCATTAACGGTGAGGTGGTGCCGTTTGCGTTGGCGCGCATTCCAAAACCCGGTGAGACACGCGGCAATTTAGCAGCGGGGGGGCGCGGTGTGGCGCAGGCGTTAAGCCCGCGTGACCGCAAAATTGCAGAAACACTGGCTCCCGTGCTGAAAACGGCGGGTCTGTTTTTAGTCGGCTTAGATGTGATTGGCGACTACCTCACCGAGGTGAATGTTACCAGCCCCACCGGTATGCAAGAAATTACCGCGCAAAGTGGATTCAATGTAGCCGGAATGCTGGTGGATGCTCTGGAGAAAAATGCTTCCGTGTAGCAGCACGGAGCCCTCGATATCGTCGATGCAAAAACTTTGCGCTTTTACACCATGCCGCTTTGTTTTTGTTTTTTTGATACTTGCGCTTACCGGTTGCGAACAAGAACCGTTGTACCAGCAACAAGCTTTTGTTTTCGGTACGCAGGTCGAAATTAGTATTTACGGTGCGGAAGAGGCCCGGGCGCGCACCGCCGGTGCCGCTGTTTTACAAGAATTTGATCGCTTGCACCGTGCGTTCCACGCCTGGAAACCCAGTCCGGTCACCCAATTGAACGCCGCGTTTGCGCGTGGCGAACGGTTGCAAGTGTCGCCGGAATTGGCGACAGCAATCCGGAGCGCCACGCATTATGCCGAGGCTTCGGATAATTTATTTAATCCGGCGATTGGACGCTTGATCGCCTTGTGGGGATTTCAGTCGGATGAATTTAAGCCCGCATTACCGGCACCGGAACAAATCAACGCGTTAGTGCAAGCCAATCCGCGCATGCAGGATATTACGCTAGACGCTGCGGGCTGGGCCTTCAGCCGCAATCGCGCGGTACAACTGGATTTCGGCGGCTATGCCAAAGGATTGGCTTTGGATCGCGCCGTACAAATTTTACGGGCGCACGGCATCCATAACGCGCTGGTGAATATCGGCGGGAATTTAATCGCACTGGGGCGGCACGGTGCGCGTCCTTGGCATGTTGGGGTGCAGCATCCACGTCGCCCGGGCGCGGTCTTAGAATTGGATTTGCAGGCGGGTGAAGCCATCGGTACTTCCGGCGACTATCAGCGCTTCTTTGAACTGAAAGGTCAGCGCTACTGTCACATCATTGATCCACGCAGCGGTTATCCGGCCGCGCATACGCAGTCGGTGACGGTTCTTGCGCCATCCGGCGTAGCGGCCGGGCTGTTATCGGATGTGGCTTCAAAACCGGCTTTTATCGTCGGCGCAAACGGCTGGGAAGTACAACTCAAGCGCCAAGGAATAGAAGCCGCTATGCTGATTGATGAAAGCGGTAAAATGGCCATAACGAAAACGTTGGCCAAACGTGCGCGCCGGGTGCTCCAAGAAAAATAAAGCCACGTCAACAATTGGACAGAAAGTAGGTACCGTCATGATTGGAATATTGATTATCGCCCACGGTGCATTGGGCGAAAGCTTGATTCATTGCGCTAATCACGTTTTTGGTGCCGACACGCCGCATTTAGCACAAATGGCGGTGGCCTTGCACGACGACCCTAATGCGCTATTAACACGCGCCCAAGCCTTGATTGAGCAACTCGATCAAGGTGCAGGTGTGTTGGTGTTAAGCGATATGTATGGTGCCACCCCGTGCAATGTTTGCTGTCGCATGATGCAGCCGGGAAAATTGGAAGTGGTTGCGGGTGTTAATTTGCCGATGTTAGTACGGGTGCTCAATTACCGCCATGAACCCTTGTCTGTATTGGTGGATAAAGCCATCAGCGGCGGGCGCGAAGGTGTCATCGAAGTTTCAAAGGAAGCATGCCGTGTTGCAACAGGACGTTGAAATTATTAATAAGTTGGGTTTGCATGCGCGCGCATCGGCTAAGTTATCGCAAACCGCGAATCAATTTAAAAGCGATGTACACCTCGAACGCAACGGCAATAAAGTTAACGCTAAAAGTATTATGGGCGTCATGATGCTGGCCGCCGCTCAAGGCAGCACCATTGCAATTGAGACCAGTGGCCCGGATGAAGTGCAAGCCTTGCAAGCGGTGCTGACCTTAATCAACAATAAATTCGGCGAGGGCGAATGAGCTTTACCATGCATGGTGTTGCCGTCTCCGGTGGTATCGCGATTGGTTTCTCGCATCTGGTATCGCACGCAACGCTGGAAGTCCCGCATTACGCACTCCCCAAAGAATTACTGAAGGAGGAGGTAGCGCGTTTTGACCGCGCCATTCAATCCACGCGCGAAGAGCTGGAGTCCATGCGCAAACACATTCCTGCGCATGCGCCGCCGGAAGTTGAAGCCTTCCTCGGCGTGCATTTAATGATCCTCAACGACTCCACTTTATCGAAAGTGCCACGGCAACTGATCGAAGCGCAGCAATGCAATGCGGAGTGGGCATTGACGCAACAGTTAGAAAATTTACTCGATCAATTCGAACATATTGAAGACGCTTATTTGCGCGCACGCCAGAACGATGTACAGCAGGTCGTGGAACGCGTACTGAAAGTGCTGCTAGGCCACCCGGGCGTACCAAGCAGCGATGCGACACCGGAAGAAGCCAGTATTCTGGTGGCGCATGACTTGTCGCCGGCAGACATGATTTTATTCAAGCGCCACCAGTTTGCGGCCTTTGTCACGGATGTTGGCGGCGCAACCTCGCACACGGCGATCTTGGCACGTAGTTTAAACATCCCTTCCGTGGTGGCGCTTCACCATGCGCGGCAATTAATTCGCGAACGTGAGTTGCTCATTGTCGATGGCGGCCAAGGCGTGGTGATCGTCAATCCAGATCAACATGTGCTGGCCGAATACCGCATCAAGCAGAACCAATGGGAAATCGATCAGCAAAAACTCAAACGACTAGCCGGTGCGGCAACCCGCACACTCGATGGTGCCTCCGTGGAATTACACGCGAATATCGAGTTGCTGCAGGATATTCCTTTAGTGCTTGAGAATGGTGCCGCAGGGGTGGGGCTGTTCCGCAGCGAATTTTTGTTTATGAATCGTCCGGATCTGCCGGGAGAAGAAGAACAATTCACGGCCTACCGCGCTGTCGCGGAAGGCTTGAAAGGTTTGCCGGTGACGATCCGTACCTTGGATTTAGGCGCGGATAAACAGCTAACGCAAATGGAGCACGGCCAAAGCGCAAATCCGGCGCTGGGGTTGCGCGCCATTCGTTTGTGTCTGGCTGAACCACATTTGTTTCACACCCAGATTTGCGCGATTTTGCGGGCATCGCATTACGGTAAGGTGCAGATATTAATTCCGATGCTGTCTTCATTATCGGAGCTGGATCAAACCCTACAACACATTAAAACGGCAAAAGAGCGCCTGGATAGCGAAAAAGTCCCTTACGATAAAGCCATTAAAGTCGGCGGCATGATTGAAATCCCGGCAGCGGCGCTGATGGTGCAAAGCTTCGCCAAAAAATTGGATTTCCTGTCGATCGGCACTAACGACTTAATCCAATACACCTTAGCCATCGACCGCACCGATGACGCGGTGGCGCATTTGTACGATCCCTTACATCCGGCGGTGCTGCAATTAGTTGCGCACACAATCCATACCGCCAATCGCGTGGGTACACCCGTGGCGGTGTGTGGTGAAATGGGCGGTGATCCAAACCTCACCCGTTTATTATTGGGTTTTGGTTTACGTGAATTTTCCATGCACCCGGCGCATCTACTCGCCGTGAAACAGCAAGTACTTAAAACCAATTTGCCGGATATTCATGCACTGGTCGTGAAGATGTTGAAGACCGATGATTCCGAAAAAATGCATACCCTATTAGTGAAACTGAATAACGCTTAATGTTGATCGGTCGGCGTTAAATAAAATTTAGTCGCTACGAGCACGGCGGACGTTACCGTTAAAATAAACTACAATAAGGTTTCTTGGTGTTCATTTGTTCTCTATCGCTTCTTTCGTTAAGTATTTTGTCTACCGGCGCGGCAGATAAATCCATGCGGTTAAAACGCCGCCAACAACCACACCTCCTTTTTAACTTGACGCTAATTTATCTATGAAACCACTTTTCTTTATCCTGCTCTTATTTACCACCAGTCTGGCAAAAGCGGCTGATTCTACGGCGCTGTTACCGCCCCCTCCGGCACCGGATATTGCCGCGCGTTCCTTTGTTTTGATGGACTTTCAAAGCGGCCAAGTCCTACAAAGTTTGAAGCCGGACGAACCTGTGGATCCGGCATCATTGACCAAACTCATGACGGCCTATCTAACCTTTACCGCTTTAAAGCAGGGTCGTTTGAAACCCGAGCAAACCTTACCGGTATCGGAAAAAGCGTGGCGTTCGGAAGGTTCTCGCATGTTCATCAAACTCCATTCGCAGGTTGCGGTCGAGGATTTGATGAAGGGGATGATTGTGCAATCCGGCAATGATGCTTGCGTTACGCTGGCGGAAGGTATTGCCGGCACCGAAGAGGCGTTTGCGATGTTGATGAACACAGAGGCGAGGCGCCTCGGTATGAGTCACACCCATTTTGTAAACGCCACCGGTTTACCGCACGCGCAGCACTATTCCACCGGGCGCGACTTGGCTTTGCTGACGGCGGCGATTATTCGCGACTTTCCCGAATATTACCCGCTGTATTCGATCAAGGAATTTCGCTATAACAATATTACCCAACCCAATCGCAATCGCCTGTTGTGGCAGGACCCGTTTGTCGACGGCGTTAAGACCGGTCATACCGAAGCGGCCGGATATTGCCTGATTACCTCCGCCAAGCGCAGCGAAATGCGTTTGATCTCGGTCGTGCTGGGCACGTCTTCCGACAATGCGCGCACCACGGAAAGCCAAAAATTACTCAACTATGGATTCCAGTTTTATGAGACCTATCGCCTATACCAACAAGGACAAGTCGTCACCACGCTGCCGGTCTATAAGGGGAGCGAGAATAGCGTCAAAGCCGGGTTTCAACGCAATGTCTATTTGTCATTGCCCAAGGGCTATTATCCGCACGCCAAAGTCACTTTAACCAGCCGCCAACCCTTACTAGCCCCTTTAATGTCGGGGCAGGTCGTCGGTACTTTGACCGTGAACGTGAATGCTAAGCCGGTTGCCGACTTATCGTTACAAGCGTTGGACGATGTAAAAGTCGCCGGACTATTCGGTCGCATTTGGGATAGCGTTAAACTATGGTTCAAATAATTTATCTGAACGGTCGTTTTATGCCGCTGGAGCAGGCGACGATTCCGGTACTGGATCGCGGTTTTATTTTCGGCGATGGTATTTATGAAGTGATCCCCGTGTATTCGCGCCAGCCGTTTCGGCTGGGCGAGCATTTGCGCCGGTTACAAAACAGCTTAGATGGTATTGGCCTGAAAAATCCGCATAGCGATGCCGAGTGGAGCACCTTGTTGCTGGAGCTCATTGCCGAAAATGAGGGCGAAGACCAATATCTTTATCTGCATATCACGCGCGGCGTGGCCCGGCGCGACCATGCTTTTCCAAAAGTGGTAATCCCAACGGTTTTCATGATGAGCAGCCCACTTCTACCACCGGCAGCGGAATTAAAAACCAGTGGCGTGACCGCGATAACCGCACTGGACAACCGCTGGTTGCGCTGTGATATTAAAGCGATTTCGCTACTGCCCAATGTACTGCTGCGGCAGCTGGCTGTGGCGGCGGGTACGATGGAAGCCGTATTATTGCGCGATGGTTTTTTAACCGAAGGCTCCGCGAGCAATATCTTCGTGGTGCAAAATGGAGTGCTGTTGGCACCGCCAAAAAACAATTTGATGCTGCCGGGCATTACTTACGACCTGATTTTGGAATTGGCTGCGGTCGATCACATTCCGCTGCAAATCGGCCCCGTTGCAGAAACGGTTGTGCGCAACGCAGACGAGATTTGGCTGACCTCGTCCACACGTGAAGTGCTGCCGATTACCGAATTGGATGGCCAGCCAGTTGGTCAAGGACAGCCCGGCCCATTCTTCAAACGCATGGATACGTTGTACCAAAATTACAAAGCAACAGTAATGCGCCAAGGCGCTTAAAAGAGCATGGCACTTGGCATCGTAAAGGATTTTTGATGGTCGAAGAAAAAACGACGTTACTTAAATTTCCGACCAGCTTCCCAATTAAAATCATGGGGCAAGCCGAGCGTGGTTTCGCCCAATCCATTGTCGACATCGTGCTCAAACATGCCCCCGATTACGATGCCGAAACGACGGAAATGCGCCCGAGCAGCGCCGGGCGTTACCTTGGGTTG
>JAYVZN010000044.1:0-32780 GCA_043783305.1 Betaproteobacteria bacterium
TCTTTCCAGTCGTTATATCCTTTTCCGGTTGCATCCGCCAAGTGAGGAACATGAACGCGCCATTCCCTCTCGTATGACCAGTTCTGGTGCTTCATGAACGGTATTTTGTATAGCAGTTTTGCGAAGTCGATGGGCGCTTCGCCTATGTAATAGCGCACATGTTCATCTAGTGTTGGAAACAAGGGGAATTCGGTTGTGTACTCCACTTTTCTTGCTGCTAATAGCGTGTTGTCGATTTCAGGGATGCACTGAAGCCTTAAGCAGACACCTTTATGCGAGTCTGCGTAGTGAGACCACATCACAACGTTGTCATTTTGTTCAGTCACGCAGAGAACACGGGATTGATTAAGGTCAACAGTTATCAGTGAATTCATGTTGGCACGGTATTGGTCAATTTGTTTCTCTGTCTCTGCCAAGCCACTAGCCAAAGTGGCTTGAATTTTTTCCCTTGGTGCCCTGTCTCGTATTCCACGCAGCATCAGAATCATTTTCGCGAGAAGTGTCTCCTCTACGAACTTTGGCTCTTCCTCATATACCAATCGCTCGACTGCCTTGAAAAGCGCTTCAGAAAACTCCTGCTTTGTGTAGGGGAAAACAAAAGAAACCTGGTGATCGAATGGGTCATTAAACTGACGCGGCTCACGCCACCGAAGACACGAGCATTTCAGCACTGCCTTCGCAGTATCTGCTGCCATCAATTTATAGAAATAATCTCTGTCGTGTAATCTAGCCAAAGCCTCTCCAAAGGTATGCTGTTTAAGGAAAAGGACTCTCCTTGGCAACAAGGTTACCAGATGACCGATTCAAGCCAACAAGCGGACATACGATATGATCGACCTGGATGGCCGAAACGGGTCGATGCCTGCCGGTTTCTGTTTGAATCTATCTAACCACTCCGAGTACTAAGCGATCATTTCTGTGTCAGGCCTAGTCTACCAAGGGAGACCCCCTGACTCTGCCGGGGTGGCAACGAAAGTTTGACAGATACGGGAGTCCATTGAGGAAACTCCGAAACGTGAGCCGCCAAGCACACGTAAAAGGAGATTTCACGATGGACGAGTTTGATAGCCTAAGCCACTCGAAGTGGGAGTGCAAATACCATGTAGTGTTTATACCGAAGTGCCGTCGCAGGACGTTGTACGGGCAACTCAGGCAGCACTTCGGAGTTAGCCGTCACCAAGAGCACTCAGCGACTGGGCTCGAGAGATCATTCTCTTTACCTCAGCGTTTGCGTGAATCGCAACAAGTTCCACCTCGGGATGCTTTGCCTTGAAAACGCGAAATACCTCATCTGCGAAGGCTTGCCCAACCGAGGAAATAGATGAGAAGTCAAGAATGACGACCTTAAACCTATCAAACCGCACCAGAAGACGCTTTGCCTGAGAGCGTGATACAAGGTTGTCGTCACCATACTTCATCAGCTTGACTGGAACAACAGTCTTGGTAAACCCGTAGTCCTCTTCCGAGACGAACTTATCAAACACTTTCTTGGTTGTGCGCGCCGTGTGGTTATGTAGCTCCATTCGAACTATAGTGCCAGCTTGCGAACTACCAGCTTGAAAAATCCAGTCCTCCCTTTGATCAAACTCGTGCGAGAAGTAGACGCCTCCAGAGAGAATCTCAAATTCGTCGAACATTCTTGAACTAAAGAAAATGCCTTCCCCGGAGTGGTTCGCGGGGTCAGTTGTGAACTTTCCCTTAGCCAGTTCAAGAACCGCGTGCCGCTCATCGAGCAAGGCAAGAGCGGATTGTATTTTCTTGAAGATGCCGATCCCGTCGTCGCGGATATCCACAACTGTTGATGCCGCGGTCTTTGTCAGGCGCACCTGAATATACGTTCCGACTGAGTGATCGATGGCGTTGTTGAACATCTCTGTGAAGCCATACTGCCAGATGCTCAGCACGTTCTGCGGCAACTTTCCCAGTGACGGTGCGACATCCTCACGCCACACTTGATCCTCCGTGATGCCATGCCCTAGTGGATATTGCTTCTCCCAGTGCATCAACGGGGCGAGCTTGTATGTCTTGTTGCGCGTCTGACCGTCTGGCGTAACGGTGCCTTCAGCGACTAGGCGTTGAAGATGTTTGTGGATAGCTTGCCGAGTACAGCCGAACCGCTCGGCCGCTAGCCTTGCAATATCCGCCGAATGGTCTTCAAGGTTGCCGATGATGAACCTTCGAATGGTTTCGCCTCTGTCGCGTACAGTGCTCATTAAGGTGCTTCTTTGTCAATGGTTGTGTCATTTATTATCAACCAAATGGCGTTCTTTGTCAACCAAGGGTGGCGGTTAAGCTCAAACGTTAACCGCCTACATTTCGCAAAGAGGCGCTCCGCTTCGGGCCGAAGACTGCCGGTCGTCTCTGAATTATGACCGGCAGCTTCCGGTATCAGCGGTTATGGCAGTTCGTGCTGTGTCAGACCTGGGCGGCAACTCACGATGTACTTTGTATGCATTGCCAAAATGCACCGTATCCGACAACGCTACAGCCGGGCCGCCAGCCCATATACAACTCCCGCCACAACTACTACTAATACCAGCGCCAACCAAGTACTCGACCACTTGGGTTCGCCCACGTTTTCGTTGACCACCTTGTCGCCAGTCAGCATGGGCTTCAGCAAATCCTCACCATGCTTCACGCGATACAAAACAATCGCGAGCAGATGCAGTATTACTAAAATCAGCAGTACATTAAACGCGCCGCTATGCACCTGACTGATCAGGTCGCTAGTGCTCTTGCTCACCCAATGCGTGAGCGGGCCTTCGTTCGCAATGTCGTCATTAGAAAATAATCCAGTCAGCGCTTGAAATGCGAGTGCAAGCAATAGTGCGGCCACGCTCCAGCCGCCGAGCGGATTATGCCCCAGCGTGGCACGGTAGCCTGGTTTGAACCAGCTACGCGTGTAGGCCAGCACGGCGCTTGGGCCGCGCATGAAATGCGCAAAACGCGCGGTCTCGCTACCCACGACACCCCATAAAACACGAAACAGCACCAAGCCCAATACGGCATAGCCGGACCATAGGTGATATTGCATGGCATTGCCGCCGATTTCGGCGCTGATCCAACTGAGGATGAACAGCGCGACCAGCAGCCAATGGAATAGGCGGATGGGCCAGTCCCAGACACGAATCGATTTTGTATTGGATTGGGTTTGTGTGTTCATCGGTGAATTTTCTTGTCTTGTTAAGTTGCGCTGATGCTACCAATAAATTCGATATAAACCACTCTGGATTTCCTTAAGTATCCGACAGGTTTCTTAAGTTGTCTGTGAAATGCTCGGTGGCTACGCTGAGCAACATCTGATGACTGGAGGAAAAAAATGAAATCACTTAATTTTGCACAACGCACCAATCACTTTTTAGCGCGTATGCGCGGCGTAAATTTTCGATGGCTTGGCAGGCTGTCTCTTACGTTGTTGCTGTGTACGGGATACGTAGCGGCGCAGGCCGCGCCGGACGAATATCGTATGGCGCTGGATAAAGTTTCTATTGGGCAACTTCCCGCTGGATGGGTTGTGGCTGCAACCCATCCTTCAGGCCCACTGGCGCAGTGGCAAGTGGGGGTGGGTGCCGCGGCATCCAATCAGGCGAAGGTGTTGACGATAGCGTGGATTCAGGACGCATCCTCCGCTGCATTTAATCTCTTCTGGACTAATCAGATCGTGTTTCAGGATGGTGAAGCGAAAGTCCGCATGCGTGCCAACAGCGGCGACACCGATCAAGGTGGCGGTCTGATTTGGCGCGTCAAGGACGAGAATAACTACTATGTCGCGCGCTATAACCCGCTCGAGAGCAACTTTCGTTTGTACTCTGTCAAGGAGGGTGCGCGCAGCACCTTGGCCAGTGCTGAGGGCTTGAAGACGGCGCCGGGCCAATGGGTTGAACTGCGGATTACGCAGCACGGGCAACATATCCAAGGCTGGTTCAACAATCAATTGACATGGGAAGTCAGCGACGCGCAATGGCCCAAGGCGGGTGGTGTCGGTCTGTGGTCCAAGGCGGATGCGGCATCGTCCTTTGCCGATTTCGTGGTGCGCCGTGCGAAATAATTGGCTGAATGACCTGGTTGGACATGCACTGTTTGGCACGCTACTGCTGCTGTTTGTTGCGCCTGCCGAGGCGGGGTTTCCGCTGAGCACCGAGGATCCGGGCACGCTGGGATTAGGGCGTAGCAAGTTCGAGCTGACGGTCGAGCACGGCGTGGATCGCGCACAGGGCGTACGCGAACGCGGTGTCGTTCAGGAAACTTCAATCATTCATGGGCTGCTGGACAATCTCAATGTATTTCTCACACTCCCTTACCGCAATATGCGTAGCGATGAGGCAGGCGCTGGCAGCGCGCATTTTCGTGGTGTCGGCGATGCCAAGTTGGGTATGAAATGGCGATACTTCGAACAGCATGGCCTGAGCCTGGGACTCAAGGCCGTCGTCACTCTCCCAACCGGTGATGATGCGGTGCTCGTGGGCAGTGGTAAGCCAACGCAGGCCGTCAATGCCCTCGCCAGCTATGAGAGCGGGCCATGGGAGTTTGATCTTGATCTGGGCTATAAGCGCAACGGCAACACGCTGAACCAGCGCGAACATCTGGGCAGCGTATCCGTCGCGCTGGTGCGCAGTCTCGATAACCGCTGGAAAATCCTGGCCGATATTGGCGTCGCAAGCAACAAAAACAAAGCCTCGAATCAAGCGCCAGCTTATCTGGGCGCAGGGCTCTCGCTCACGATAACAAAGGCTGTGCTGTTGAATCTGGGAGTGAGGCAGGCGTTAAGTTCCGTCGAAACGGATTTCACTGGGCTGGTTGGCGTGGACTATCGATTTTAAGCACGTGCTACCGGATGTAGTGGACGGGTGATTTAACGAACAGAAGAGAAGCACATGAAAAAATACGACCAATACGACTCTTGCGGCGGAAGCTAAGTTCGGTGTGCAGGCTACCTGCTTTGAGATCGCCCGTTGCTCTGGCTGCGTGTGTTGTTGAATTTAATGCGCGTTCCCTTTTCCCACCACAGAGACGAAAGGAATTTATTTTGTTACCCAAATAAATTGTATAAAACAAGCGCTATCCAATTCGGCGTGAAACGACGCTGCAAAAAAATAATCACCAAACATTTTTATTTTAGGAGTGCTTTAAATGAAATATTCGTCCATCTTTTCCAAAATTAGTATTGCTATGTTCATGGCGTGTGGATTGTTCGCGGCACATGCAAGCCATGCAGCCGGAGGGAGTGTCGCGGCAGATTCAGGAACGGCGGCACTACTGGCAGCGCTTCCAAGCAGCAAAATGACGCTCATGGACGGGCTGAAACAGGCCAGCCGGGGAAGCGAAGTTGCGATCTCTGCAAAATTTGAACTGGATGATCATAAGCAGTTGTCTTTGTCCGTTTACACAGCAGAAAAAGGTTTACGAGTAGAGCCTGAAAAAAATGTGCTGAAGGAGTTAAGTGGTAGCCCCGAACAAGGTAAATGGGTGCCCGTGACAGAGGTGTTCAAAGATCTGCCGCATGTCGCGCGGGCCGCTCAGCATCTCGTGCTTGCCGCGCAGTTGCACGGTTCTTTGAACGATGTGGTGGCGGATGCGGCGCGGCGCAATAAAGGAACCGTCTATTCGATTTCGCCGGTATTACAAGACGGAAAACCCGTGTTGATTGCGCTCGTGGCAAAGCAAGGAAAAGTATCCACGTTCGTATATGAAATTCCTTCTGGGAAATTGATTGCGGAGAAATAAGTGCACGAAGCGTATCGGCGTTGAGGAATAGGACAACAGTTGGTGGCGCTTCTAAATAGTGGCGATGTAATCGGTGTTTTTTATTTAGACCGGTTCAATCTATATCGGTTATTTGGCGCGATAAGTTACGTGGCAGCCCACACATAAAGCGGTGACCTCGGAAAGTTTGTCGAGCGCCGCAGGCATTAAACCAGCCGGGCTAACCGAAAGCGCGCAATGTTTGCTCGGATGTTGTCGTGCTGGGCAGGGAAATCTGAAACTGGCTGCCGTGACCCACGATACTTTTTAGGTGGATAGCGCCGCCGTTAGCGGCTACAGCCCAGCGCGCGATGGCAAGGCCCAAGCCGGTTCCGCCGGACTGCTGCGAGCGCGAGGAGTCGATGCGGTAGAAGCGTTCAAATATTTTTTCGTGATGTGCCGAGTCTATGCCTGGCCCGTTGTCGTGCACGTTAATCAGCGTCGTGTGCACGGTGTGTTCTAGCGTGACGCGGATAGCGCCGTGTGCAGCGGTATAGCGAATGGCGTTGGCCACCAGATTCATCAACGCAAGGCGCAAAGTGTCGCGATCCACGGTGGCGATGACCGATTGCGCAGCATCGAAGGTCAAGCTTTGTTGTTTCTCTTCGGCTAGGACATGCAGGCATTCCACGACTTCTTGGCACAGCAGTTGCAGATTTTCCGGTTGCCGTTGTACCGGGTGTTGGCCCGACTCCGCGCGCGCGAGGGTGAGTAAGCCATTGACCAGTTGCGCGAGTCGGTCGACTTCTTCCAGCATGCTCCCAATAATCTCGCGATAGGCATGCGCGTCACGTGTTTCTTCTAAGCCGACTTCGCCGACGCTACGCAACACAGCGAGCGGTGTGCGTAATTCGTGGGCGGCATCTTGGGTGAATTGCTTGAGTCGGGTAAATGATATTTCAAGACGTGAAAAAGCATCGTTTAACACGCTGCCGAGTTGTCCTAATTCATCGTGTGTGTTGGTGATCGGGAGTCGTTCTGCGAGATTGTTTTCGTTGATGCTGCGGGCGCGCGTGGTGATGTGTTGTAGGGGAATAAGCATGCGCCCAGCCAGAAAATAGCCGCCCAACAAGCTCAGCAGTACCGCGACAGGAAAACCGATGCTGAGGGTGAGCGCCAATCGATCCAACCCGCGGTGCAATTGTTCGGCATTTTCCGCTGTGGTGAGTTGGAATTGCCGCTTTCCCAGGGTCAAGTTCTTTTGCTTCAAGTGATAGATGCCACCGCGCGCAGGCGATACCACCCAACGCCCGTTGCGCGGCGGTGTGAATGTATCGAGGTCGGCGGCGATCCATCCACCGCTGGTATACAGCGGCCAATCGCCTTCCATGACACGAAACGCGACCACTTGCGTGTGGTGTTCAATTTCACCTAGCTCGGCTGTGTCGGCACGCACGGTGGATTCAATTAATTTCAAACTGGCATCAAGGCGCGTATCGATTTGCGCAAACAGACTCTCGCGCACATAAGCGTAGATACCCAGCGCAAACAGCGCCAGGATCAGTGCCATGATCGCGACTTGCCAGAGCGTTAGTTTGGCGCGAATGGAATTTGGCTTGAGTTTCACGCGACTTGCTCCTGGATCGAAAAGCCCACGCCGCGTATGGTTCGGATTTGCGCGTTGGCGAACGGCGCATCGATTTTGGCGCGCAAGCGCGCGACATGCACATCGATCACATTATCCAGCGGCACGACGCGGGCGCGCGCGTTCCATAAGGCTAGGGCAAGCATTTCGCGCGACACGACATGACCTTTATGCTGTAGCAGAAATTCCAATAATTCGAACTCCTTCGGGGTGAGGTCGATGCTCTGGCCGGCGCGGCTTACTTGGCGCGCGATACGATCCATTTCAATCTCGCCGCAGCGCAACCTAGTGCTTTCATCGATCCGACCGCGTCGAACCAGGGCACGCAAGCGTGCATGTAATTCGGGAAAAGCAAAGGGTTTGACTAGATAGTCGTCGCCGCCGCTATCCAATCCTTGTACGCGGTCTTCCAGGCTGTCGCGCGCGGTGAGGATCAAGACCGGCGTTTGCCAGCCACGATGGCGCAAGGTGCGCAAAATTTCCAAGCCATCGCGGCCAGGTAAATTTAAGTCGAGGATGGCAACGTCGAAAATTTCGTTGGTGGCGAGGAAAAAACCTTCTTCGCCATTTGCGGACAAGGTGACCTGCCAAGATGCCGCTTCCAGACTCTCGGCGATGGCTTGGGCGAGCTTGGCTTCGTCTTCGACGACCAAGGCGCGTAAGGGCATTGCTTCTGTTTGAATACTCATGCGTGTGCACCGAATGTGCTGTAGACGGATCGTGTTGGATGCGATTCTACCCGAGTATCTTCAGCGTGCGAGATACGCGATTTAGATCCGGTGCGGGGAACAGTGAAAGGTGCGGTTAATCGGTGCTTGGCGCAGGATTGAGTCGCGGGTGCGTTTCCTCACCCCAGTACCAGACCAGCGTGCCGGAGATAAACATCGCAATGCTGACGAACCAAAATCCGGAAGTTAAATTTCCGGAAAGATGCGCCACTAAACCCAGCAATAGTCCGCCGATACCGTAGCCGGTGTCGCGCCAGAAGCGATAGATGCCGATGGCGGAACCACGCCAATGGGGATGTGCGATGTCGGCCACCGCCGCCGATAAGTTGGGATACAGCAAGGCCATACCAAAACCGGTAACCGCCGCCGAGGCGAGCCACCCCGTTACTTGTTCGCTGAGCAACATCATGCTTACGCCACCGCCGCACAGCCACATACCCCAGACGATGGGTTTTTGTCGTCCGATGCGGTCGGAGAGTTTGCCGGTAAAAAATTGTGAGCCGCCCCAGACAAAACCGTACACACCGACTACCCAGCCGATGTGTGCCAGACTTAAACCGCGCTCGTAAAGATAGACTGGATACACCACCCAGATCAAAGCATCGACAAATTTTTCTACTAGCCCGGCTTGAACGATAACGGCCAAGCGTTTATCGCGCCAAGACATCAGGGTGAACACTTCCCAAGTGCTGGGTCTGTCGGCGATATTTTGTGGGTAGCGCGGGATCGGCCCAGTGTTTAAGCCGGCGGCGTGGCGTGCGCCTTCGGCTTGAGCCCAAGGTCGCGTTTCTTTCACCCACACGACCGTCAGCACGAGGGCGCTGCTGATTACAAGGGCACCGAACACGAACAAACCCATGCGCGGGCCGAGTGCCGTGGCGAGATAGCCGGTAACGATACCGGCGACGGCCACGCCGACGTAACCGGCGAATTCGTTTAGGCCGATGGTAAGGCCGCGTTGGTCGGCGCGGGTGAGGTCGAGCTTAGCGGTTTGCGTCATCGACCAAGTGAAACCCTGATTGATGCCGAGTAACACGGTGGCCGCGACAATCCAGTTCCAGCTCGGCGCGTATAGAATCATAAAAGGAATTGGAATCGCGGCCACCCAACCCAAGAGCAGTACAGTCTTGCGTCCCCAACGTTCGGATAAATGTCCCGCCGCAAAATTGAGCGCGCCTTTGACAAAACCAAAGGCAACGACGAAAGCCATTAACAAAGCAAACGATCCTTTGGGTACGCCGAACTCCGTCTCGGCCAAGGCCGGGATGACCGTGCGCAGCATGCCCAAGGTTAAGCCGACCAGAAATACTTGCAGTAGTTGATGGCCGAATTGCACGGCATTGTTGCGGATGCCGTAGGCTGCGTAGTGTGAGGTTTCTGTGGTGGGCATGAAATAGTGACTCCGTCAGAATGGGTTGCCGGACATGGGTCGTATCGACCGTTTTAAGTGTCGAAATACGCCGGTGTTGCAACATCGCGGCACCTTCGAAATCGTCAACCCAGTACAGTTACGATGCTTAAGCGGCGATATTGGCGGCAACGATCCGCTCCATCTCGGCCGGGCGCGGCGGAATTTCGCGGGTGATGTGCTCAATAAATTTTTCTTTGTTGTCGATATGCAGTGCCGGGTTATGGCACCTCTCAAAACCAATAGTCGAGGAAGGTTTACCAGAAATACCGGCACCGCATGCGCTACCCGCTTGATGGCCGGGAAAAATCTCGGTCACGTCGGACAGTGTTAATAGTTTAGCGTGGAGGCTGTCGAACAATAGACCCGCCATCACCTGCTCGCGCCCCGCCAAATCGGGTCGACCGACACTGCCGACCAACAACGTATCGCCGGTAATGACGAACCACGGTTGCGCACTGCGGCGCTGGTCTGCGACCAAGAGGCAGATGCTGTCCAGAGTGTGCCCCGGGGTGTGTACTACTTTTATAACGACATTGCCTGCTTCAATAGTTTCGTTGTCCACCAGCGGCGTGAAGTCGAACTTGACCAATGCTTTGTTGCTTTCGTGCAGACAGTATTTTGCACCCGCCAACTTAGCTAAGGCGCGGCTACCGGAATAATGATCGGCGTGAATATGCGTATCAATGACGTGAGAGAGGGTGACATTCGCTTGTGCGGCTTCCTGCAAAAACCATGCTTCGTCGCCCGCAACCACATCAATCGCAATCGCTTTACCGAGCGTACCGCAACCCAAAAAATAAGAGAGTGAAGACTCTTTAGCGGCCAGTTGTTTAAAAAACATAATGTCTCCAATGCCGCACTATCGCGGTCTTTAAACTATTCAAACATGTATTTGAATATATAATAATTGAAGCACTCGAGCGGTGTCAAGATCAAGCGGCGTAACGACGATTGTGCGGCAGGTCTGTTTGCGAGTACCTTAACGCGGATCATGCTATTCACAAACTCCAAACCGCTGGCACTGCAAGTGCGCGCTGATCTCTTTAACGGCCTAGCAACGATGGAAAAAGCGGGCTTACCCTTAAGCCAAGCACTTGCCGTATTGCGTTTACCCGGCAAGGCGCAGGTACGCATGGAGAAGATGAAGCAACTAACAGCGCGCGGGGTGGATATCGCCAGTGCCGGTGCGCGAAGCGGATTGTTTTCACCCTTCGAAGTAAATTTGGTGCGCGCAGCGCAGCAAGCAGGTAGCCCGGCCTCAACGTACCGTCGTCTCGCCGAGCGCTATAGCCAGCAAGCACAACAACGCGCTACGCTGAAATCGCGCCTGAGTATGCCGATCTTTGTGTTGGTTTTTGCGCTGTGTGTGCAACCGCTGCCGAGTCTCGTGGCGGGCACCATCAGCGGCTGGGGTTATGCGCTGCAAATCCTGCGCCCTCTAGCACTACTAGCGGGTGCAGCCTATTTGATCCATCGGTTTAAAACGCGATTTGTGCGGTACACCATGCAACTACCGCTGTTTGGCACGATGCAGGTGCGGCAGGCCAATCGTGAATTTTTTGCCAGCATGGCATTATTATTGGAAGCTGGGATTCCGATGTTCGACGCGTTGCCTAAAGCGGTCGACACAATTGACAACGATGTGATCCGTCGGGATTTTTCCAATTTGAAACGCCGCATGACGCGCGGCACCACCTTCACGCAAGCGGTGGAGGAGTTGCACTATCTGGGTAACGATCAAGTTATTGGATTTATTCAAACGGGCGAAACGAGCGGTACCTTACCCGAAATGTTGTGGCGTTTTGTGGCGGCGGAAACACAAGCGATTGCGCGCTGGCAACAGGAAATGATCGCTTGGCTACCACGGATTATTTACACACTCATTGTGCTATGGATGGCGTATGGGATGTTGACCGGTGGGGCGTTTATGCCGAATTTACCGTCAGAGCTGCGTTAGCCGAGAGGGCGGGCGCGTGCCCAATGGCATTGGTCGGGTGGATTTTTTTACCTGCAAATTCCACGGCTCAAGAAAAAACACAGGAGAAGATTCCTCCCGGCGGGAGCGTAGTGTCGCCATGCGTTCGTTTTTATTGTGTGCGGGTAGACGAAGCTCCGGTATATTAGCCGAGCTTGTCGTCACCGCAGTGCGCGGCGATCAGTCTTTGGATAATGAACGGCCCAGCGAAATAATAAATCAACTTGCAGAAACCTCTTCGCCGCATGAGCAACCTCCCACACCACGCTATCCCCGAACAAACCAAAGCCGCGTTACACGTGGTTAAAATTCGCCGCGACTACAATACCTGGGTCGGTAACGAAACCTTAGAAGATTATGCCCTGCGTTTCACCCCGCGCAGTTATCGGCGCTGGTCGGAAATGCGGGTTGCTAATACGGCCTTCGGTGCCGCTTCGTTCTTAGTTTTAGAAGCCGTCGGCGCGACGTTGTTGGTGAACTATGGGTTTGTGAATGCGGCACTGGCCATTCTTGCCACCGGCCTGATTATTTTTCTGGCGGGTTTGCCGATCAGCCGCTATGCCGCGCGTTATGGGGTCGATATGGATTTGCTGACGCGCGGCGCCGGCTTCGGTTATATGGGCTCGACGCTGACCTCGCTGATTTACGCCTCGTTTACCTTTATCTTCTTTGCGCTTGAGGCTGCCATTATGGCCTACGCCTTGGAGCTGGCATTCGGTTTGCCGCCGGTGTGGGGTTATATGGTGTGCACGCTGGTGGTGATACCGCTGGTCACGCACGGCATCAGCGTCATCAGCCGCGTGCAGACGCTCACGCAGCCGATTTGGCTGATTATGCTGGTGTTGCCATTCGTGTTTCTCGCCGTGCAAGCGCCGGAATATTTTAGCGATGTCTTGAAATATGGCGGTACCGAGAATCAAGGCGCGCATTTTGACTTTGCCTTGTTCGGCGGTGCAATGGCGGTGGCGTTGGCCTTGATTACGCAGATGGGCGAGCAAGTGGATTATTTGCGTTTCATGCCGGAACGCAAGGCGCACAATCATCGGCGATGGTGGATCGGTGTGCTCATCGGTGGCCCGGGTTGGGTGATTCCAGGCGTGATCAAAATGCTGGGCGGTGCCTTGTTGGCGTATGTCGCGATCCGTCATGGCATACCGGCAGCACGCGCGGTTGATCCCAATCAAATGTATCTGGTGGCCTACCAGTATGTTTTTCCGGGCGTGGGTTGGGCGATTGCGGCGACCGCTATTTTTGTTGTGATTTCACAACTCAAAATTAACGTTACCAATGCCTATGCCGGCTCGCTGGCCTGGTCGAACTTTTTTTCACGCTTAACCCATAGCCACCCTGGGCGCGTGGTGTGGGTGGTGTTTAATACGCTGATCGCCTTGATGCTGATGGAGATGGAATTGTTCCAAGCCCTGGGCCGGGTGTTGGCGCTGTACTCGAATGTCGCCGTGGCGTGGATGATGGCTGTGGTTGCCGACTTGGTGATTAACAAACCCATGGGCTGGTCGCCGCCTGGTATTGAATTCCGCCGCGCCTATTTGTACGACATCAATCCGGTGGGCGTGGGCGCGATGCTCATCGCCTCCGGTTTATCGGTCACGGCCTACTTGGGATTGTTCGGCGCGAGCCTGCAACCGTTCGCAATTTTTATCGCGCTGATCGTGGCGTTTGTGACATCACCGCTCATCGCCTGGGCTACGCGTGGCCGTTATTACATCGCGCGCCAGCCGGTGCAGCAGAGTGAGCTAATTCTGTCTTGCACCGTCTGCGGAAAAGACTACGAGCGTGAAGACATGGCCGCTTGCCCGGCGTATCAAGGCAATATTTGCTCTTTATGTTGCGTGTTGGATGCGCGTTGCCACGATGTGTGCAAACCGCAGGCGCGTTTTCAGGATCAATGGGCCAGCGTATTAGCGCGTTTTTTACCGCGCTCGGCGCAACCGTATTTGGATGCCGGTTTAGCGCAATATTTATTGCTCATGGTGGGCGTGCTCGTGTTCTTGGGGCTGCTCACCAGTCTGCTGTATTTTCAAGAAGTGATTAGCTTGGGCAGTGGTGATCCGGAAGTGATTGCCTTACTCCGTGGTGCAGCGGTACGCAATTTTGCGGTGCTGCTTTTGGTCTCCGGCATTATCGCTTGGTGGTTGGTGCTCACCCAAAAGAGTCGCTTAGTGGCGCTGGAAGAGTCCGACCGTCACAACCAACTCTTGGCGCAAGAAATTGAATCACACCGCCGCACCGACGAATTGCTGCAAAGTGCGAAGCAAATTGCGGAACAAGCCAACCATGCCAAGAGCCGCTACATCACGGCGATTAGCCATGAACTACGCACGCCGCTGAATAGCATCTTGGGTTATGCGCAAATTTTAGATGGCGATGAATCGATTCCCAGTAATCGCCGCCAAGCGGTGCGTATTATTCGCCGCAGCGGCGATCATTTACTGTCCTTGATCGAGGGCACTTTGGATCTTGCGCGCATTGAGAGTGGGAAGTTGAGCTTGAACGTCAAGCCGCTGGATTTTGCCGCGTTTCTACAGCAGCTCGTGAGCATGTTTGAACTGCAAGCGCGTAATAAAGGAATTGAGTTTCACTATATTGCGCTAGGCGAGCTCCCAACATGGGTGCGCGCAGATGAACGGCGCTTACAGCAAATCCTCATCAATATCGTCGGCAACGCCGTCAAGTTCACCACCAGCGGTAGCGTCACACTCAGCATTCGCTATCAGCGCGAAATGGCCAATCTTGAAATTCGCGACACCGGACCCGGTATCCCAGAACAAGAGCTCAAGGAAATCTTTGAACCTTTCGCACGTGGCAGCGCCGCGCATGTCGGTGCAACCGGTGGCACCGGTTTAGGACTCACCATCGCGAAAATGCTGACCGACTTAATGGGCGGCGAAATGCGCGTTGAGAGCGCGCCGGGGCAAGGCTGTGTGTTTCGCGTACGCTTGTTTTTACCGCATATTCGCGATGCGCAAGCGATCCAGGCTGAGCCGCAGGTGCAACGCATCGGCTATATGGGCATCCGCCAACGCATCATGATCGTGGATAACGAAAAAAATGATCGCGAACTATTACGCAATATCCTAGAGCCGCTCGGCTTTCAAATTACACAAGCCGCCTCCGGCCTGGAATGCATCGCCTTAATAACGCAAACCCAACCACACCTGATCTTTATGGATTTAGCCATGCCCGGTATGGATGGTTGGCAGACGATTCATCACATCCAGACGTATGCGCTCAGCACGGCAATCATTGCGGTCATCTCCGCCAATGCCTTCGAGAAAAACGCTGACAATAGTGCCGACATTACCGCAGAAGACTTTATTACCAAACCCGTGCGTGTCAACGAGTTGCTGGATTGGATCGGTCAGCGTCTGGATTTGGATTGGGTGGTTGCCCCGCCGCAGTTGAGCACGCCATCGGCTATGCCCGTCGTTGAAACGGTTGCGCAACTCATTCTCCCGGAGGCACCTTACTTGCAAGCCCTCGGTGAGCTAATCGACTTAGGCTATGTGCGCGGCATTCTCAAAAAACTGGACGATATCGCGTTACTGGATAGCGACTATGCAGAATTCGTCAGCGTGATGCGCCAGCATGCTCAGAGCTTTCGTTTCGAAGCCATGAAAGAAGTCTTACGCAAGGGCTTGGTGCCTTGAGTACCTTGGATCAAATGCAAGCCGATGTGGTGCTCATCGTGGATGATGTGCCGGAGAATCTTTCTTTGCTGCACGATGCCTTAGACGAAGCTGGCTATACGGTCTTGGTCGCCACCAATGGCGAGAGCGCCTTGCAGCGCGCGCGACAAAGCTTGGCCGATGTGATTTTGCTCGATGCCGTCATGCCCGGCATGGATGGTTTCGAAGTGGCGCGGCGTTTAAAGGCGGACTTTGTCACACAGCATATTCCCATTGTATTTATGACCGGCCTGACCGAAACCGAACATGTGGTTGCCGCCTTCGCTGCGGGTGGTTCCGATTACGTCACCAAACCCATCAAGCCGCAAGAAGTGCTGGCGCGCATCGCCGCGCACATGCAGAACGCACGCCAGATGAAGCAAGCGCGCAGCGCTTTGGATGCCAACGGCCAAGCCACCTTGGCGGTACGCGCGGCCGATGGCCACCTCATCTGGCAGACACCCTTAGCGCGTGCGCTATTGAACACTTATTTCAATATCGATAGCGAACAAGCACCCGCGCAACTAATGGCGTGGATTGCCGATGCACAGCGCGCTGCTGCAGAAGACCGCATACCACCGGTACTCATGTCGAGCGAAACGCGACGTTTATTCGCAAGCTTACACACGAGCCAAGAGCGCGAAGGCGAATGGATGCTGAACCTGCACGAAGAGAATCACGCCGCCATCATGGAAGCCTTGATGAGCGCTTTCCATCTCACCACGCGCGAAGCCGAAGTGCTGTACTGGGTGAGTAAAGGAAAAATCAACAAAGACATCGGCGAAATACTCGGCACCAGCCCGCGCACCATCAATAAACATCTGGAGCATGTGTTTGAAAAGCTCGGGGTGGAGACGCGCACGGCGGCGGCTAACTTAGCGATTGGTAAGGTGTCTCGGATTCGGTCGGGTGTGTAGATTCTTTAAAGATGTGGCATTGGGTTTGATTATTTATAAGGGTGCTTTGCAGGGTGTGCAAAAGTTCCCGTGCTTTGCGGGGAACGTCTCATGTTCGATCTTTGTAGACAGTCAGGATTTTCCAGTCGGTTTCCGCTTCGTACCCATAGCCGTCCTTGGACTTGCTCCGAAGTGGTCATTCACCATTGCGTGCTCCGCACACTCGCTTGGTTTCATGAATAGGGTTTCAGATTTAACGTGCGCTGAATTTTTTCGCGTACGACATCAGGCACACCTGCCTGTTCTGCAAACGACTTCCATTTCGATACCCTTGCCTGCACCTCGGCAACGATTTTCGCAGCGCGCCCACGTTTCATCGAAGCCGTCTTTGCGCAGGCGTTGAAGTCCTCCAGCGTGAAATTGTCGCGTTTTCCATTCATCGTCATCTGGTGGCTTGCCGTCCACGCACCCGCAGGATTAAAGCTGTAGGTCATATCGAAGGCTGGCGATAGCGACCACGCGCCGGCCTTGTTCATCAGGAAGGCGATATTCTTCACGTGGTCGTCCTGATTGCGGGCCACGATGTTAAACGCCATGCGCCGAAACAATTGCTCGATAGCCTGCATGGGCAACTGTAATTGCCGCATCACCAGCAACGCCTGCTCGTAGCTATAAGCGCCTGCCATATTGAAATCGTAGTGCGCCAGAGCACTGAGCGACTGCATGTGAAATTTTTCACCGGTAGCAAGACGATCAAAGCGGCGCGTCATGAAATGCGACCGGCCATTCTCATTAAACAGCCGGCATTCATTCATATCAATGCCACATTCAAGCGCCATCAGGTAATACGCATACTCGATCACCCCGTAGCCTTTCGAGTCTTCCAGTTCCTTGTCCTTGTTGCCGCTGACGCCGTCAAATTTCAGCAGCCAGTATTCAAATCCCGTGCCGGCTTTGACCTGTCCAGATCGCACTTCATTGGTTTTTGGGTTCCATGCGATGACCGCCTTCGCCCTCGCGCCACCGGCGGAGGTGCCCACGCGCAGAATATCTCTTAGCGCATCTTCGCGTCCGGCGGCCGCAAATGTCGCCTGCAGATTATTTTGGTTGGTCAATACCTCCGATGCAAGCGCAACCAACTGGCTGACCTCAATGTGTGTGGTCTGCTTTGCCACGGGGCCGGTGACGGGGGCAAATTCCAGCGCACCCATGCCGCGTTCACCGGTATAGCAAAGCCGCTCAACAGCATTGAAGGAATGCGCTTGCCGCCCCTGCGATGCCAGCCAGGCATCAATCAGCGCGTTGCCAAATTTGTCGGGCAGCGAATCGGCCAGCAGACCGGGCAGTCCGTTAAAAGTCGAGCGAGAAAGCGCGGCGAAGCGAAACACGCGTCGGGACAGCGGCATCACAATCGGCGCGACCTGAATGCCGCTTTGCGCAAATGCTGCATCGTATTCAAAGCTGGCAATGTCCTCCCCATCCAGCAGGGAGACCGCGCCGATGGATTTACCCCACAGCCTGACTTCGGCGAGCGTGCTCACGGTTTCTCATCCCAGCGCCATGGTTTGCCAGTCGCCTTTGCGGCACGTTTACCCGAAGCCCGTTGCCGGACCTTGCCCTTTTGCTTCAACAAATCCATCGGACTGGGCCCGGACTCCGGAATCAGACTATCTAGCCCTGATGCGGCGTCCAGCACCCGCAGCACACGAACCAAAGTGGCTAACTGTGACGTTTGCCCGGCCTCCATGCGCTCGAGGGTACGCTTGGCGATACCCGCCTGTTCGGCCACGACCGCCTGGGTCAACTGCAATTCAACGCGACGACCGGCAATCCGTGCGCCCAATTCGGCCAGCACGGCATCATCTGTAAGTAAGCCAGTGATTCTCATAGTCGTTATAGTTTGCGAATATATCGGTTAAATTGCCATATATCGTCAGTTATTGCGATATATATCTTAATAATTTTATTATGTCAAGTCGTAATAAATATCGATATAATAGTTATAACGTAGATTATTCGTAATATATTACGATAAATAGTTTATTGTTCAACGGGCCCTGTGTTAGCCAGTGGCTTAGAAGTTATTTGTCGTGCGGAGAATCGCAAGTATAATCTCCGCATTTTATACGGATATTAGACTTGCGATTGCGGAGAATACCCACCATAATATCCGCATAATACGCGGAATTTAAAGCATGTACCTTTGGCAAAAGTCGGGCTGGCCTTCCTTAACCTGGGACGAACGAAGTCTCACCAAGCAGCTCGTAATGGTTTGCAGGGAACAAGGACGGCTGTTGGGCAAAATGGAGGCGCTGGGTTTTGAGCTACGCAGTGAAGCCCATCTCCGTACTCTCACCGAGGACATCGTCAAATCCAGTGAAATCGAGGGTGAGAAGCTGGAGCGCGATCAAGTCCGGTCATCCATTGCGCGCAGGCTCGGTATGGACGTTGGCGGCCTTGTTCCTAGCGACCGCCATGTCGAGGGCGTGGTCGAAATGATGCTGGATGCCACCGGCAACCATGCCGGGGCCCTAACTGAAGAGCGGCTGTTCGCCTGGCATGCTTCGCTTTTTCCGACAGGCCGAAGCGGCATGAGCAAAATCCGGGTTGGGAACTGGCGTGATGATAGCCACGGCCCCATGCAAGTCGTTTCCGGCCCCGTGGAACGGGAGAAAGTTCACTATGAAGCGTCACCGGCAGAGCGACTACCGGAGGAAATGGCAAAGTTTCTGCGCTGGTTTGAACAGCCGGGAGACACTGACCCGCTGCTCATTGCAGGACTTGCGCATTTGTGGTTCGTAACCATTCACCCCTTTGAGGACGGCAATGGCCGTATTGCTCGCGCGATAGCGGATATGGCGCTGGCTCGTTCCGAGAAAACAGGCCAGCGTTTTTACAGCATGTCCGCGCAAATTTGCCGTGAGCGCAAAGCCTACTACGACACGCTGGAACAGACCCAAAAAGGCGAGCTTGATGTAACGCGATGGCAAGACTGGTTTCTGAACTGTCTGCACCGCGCCATCGAGGGAGCCCAGGACACACTAAGTGCTGTCCTGGGCAAAGCCCGCTTCTGGGAGCACTTTGCCAAAGAACCGTTGAATGAACGACAGATCCGAGTACTGAACAGGTTGCTGGACAGTTTTGAAGGCAAGCTCACAACGTCGAAGTGGGCAAAGATCGCAAAATGTTCACAAGACACAGCCTATCGCGACATCCTTGATCTGGTAGACCGGGGTGCATTACAAAAAGACCCAGGCGGTGGCCGCAGCACAAGCTATTCGCTGATCATCGAGTAAGCCGCCAAGAGATAGAAATAAACCGCCCCGTTTTTTTGAAAGTGTGTCGCAATCGATTAAAGAACAAAATGGCATTCGTCTTTCTCCATGATCGAAAGCTCTTCCCCGATTGCGCAGTTGCTCGGCGAAGTCCCGGTTGCCGTAGATGTCGGTGTGGAGAGGGCGAAACTGTCCGAGCAAGGCACCCTCGGCATCAAGATAGCGCGGGTTGAATTAGGAATTTGGATGCGCTGCTTTCATGCCTAATTTCTCATTCGTAATTCTTCATGGATCCGGGCTTGGACGGTTTTGTGTTCTCCGGGTGTGGGCATGAAAGATAATAATTAGGTCGCAACTGTTGCCGGTTTTGGCGGGTCTCGGTGATCGTTGATCCTCTTGATAAGAGCTTTGAGATCCTCGATGTCTTTACGTAGTTCAGATGCAGTTGGAGGAGAAAGATCTTTCGCAGCAGATGAAACAAGCGCACGCCACTGGTACTTATGTCGAGCGAAACGCAACGTTTATTCGCAACCTTACACACGAGCCAAGAGCGCGAAGCCGAAGTGCTGTACTGGGTGAGCAAAGGAAAAATCAACAAAGACATTGGCGAAATATTGGGCACCAGTCCGCGCATCATTAATAAACATCTGGAGCATGTGTTTGAAAAGCTCGGGGTGGAGACGCGCACGGTGGCGGCTAACTTAGCGATTGGTAAAGTGTCTCGGATTAGATCGGGTGCGGGATAGATTTCGGCGCGCACTTTTGTAAAGATGTGCCATTAGGCTTATTTATTGGAAGAGTGCTTTGATTTGAGGGGTACTTTGAAGGGAGTAAGGAAGTTCAGGTGGTTTGTGGCGAGCGTCTCATGTTCGGCCAAAGCGGATCTGGTCAACCGACACCCGGAACTTCCCCTATGCGCCCTTAACAGCCATTACCTAAGTAATATGTAAAATTTCGGACAGTTTCTCTCTGGAGGTGAATTATAGTGAAATTTGTTAGATTATCAATTTGTTGTAAACTCTAAAAACTCTGTATAAAATCACGCCATGGATGCTATCCGTAATCCCTTTTCGCCAGGTGCCGGTACTCCGCCGCCAAAGCTTGCCGGTCGTAACGAGTTGAGGGAATCTCTGCGCGTTGCGTTCGAGCGCGCTAGAATCGGGCGCCCCGCCAAGAGCGCTATGTTAGTAGGCCTGCGCGGTGTCGGTAAGACGGTTCTTCTTGATCGCGTACGAGAAGATGCCGAAGCTGCTGGCATCCATACTATCCGAGTCGAAGCACCGGAAGGTCGCTCTCTTCCTGCGATAATTGCGCCGCAGCTGCGACAAGCACTCTTACGCTTAAGCCAGATAGCCGCTGCAAAAGACTATGCCGTGAGGGGACTACGGGCTCTAGCAGGATTCGCCAGCAAACTTAAGGTTACTTTCGTTGATATCGAGGTTGGCCTAGATTACGATCCCGAGCCTGGTTTGGCTGACAACGGTGACCTCGAGCATGATCTGCAAGCACTTTTCGAGCAGGTAGGCTTGGCAGCACAATCGGCTAATACGGTGTTGGCGATCTTCATTGACGAATTGCAGTATGTCGAGGAGTCGCAGTTGGCAGCGCTGATCACAGCGATGCACCGCACAGAGCAGCGACAGCTGCCGGTCGTTTTGGTCGGCGCCGGTTTGCCGCAATTACGCGGTCGAATGGGTAATGCCAAGTCGTACGCGGAAAGGTTGTTTGATTTTCCTACCATTGGACCTCTGCCACCAGAAGCAGCAAGACTCGCCATCGAGAAGCCCCTTCAGAACGAAGGAGTCAGTATTACCGATCAAGCTCTGAACAAGATACTGCAAGTCACCCAATGCTATGCCTACTTTCTCCAACAGTGGGGAAGTCACGCGTGGCGGGCAGCACAGGCGTCGCCGATTGAAGTTGATGCTGTTGATATCGCTTCTACCACAGCTGTCGCAGCGATGGATGAGAGTTTCTTCCGGGTACGTTTTGACCGGCTTACCCCAAGAGAGAAAAAGTATCTTCGCGCCATGGCAGAGCTGGGCGCGGGTCCCCATCGATCAGGCGACATCGCAACTTGTTTCAAAGTAGAAGTAACTTCGCTCGCACCGACGCGGAGTTCCCTAATCTCAAAGGGCATGGTGTGGAGTCCGAATCACGGCGACACAGCCTTCACTGTACCAATGTTTGATGAGTTCATGAAGCGAATCGTGCCGGGGGATGACTGGCGCTAGTCGCGACGCAGGGCTGCTATTCTGCGTAGAGCGGACATCCAAACGGCCTCCCGAAAACTTCCGCTTTGGCCGAATATGAGACACACACCACAATCCTCTTGAGCTACCGTTACCCAAGCGATGGTTTTTTCGATGAAAATTAACGTGCTCATACGGTTCAATATTTATGCCTAGCGAATCTTTAAATGAAGGCCAGAATAATCAGTGGAATATTAGCCTATCGATATTAGCAATTTCCCGTTTGAACCTGAAGGCGATCCGCGCGCACCACGGTCGGTGCGATAAGCATGACCTTGCGCAAGGAATTTTCGGGGTCATGCGGCTGCATGCGGAAGTGACCGCGCCGCCAGTGCGTGGAGAGCTCGCCATGAGAACTATCGAGCAGCGCTTGGGGGCCGAGAACGATGCGGTTGTAGCTTTTGTTTACTTGCCGCTGCATCTGCCTTGTTCATCCACTCATTGCCGTCATTCAGGGTAGAGCCCCAGGTTTCGGGCGCAGATAGCGCGACCCGCCGCTTTGGGTAACACCCAAGCGCGCTCAAAAAGAGTGTTGGTTGATATCCAAAAAATGGTGCAAGGCGGTCAACTCTTGGGGTGTCCTCGGGAATTTGGTTTTGAGTTGAAGCTTGATCTCCTTCTGCAACATCACACTCACGCGATTAGCGCAGGGATAGAACAGAAACGGTGACGATCCTTGCCTTGGGCGCGATTTTTTGGAATGCAAAATCCCTTACTGCAGTGCATGCAGGTTGCCAAAACCGATTCGGGCTTAGGTTGTTTGGCGGCGTGACGCTCGGGGCTGTTTGGTTTATCTGGGATTGACACAAAATTTAAGATTCTTGCTTACTAGAATGCGCCCTAAATACTTAGGTACTGGGTTGGTGAAATTTGATTGTCGTGCGCATAAAAAATGCGATTCTGACCCTGAATACTCTACGCCATGATCCAGCCTTAAAGGTTTTGGCATAATCGCTAAAGTTGTACCAAGCCCGGTCGTTAGTAGCGGGATGAGCGCGTTCTTGGGACTCCAGTCTCGTCAATACAAATAAAGAATAAACCTTGCTGTTGCCGTCACCCCGGCGCAGTAAGCCAGATAAGGGCATTTTGATGAAACTCTTCGGCGGCAAACTTTCCGTAATTTCAATACCCGAGCTATTCGAATATGCCGCGCGTACGAAAGGCTTGATTCAGCTTGAGATTTATAATTGCAAAGAGTTGGAGAAGCTGGTGGTTCGAGTTGCCGGATGTTCTGCACGGTCGGGCAAAGAGCGGCTGCTTGGGGTGTTGGTGGATACGCGCAGCGAAGAATTTTTTGTCGCGGCACACTCGATCAACAGCATCCGCAGCAAACTCGCTCGCCTGCTCATGCCGATCTGGAATAGATTTGTGCTCGTACCGCTGGAAAATGGTTTGCTACAGCTTTTTCAAGGGGGTGAAATTACCTCCGGTGAAAGCGGTTAGAATTGCCGGTAGCGTGCAATACGCAGCAAATTGATAGCAGCTTCTAATAACGCAATGCGTATTTCCAAAACAAATTATTTCCTCTACATTTCAACTTCGCGGAACCCCATTATTTTTTTAACGATTAAAATCGAGAGGACTTATGCATAATCCATACGCCCCGCCCGTCGCCAATCTTGAGATTGAAGAAGAAAACAATTCGGGAGAAGGGAGTGGAATAGAGCCGCCACCGGGTGTGAAGGGTTGGAGTTGGGGGGCTTTTTTGCTCAATTGGATTTGGGCGGTATTCAATCGGACATGGATTGGTCTGCTGTGCCTTATTCCCTATATCGGCTTTGTTTTCAGCTTCTACCTCGGATTTAAAGGCCGCGAGTTGGCATGGCGAAACAAGCGCTGGGACAGCCTCGAACACTTCAACAGTGTGCAACGACGATGGTCCATTTGGGGGCTGGTGCTGATCGTTGGCGTTGCCGGCATCGGCATCTTGGCGGCTATTGCGATTCCTGCTTATCACGATTATTCCCAACGGGTGAAAGCCCAAGCCATACTGCAACAAGCTAAGTAAATGACAAGATGAGGTAGGCGGTTTTAATTTCTAAACGGTCTTTCGTGGCGGGGTACTTCAATGGCGGCTTTAGCCCGAACTCCAGACCATCCGGGTGACGTCGGCGACCTACCGGTTGTCGGCCTTATGTAGCGCGCTACATAAGGCCGATTATGTAGACTGCTCGATTATGTGGACTTGGTGCCGTGAGCTTACCCTGAGACCTTAGCTGGCGCGGAGGACGACAAGTCTACGGTCGACATAATCCACAAGCCACCAAGCATATGGAAATGTAGTTGAGGTGATATTCAGGGGCCAATTATCGTGGTACTACCAGTCTTTGTGCGTCTCCTCAGAAAATAAACGACCGATCTTGCTTCTTCAGTCAGTCGTCAAACTCCAGAAATTATGTAGACTACGTACAACAAATTATTTTGGAAAAGTCACTCAGTACATGGGTTCCGAGATCATTCACCGTGGCAACTCCACATAATCGAGCAGTCTACATAATCGGCCTTTGCAGCCGCTGGCGTTAAGAGCAAATCTCGTCTCCTATGCGTTGCACAGCAGTCGTTAATTTGAGATTCAAGTTAAATGGCTTTTTAAATCTGCGGCCGCGGACTATCGACCCTAGCGATAGATGGTTAATTTGAAAAGCGGACGCTCAATGATTCGTATCGCCGGCAGCAAAAAGCAGCGCGACTAGGAGCGACACTTTTTGCTGCTCGAACACATACGATTGTTAGCCCTGCTTCGACGCAACAACAGCATGACTATTTTTTAAAACCAACCCGTAGCGCTTGTCGCTCTTTCTTACCAATGGAACCCACTCGACAAAACCGGAAGCATCTAAAAAGAATAAAAACCTTTCATCATCTTCGGCTATAGACGTGAGTTCATACGCGATATCATCGCGTTCAAAGTGACGCAACACTTCCATTAATTCTTGTACAACTTTGTCGTCGTCAGGGGATGATGTTGTGCTTAATAACTCGCGTCGAAAAGTAATCGGCCTTGGGTAGTCACCCAGAACTCGGAATGATGCTTCCCATTGTAATAAGCGAGCGATTTCGTACGAAGAAGCAGATTTAATGGTTTCTATGCTTGGAAGCTTCGATATTAGTCCTGCTAGCTCTCGATAGTGCTGATTGTCCATTAAGATCGAGCCTTTTACCCTCGTAAAATAGGGAGGGTAATACTCACTCCCTTCCCACTCACCGCGATCCATTTCTTGAAATGCTGGAAGCAATAGAACATGCTCCCCAATTTTTCGTATGGAAAGCCAGTTCCCAGAAGCACAACCAGGGAAACCACATTGATCACAAACCTGAAATTGAATGCGGTCACTTTCAAAGTCCATTAACTCGATCGCGTTCGCTAAATTTTCATCGTCGGCGTAAATAGCAGTAACCTCTACTACCCCTTGACCAGAGGATGAAAAATCCATTTCTTTAGGTTTTGCCTTAAATTCTTTTGGAGTCCACATTTTTCTTAAAGGGGAAAATGGAAATTAAGAGACTCTGCGCATTTGCGGCAGTCCCGCTTATGCACAATGTTCTGCCTTTATTCATCGACTTCGCTTTGAATTGAGCCATTCACTTGGATTCCATAACACCGGTGTTGCTCCGACAGGTTCGAACGAAATCCCTGGGTCAGATGAATGCACCAAGACAAGTAAGCGTTGACCTGTCAGAAGGAAGCGACGAGAAACGTCTGCAAAAATGTCTAGGACGACTTGAGCTTCAGATGGACACGAAGAGGCAAATCTTTGAAATTCAGGAAATACAATGACGAGCCCGGACTCTTGCGGTACTTCGATGTCAGACAGACAGTCATTTAGTGCATTGAGGTTACGTCCAAAATAAGCAGGGAAACGCAGTAGTTGCGCCAATGCATCAAGGAATTCGCCAAGAGACTCCCATATTCCAACAGGCAGAGGTAGTACAGCGTACCCTGCTGTCTCAAACCACTTCATGTCTTGAGCTAAGACCGCCGCATTGTGGTAGAGAGCAATAGGCGAATTTTGGAGCAATTGCCAATCTAATCGCTGCCATTCCTCGGAATCATTTGAAAATGCGGTCATAGTTTGTGTGCGCCTAGCAATCTAACGGAGGAAACCTACAAGCTCAGCTTGCAGATTGGTTGAGCGTAGTGTTGCCTCATATCTTGCTGTCTCTGTATAAATCAGTAGTGACAAAATTTGTACCAAGCCTTTGGATAAGTGCCGCTGATCCATTCGTTTGCGCATACTCTAACTCAGGCCCGGTGATGCCTACACAGCATATTACGTTTGATGTTTTTCCAAGAACATCAAATTCTGCGATGCGTCGGAAAAGGAATGCTTCAATTGTTGCGCCGTCAGGTGTGGCAGACCCTATGTCCATTGTCTGCCCATCTTCCAGCACAGTATGCAGCGTGTAATAGGCTAACTGGCAAATGATATTTACGCCCCATTGCTCATCACCTTGATGCGCTACGGCCAACTCATAGTTACCCATCGAATTGGGTGGCTGTTCGGAGCCAATCAGTTCAGCCGTTACGTACAGAGCCCCATTCGTGAAAGATGGAAAAATAACAACATCCGGGCTCCCGCCGATATCTTGGCCGATGTGAAAAGGCACCAGAGCATGAAGTACCTCAGGTGCATGCGGCCCAAAGGTTTGCTTCATTCCTTTAACTCTTGCATCCCATAACTTTTCCCAAGTGTCATCAGCCATATGTGCTCAACGTTTGAGGTGAGAGGCCGCCGGAACGCGAATAGCGGAGAGAAACAACCAGCAGAGCTGGTTGGTGGTTCCGAGACCGAGGGCTAGCGAGAACGCCGTGCAAACCATAAGAAATAACTACCAACGGAAAATAGAATGAATAGCTGCAAAAGTGTTCCGAAGACGGAAAGACCAATGAACGCCGGGCCACCCCCCTCAGGAAACAAATGATAGAAGACTGAGGTAGGAATGAGTGCGCTGAGAAGCGACGCGGAGGGGGAGCCAAATAGGACAAATGGGGCGACCAGGAATGAAGCCCCCAGAGCAACCGCGCCAAAAAATGCCGCAACGGTGACGGCGCTAAGAACAGCGCCAGCGACAGCCGATTTGAAAACCTTAAGTGCTATACGCATCTTGCGTGCTAGCGACTGAACTCAGCCGCCCCCGAAGGAGTGATAGCGACGTAGGCTGTCGACTGAAGTGACTTGTTAGATTTTTTCTGCAACATTCCATTCCACATCATCGTGAAAACAATCAATTATGATCGTGAGCCGGTTATCATGCAGTGCGCATTCAATATCCTGGTCAGTTGATTTGAATGTATCAAAGGGACTGTATTCTTGATTCACTGGCGATACAGCTTGCCAATTTCCGTAATACCACCATTTTTCCAAGCTTTCATAATCATACGGTGGCGATATGATTGCCACGCCTTCTTTGACTACCTCCACAGTCGAGGGCACATCCGCTAAATCATCGAAGAATATAAGCAGATTATTGCCATCAGCAGACAGCCGGTTTATTAATGCCCGCTTACTGGATTCTTTTTTTAATATTGTACGTTTCATTAGAAATCTAACTTTTGAGTTAACCAGAAGGCGCGTCATTTGCGCCGATCTGGTTTAACGATTTGTTATAAGTTGTTTTTAGAATACCAAGCCCTACTATTCTCTGACCTAACCAAAATATATGCATAAACAAACATGAGCAATTCCACCGAATAGAAAACCTGCGCTGCTCCAAAGCCATATTCAAAAAAATCATATGTTAGTGACGCCAACATAATCGCGCCAACAATTACAAGTGTTAACTGTATATCTTTTCCTTGGTATAAATCCCAAATAATCCACGCAATAACGAGAGCCCAAATAATATTAACTCCGAGTGTGAGCGAGTCATTAAAACCCATTTCCTCGAATTTAAGTCCATCAAAATAAACTGCAATAAGCGTTGATATGCACGAAATTATTAATGCCATTGCGGCTTTCTTTATTTCAGTAGGGTGTCTTTTTGTGGTGATTTGCACTGTATTTCCTAACGCGAGTTTTCCAAAGTAATTTCAGGCTTACCATTTCGGAACGCCACAGAGATGATTATTTCAGTCTGAGTGTCCACGGAGAAAGATAACGTATTTGATTCAATCCGACTTGGTTTTGTGTGATCAGCCTCACGAATAACAATTCGGTGTGAGCCCAGAGCGAGGAGCGCGTAAAACTTTAAAAGGTCTTTTCGTGTTGAGCCGGGCCCTCTATTGTGGATGTTACCGTCAACATAAATCTTCCACTGCCAAATGCCTCCAGGAAGGGAACCATCATCCCTTAGCAAAAGAAAACATTCGTTAGCCGGCGAGCTTGAGGAGTGAGGCTCGGTCTCTTCTGGCATGGTTTAAGGTGCCTAACGTAGAAGGTAGCCTGCTGCCGGAGCACGCAGCGCAAGGGGAGGAACCAACCAACGCTGCTGGTTGACTGTAGTGTTTGAGGTCATTTCTTACGAAGCCCCGCCTGCTGTTCCCACTTATCTAGCACTGCTCCATAGCGCTTCACGTGTTGCTCTTGAATAGCTAGTAACTCTTCCATCCGCTTTTGTTGTGCATCGGAAGTCGCAAGTTGCGCGGCAGCCTCTTTAAGCTGTTTTTCGTACGCCTCGGCGTAGTTAGTTGCTTGAGAAGATGGTTGTGCTGGAGCGGCTGTATCTGCTGTCGCAGCGGCATGATTTAGGTGTTGCTTGGCTGCTACAAGGAACGGTTGAATATATTGTTCTTTCCAATCAGGTGAGAGTGCTTCGGTTGTTGTAAATGCTTCAATTGCTTTTGGATAGTCCTTAAGTTGGAAGTAGGCACGCCCCAGATATAAATGCACATAAGGGTCTTTGGGGAAGGTCTTCTCCCGAGCGGTTGCAAGTGCAATGACTTCCTTTTCTTTTCCCGAAATTAGAAGTTGCTTGGCTTTGTCTTGGAACACTGTGGGTTCGCATGACTGCGTCGATACAGTGGGGCGCGTCATTTCATACCAGGAATAAGACGCGAACAACGCGATAGGGGCAACTACTAGGAAAGCTATTGCGAGGATGGTCCACTTTATCCATGCCAATTGGCGAAGCATTTTCTCTTCCAAGGTTTTCTCCTGTTTTGACTTCTCGGTTGAGTTAACCGGCTGGATGCCGCAGGAGGCCAGCCAGAGTGGAACGAACTGTTAGCCGACAATTTTGCCTCCCGCTGCTTGGATACGCTGAAGAATAAAAGACTGTATTTCTGGTGACAAGCAGTCGATTGGCAAAGTACTGAAATGTGCTTTTGAGTACAACAGAAGCCATACATTTGGGGTTTGCCAAAGCTCCTTCACGACGTACCACTGAAGTGTTGCGGTGCCGGTGTCTGCGCTGATGGTGAACGAAGAGTCGTCGGCGCGAAATGTGGCGATTGGGCTGCCCATGTCTCGGAACTTGGCTAGAGAGTTGCGATAGTGAATGAAATACAGTGCCACAATAAACAGCACACCAAAGGCAAAGACTGTTCCGAGAACACCCACTACCCAGGAAACCTCACCACGCAATAAAAAGAAGGCCAGCCCAATCGCAACAAGTAGCAAGGCGACCATGTAACCGACACCGACCAAGCGGCGCCAGAACGCAAAGACAGCTTGCCGTATTATTGGCTCGGAGTAGGTAAGAGTGGTTTCGTAGCTCATATCGGCTACCGCTTAAGTTAAGGGACTGGACGCCGCAGGCGGCCAGTCCCAGCCCGCGAAGCGGGCGACTTGAACGAATTGTTAGGGATTTTTTCTTTAGTGAGTACAACGATCTCAGCGAGCTCTGCGGTCTTTGGTAGAAAGCTGATTTGTCCACCAGGGCCAATAAGCTGCAAGTAGTCTTCGTACTCTATGTATGCAGAATAGTCAGTCCACGCATGCTTTGTCTCACCATACTGTGTGGTAACGCCATCATCGTCTAGCGTCGCGCGAAAACCCCAACCCTGAGTGGTGCTCGCGAGAATGCGCTGCCAATAGAAAGTGGCGACAGCTACCTCAAGCACCCATAAACCAAAAAAGAAGATAGAGTGATAAAGTATCAGATCCACTTGACCCGCAAAGAAATCTATCGCGGACACCCCTAACCAAGCAGCAAACGTTAACCACCCGTAAGAGATCGCAAAGCTTTTTACTGCGCTTGGACGCAAGGCTCGTTTATATGCCCTAACCGCGAGATCTTTATCAATTTGGATATGAGCCTGCAACACGGGGATTCCTACACTTAAATATACGGACGCTAGCGCCCGTACAGCAATTATTATTTAGGGCGTCCATTATGCTCATGCAATTCACTGCATCGCAAGTATTTTCATTTTCCCACTTCTCTATAACACCCTCAATCATACAGACAGAGGAAGCACATCTGGGACGGGTGATTTGTGATGGAAAATACAATGCTCGGGTGGCTTAAATTGCATGGCAGCTTCCGCTGGCTAAACGGACGTAATACATTAAGGAGGGCACTTGGGATTCACTTGGTAAAACTTTGCGTCAGGGTAGGCCCGTGTTCCGATCTCACTTAACTGCCGTTTTATAAATTCGCGCACAGCGGGTGATTTGGTCTTTTTCTGTATCTGCAATAGCACGGGTTTTGCATCAGCCCCACGTATTTGCACAATAGAATTGATTGCCAACGTAGCAAACAATGGATTTTCCTCTAATGCAATCGCTGTAAATTCTTTTAGATCACAGGAATCCGATATCACCGTAAAAGTAATCCCCCGCATGCGTTCATTGGGGTCGGGGGACCGCCTAAACTGCGCCACGTGTACTTTTATAGCCTCCAACATAAGCTGCTCAGAGTCTATTTCCCGTAGTTGCACTGCGTATAAGCTAATGAACCGCGAGCGTATGTCAGCTGTGGTCAGCACACCCCAGTTAAGCTGAGGGAAATTCCTTTTATCTTTTTTCCAGATAGCTTCTAGCAGCGGGGTCAGATTGCGATGATCAATTCGACGGAAAAACCACTCAACGGCATAGTCAACGTTTGCCGGCGTGACATGCTTCAAGAGAGAGGATGCCTCCTCGTATTCTTGGTCAGCATTTTGCGCCGCCATACAGACCGTAGTGCCACAAGATAAAAAAATAAAGAGCAACCATGTGTACGTTATTTTAGTCATGACATCCTCGCTACCCGCCCAGTCCTTGTTGGCACCGGTTCAAATCTGACCAGGGATACCGGTTTAAAGTTGACCAAGCGTTAAAGCGCTGTAGCGTACTACACGCTTGTGGGTAAGTCGACCAGACTGGAATGGATTGTTTATTGCAGTACTCAAGGATGTATTCGAGCACGGAAACCAGGTTCCGATCCTTATCAAGAAAAAGGGGTTGAATGCCCAACACGGCTACACTCTGTAACTCAACTTCCTGCCCCACATCCAATTTATTTGGATCTTTTAGATCATTCAACTTCACCAATTCATTAACAGCATGTTCCATGCAGCTTCGCGATTTTTGAAAGGGTTTCGCCCTTCTCGACGATGTGAAATTCACTCATAACAGTCCACCACTATTTTGTTCTCGTTGCTCGAAATATTCCTCAATGTCCCATTCGCCTTCCCCTACCAACACAATTAAGTCTTTCGGATCGTTGGTGAAAATACTGACGGGGTCAGGCTATTGTTATTTTGTTAGTACAAGGTGAAGGCTCTTGCTGCACGTCCGGTAACGGATCCAAAGCGGAAGTAGTGGGCTAAGTTCCCAGCGGCAGTAATGGCCGATGACCCGACGTCCGCAGTGATTGGCCTGACCGACCGTTCAGGGTCCGATTTCTGTCGGACAGGGAGCGAACCAACGGTCCCTCTTTTCCAGGTAAATCTAGAATTCGCCATTGCGCGAAATGCTATTTTGCCCGCAACCCGCTCCACCCCTTGTCCTTCATGCACAGCAGTAAGCCTCGGGTAGCCGATTGGGTTTGGCTGTCTAGCCGGTGTGCTTCGCCCAATTTCGCCTCGCATGCCTCCGTGTCGGCTTTCAAGTCTGCAGCGCCGCCGCCGATTTTCCACCACGAGCTCACCTTGAAGGTGTCTGTCATCTCGGGTGTTTTTTTCGCGGTTGTCGCGGGTTTGATGGCGCCGGGCGTGGCGCTGGCTGCGTTTTCAATTCTGCGATCGCTGGGAATGACGGAGGCCTCCGCCACGGGGTCTGCGTCCAAGGGCTCCATCCTGCTCAGGTTTTGAACGACCCAGCCGCGATCGCCCATGCATTTCTCAATCGCTGCGGGGTCCGGCCCCTTTTCGCGGCAGGATTTTTTTGCCGCTTCCAGATCGTTTGAGTTGGCGCCGCGCTTGTAGGCGAGCTCGCCACAGCCGCCGAGCAGCAGGGCGGCCAGCAGTAGAATGCCGCCGCTGCAACATGTTTTTGTTTTTGCAAAATCGATCATGACTCGTCCTTGACGCTTCCGCGTGTGTCTTTAACGCGACAAAGAGTAGCACCTGCCCGGGTTATTGGTCACTGGGTCGGTGTACGTCAGATGACTTATTTCGTCTCCTCTGGCTGCTGGCTAATCTGAGCGCGTACTTAAAAAGTTTAGGGTGATCGGGCGGCTGGCGTGGAATCGGCCGCTTCGGTTGAGTAAAGATTATTCAATCATAAAGGGGTAGCGAAATGGCATTTGAAATCAAAAGAGGTTCGCTGATGGCGGCGGTTGCCGCGGCGCTAATGCTGCCGGCAATGCCTGCCTTTTCGGGCGGCACGATCACGTTTGGCGAGGACAAGTCGGTCAGTGTCGGCTTGGGTTTGCGCGGTAGTTACAGCAGTGTCGAGAATGCGGCGCCCAACGGCACATCGCGTTCGAATGATTTTAATCTGGACAGCGGCCGCATCTATCTGTCGGGGTCCTTGAACAAGCACATCAAGGGCATGCTCAATACGGAAAAGGATATCGCCGGCCAGGGTTTCCAGGTCATCGATGCCAATGTCCAGATTGAGGTCGCGCCCGGTGTGGCGATCTGGGCTGGGCGATTCCTCTCGCCGAGCGACCGCGCCAACTTGGCCGGCCCCTATTACTCGCTAGGTGGCGGCTACTGGTCGGGCATCGCTTCGCGCTACGGTTTCAACGGCGGCTACATCGGGCGTGACGACGGCGTGGCGGTGGTGGGCAGCGCGCTGGACGGCAAGCTTTCCTATTCGTTTGGTGCATTCGAGGGCAATAGAACGTTCCAGATCGCCCCGGCCCCGGCCACGAGCGTTAGTAGCAACCGCAGAGGTTCGGATGGCCTGATGTATGCGGG
>JAYVZN010000045.1:0-2085 GCA_043783305.1 Betaproteobacteria bacterium
TTGCTGCAACTCGAAACTCGCCTCGATATTGTGCGTGACGGCATAGCTAATCCCCGCGCCATAGCCGAATCCGTGGGTGTTGACCGTGCCGCTGCCCAACAAAGAATCGTTGTATTCGCCTTTAGCATCGTGATAGCTGAATTTGGCGTAGGCTTGCCATTGCGGCGCGAAGCGATAACCCGGTGCTACATAGACCGACCAGTGTGTTTTAAGACGTGCGGACACAGTTTGGTTGCCGCCGCTGGCGTAATTGATGGTGCCGAAATCGGTTTTATTGACCGTGTAATTGACACCCACGTTGGCGATCCAGTCGCCGTAAAGCGGTAGGCCGTAGCCCGCAAAAATATCGAAACCGGTATCGGTTTTAGAGCTTGACTGCCCGGCGAGGAAGCCGCCGTAATCGACTTCGTTATCGACCGCTGCGAGTCGAACGCCGACCACCGGGCCGGTAAAGTTTTTTTCTTCCGCGTGTGCAGTGGCGGCAGATAATGCGCCGATTAACAGGATGACGAGTTTGCTGGTTGGTTTTTTCATGGCTTGCTTTTTCCTTCTGTTGTGGTGTGAATAAAATCGTTTGAGTGAACACGGCGGTTGGAATGCAACGCCGCTACCGGATGGGTTTCGAACCAAAAGCGGGCTTCTTCCGGCATGACGCCGATGCCTTTAAAAGTTTTTACGCGTAGGCCTCTTTCGTTGCCGCGGTGGTGCAAATAACGCATCCAGCGCTGGCCGGATAAATGTCGTTTAAGGAGGTGGATCATCTTGTGGCTGTGGCCAAAAGGCGCGACCCAGTCGAGAATCCACATGCGTTCGCCGCTGGCCCAATCGGCTTCCTGCATACAGTGCGGCGGATTGTTCAGATATCGGCTTTCTGCTTCCTCGTTCATGCTCGCCCAGGACAAGAAAAATATCGGTTTGCTGTTTTCCACCGCCAGCACAAATTGGCCGGTCTTGATGGCGGGAAGCAACAATGTCGATAAGACCTGCAATGGCGCTTCGCGGTGTGTAGGCGAGTGCATCCACAGCCAAACAGTGGAGCCGAGTACTTCTGCTTCACTGAAGGTTCCGCCTAATACCGCGGGGGCGGTTATGTCGAAGTTGTTGATGCGCATGGCTAAAAATAGGTTAAATAATCTGTCCACGAAAGACACGAAAAGCACGAAAAAAATCTATAGCATAATTTGCTTGTCGATCTTTAAAACTCAGTAGGCGCATGTTGTCATCCAATTCTTTCGTGCCTTTCGTGATTTTCGTGGATAAGGTTTTAGTCCAATCAAATTGTCCACGAAAGACACGAAAAGCACGAAAAAAATCTTTAACATAACCTGCTTGTCGATCTTGAAAACTTAGTAGGTGCATGTTGTTATCCCATTCTTTCGTGCCTTTCGTGATTTTCGTGGACGATGTTTTAGTCCAATCAAACTGTCCACGAAAGACACGAAAAGCACGAAAAAATCTTTCGCATAATCAGCTTGTCGATCTTTAAAACTTAGTGGGTGCATGTTGTCATCCAATTCTTTCGTGCCTTTCGTGATTTTCGTGGACGATGTTTTGATCCAATCTAACTGTCCACGAAAGACACGAAAATATTTCATAAAACGATTCTCTCTACGGTGGCTTTTGGGTGGCAGCCAAAGTTGGCTAGCAGACCCAGGCGCATACCGGTTGCTTTCAGGTAATTCAGTACCTGTGCCTTGTGTCCCCCAGCCGTTACAGGCAGTGCTTTGATCTCGATAATAATGGATTCATAACAAATAAAATCCGGGATGTAGGTTTGCCGCAAGGGTTCGTCTTTATAGTGAAGCTTCAGTTCTTGGCGTGCCTGAAAAGGAACTCCCTGTCTTGTAAATTCTTTTTCCAGACACTCCTGATAGACGGCTTCCAGAAAGCCGCAACCCATTTCCCGATACACTTCAAACACTGCGCCTTGGATCTGGTAACACTCCTCTCGGTACCAAATATTTTCATCCATTTTTTTCGTGTCTTTCGTGATTTTCGTGGACGAGTCTTTGTCTTTTAAGGATATGTCCAACATCATTTAATAAGTCCAACTCAAGTTAAAACCGGCGGTGGTCGCGGCGGTTT
>JAYVZN010000046.1:0-32677 GCA_043783305.1 Betaproteobacteria bacterium
CGTCGTTTGACATGGGGCTCCTCATCGCGTGGTGTTAGCGCGGGGGAGTGTGCGGCGTTTGGGTGGGCTACGATAGGTGGGGCGGTTGGACGCTTACCCTATAACGCCATTCTTTGAACAACTGCTTCTGGGCTGGTAGCTGCCTCTTCATGTTCGAGCCTCCACCGTCCGCAAAGGCCGACAGCCGGTAGGTCGCCGTCGTCACTCGGATTGTCTGGAGTTCGGTGCCAAAGGTGCCATTCGGATTTTTCGGGATGCGTGAAATCAGGAAGTGGCTCCACGCAAAAGCCGTGGTGGAATCTCCACAGTTACGCTGCAACTGTAGTGATTTTTTCGCTTAACTTTGGTGATGCGCAGCCGCCCTGGCCTGTTCCAGAGCCTGACTCAACTGCCACGCAGCCATCGCATAGTGAAAGCTGCGGTTATAGCGCGTAATGACATAAAAATTCTTTAACCCTAACCAATATTCCGGGCCCGTTGCACCCGCCAATACAAATAACATTGCTTCCGACTCACCCGTCGCTGGAGCTGGCGGTGTCACGCCGACTGCAGGCCATAGTTTAACTGGAATGCGGTAACTCCATCCGCGATTGGCTAATTCCTTACCCGGATCATTCGCGCTCACAACCGACACCAGAACGGGCGCATCATGCTCCCAGCCATAGCCCTGCAAATATTGCCCCACACTCCCGATGGCATCCGCCGGATTGCGCCATAAGTCGCGATGCCCATCGTCATCAAAATCCACACCGTACTGCCGATAGCTGGAAGGCATGAATTGACAGATACCCATCGCACCCGCATACGAGCCTTTAATACTGAGTGGATCAAAGCCAGCTTCGCGCGACAATAACAAATACTGTTCTAATTCCTTACGAAAATACGGCGCACGCTTGGGGTAAGCAAAGGCCAGCGTGGACAAAGCATCTATTACACGATACGAGCCGGTATTGCGCCCGTAAAAAGTTTCGATGCCGATAATGGCAACAATCAATGAAGCCGGTACCCCATATTGCGCTTCTGCACGCTTCAGCGCAGTTTCATGCAGCGCCCAAAACCGCACTCCACCGGCGATCCGCTTGGGCTCGATAAACAGCGGGCGATAGTCGCTCCAAGGTTTACCCTCCGCTGGGCGCATCATGGCATTCAGAATACTTTGCTTGACCCGTACTTCGCGGAATAAATGCACGAGCTCATCTTGCTTAAATTGGTGTTGCTGCACCATTTCAGCGATAAATGCCTGCACCTGCGGCGATTGCGCAAAAGCCTCATCCTGTTCGCTTGCACGACTCGGTTTCGCGTATGCCGCTTGCAAAAAAAGAAAAAAACACAAACTGATCCATAACCGTTTCATTGGGTCTCGCGATCGGAAATATGGCCTAAAATACGATCCAGCCATACCGTTGGTAACAGGCGTTTAGCGTAAGTGAAAAAAATCGCCGGTTTAGTTACCGGGTAACGCGCCCGCGGCCGCGGGCTTTCCAGCGCATGAATTAATTTTTGCAGCACGGCCTCTGGACCCAGCGTAAAGGGTGCCGCTGGCCCCGGCTTTTGCAAGCGGTGCACCATCGCTGCGTACTGCGCACGGTGCGCGCTGGTTTCCGCGTCGATGTGGCTTTCAAAGGCGGTAAACGCATTATCACGAAAACGACTCTTGATCGGCCCCGGCTCGATTAGGCTCACAGAGATGCCGCTACCACGTAACTCCAAACGTAGTGTATCGGTCATACCCTCAATCGCAAACTTGCTGGCGTTGTACGCGCCGCGATAGGCCAGTACGATATAACCCAGGATCGAACTGTTTTGCACAATACGGCCCTGCCCTTGGCGGCGCATGACGGGAATCACTCGATTGGTCAGATCCACCATGCCGAATAAATTCGTTTCGAATTGCGCACGTAAAGCTGCGCGCGATAAATCCTCCACCGCGCCCGGTTGGCCGTAACCGGCATTGTTGAATAAGGCATCCAACGTACCGCCCGTGCGCGCTAATATTTCATCCAATGCAAACTGTATCGACTCGGAATCAGCGACATCGAGCAGCAATGCCTCTAAACCCTTAGCCGCAAGCTGCTCCACATCGGCGGCTTTACGCGCCGTCGCGAACACGCGATAGCCGCGCGCCTGCAAGCCTTCCGCCGCACACAGACCGATGCCGCTGGAACAGCCGGTAATCAGAATCGAGCGCTTCATTTTGGAATGGCGGCGAGCGGAATAAAAATGGCCGTTGCAAGATTTTGGATCACGCGCACAACGGTGCGATTAGTACGTCCGGCGACAATTTTCGCCATCATGTCATGCTCCGAGAGCAGCTTGCCGAATTCACGTTCAAAACTCAAGTTGCGCACCTCGCTATTTATTTCATTGGTCAGCAAATACAGTTGCCCTTGGCTATCCCGGTTCGTACCCAGTTTCCAGATGGCAATTTCGTAGTTGCGCGCGGCGTTATAAAGTTTTTGCGGGTCCAAATCATCCCAGGCATAAAAATCCGTTTTGTCGTTGTAGGCGGCTAGCGTCATGGTTGCCAAACCCCAGCTCAATGCCAGCACGCGATCGCCCTGAAAATCTTCTTGGAACGCCAGATAGAGCGCTTGAATGCCGCGCTTCTCACCCAACTCCGTAAAATTTTTTTGAAAATTACCTTCGTAAATTCGCTCGACAGCCGCTTCCAGTGAAGCCTGCCCGCCCTTTTTCCATTCCCGTGGATTGCGCCGATACAGCTTTTCCGTGACCAGGCGCAGGTGTTCTAAAGAAGCCTGTAAATGCAAATCGGCAATTTGATCGACTTCGGTTTTAGCCAGCGAGGCCAGCTTAAATTCAGTGGGAGTGGGACCCTGCCCTGTGGATTTCGGAGAAGTCGCGCAGGCGGCAAGTAGGCAGGAAAGAAAAACAACCGAGAACAGCTTCATACGAACATCGACTGTACCCGGTTTTACTTACGATGAACAGCTCACCTCTATGCTGGCGGCCCAATCCGGGGGGAAACCCGCATAGGCTTCCATATCCGGGTGTTCGTCGAATGGCGTTTGCATCAATTGGAGCAGACGATTGACCTCACTAAAATCTTGCGCTTGGGCTTTTTCAATGGCGGCTTGCATCAAATAATTACGCAAAATAAATTTAGGGTTGATGCCATCCATGCGCGTCTTACGCACCGCATCCGCTTCACCCGATTGCCGCAACACGGCGGCGTAGGTCTGCGCCCAACTATCGAATGCCGCCCGATCCAAGAATAAATCGCGCAATGCGTTGTTCGTATTTTCCGTTGCCGATTGAAAGGCATTTAGATGTCGGAAAAAAATCGTGTAATCGACACGATTTTCATGCATCAATTCCAGCAGGCGGTTTACCAAGGGTGCCAGTTCCGGTGTGCGCGCGAGCCCGAGCTTGGCCGCGATACGCTCCAAATAATGCTCGATAAAAGTATCCTGATACACCGACAAAGCAGCGCGTGCTTCAGCTACATTCATCAGCGGCGTTAAGGCCTGCGCCAAACAAGTTAAATTCCAAGCGCCTATATCGGGTTGCTGATCGAAAGCATAGCGTCCTTGATGATCCGAATGATTGCAGACAAAACCGCCGTCGTAGTGGTCGAGAAAGCCATACGGGCCATAATCTAAGGTGATGCCAAGTATCGACATATTGTCGGTATTCATGACGCCGTGCGCGAAGCCTACCGCTTGCCAATCCGCCATGAGCCGTGCGGTGCGTAGGACGACCTCGCGCAGGAAGCGCGGGTATTTATCCGCTTCTTGCTGTAAATGCGGGTAGTGTTGTGCGATCACATAATCGGCTAATATTTTTAGTTCGGCGGGCTGATTACGGTAAAAAAATACTTCAAAGGAGCCGAAGCGCACATGCGACGGTGCCATGCGCAACAAGGTCGCACCGGTTTCAATTTGCTCTCGATACACCTCCGTCGTGCTGCCGATAATGCACAGCGCACGTGTGGTGGGTACGCCCAATCCATGCATGGCTTCGCTGCACAAATATTCGCGAATACTGGAGCGCAGCACCGCACGCCCATCACCGGCGCGTGAGTAAGGCGTTTCTCCCGCGCCTTTCAAATGCAGATCCCAGCGCTCGCCGCGGCTATTCAGCACTTCTCCCAACAAGAGGGCCCGTCCATCGCCCAGTTGCGGTACAAAATGCCCAAACTGATGACCGGCATACAGCATTGCCAACGGCTCTGCACCAGGCAAAACTTTCGCCCCCGAAAAATAAGTCAAAAATTCAGGACGCTGACTTTGCAGCGGATCCATATCCAGTAGATTCGCCGCACTTTGGTTGAAACTCACCAAACAAGGTTGCGTGAGCGCGCTTGGTGCCAATTTGGCGTGAAATGTACTCGGTAAGCGGGCGTAACTATTGTCGAAATTAAGCGTTTCCAGCGTACGCAGGGGAAGGGAATCACAATCCATGAGCCGACAACTTCACTAATTTAAAACCGCTATTGTGCGCGAAGACTACTTATAACAATAGGATTTTAAAGCCATTATTACTTTGAGGTCTTATCGAGGAAGGTCGTTTTAGCCAGTGCTATCCGGTCAAAAACATTGTGCAAGACATTGCCCGATCACTCACATCTATCACGCGGTGCTTAATAAGAGCGCACAGGCTCTAGCTCTATTTCTTCCACTTCACCCAGCTCCAGTATTTCGTTAACGCTGAATTCACGTCGATCCGAACTGCGTCGACGGTCTGTAAACACCAAGCCATCTTTGGTTAAGAATGGTGTCGTGCTATTAAAGCATTCGCTACGTCGGCGCTCACGGCTCGCCCTTCGATCATTGATTTGCATGATAAACTCCCTTTAGTATATGGCCCGCTGCCAATTACATACGGGCCTTTGCGATTTATCGGCTACTCGGTTAAATTCTGAACAAAACTTTAATCGCAAAGCATAATGGGGCGACTAAGGGGATTTCGGGCGGGATAAACGGTCACCACAGCGCGTTGCTGTATTTAACCGCATATCCTTTCCCATGCAATCTGCAAACCTTTGTTTTAGTTTAATATATATGATATTCAACCGCGTCCAAGAGCGGTTATTGCCGGTAACGTACGTTATAAAGAACAACCGACCATCAAAGAAAGTACGGCATGACACCCTCCACGCTTTTCGATATCGCGCAGGCCGAGCGGCTGCGACACTTTTTTGCCGCGCCCGTGCGCCCGGCCGGTACATTCAGCTACCCCGAATTAGCCGGATTTATGTACGCCCTCTGCTGCTCGCCGGAGACGGTGCCGCCCTCCGCTTGGCTACCGCTGGCGCTCAATAATCAAGACGCGGTCTATCAAAGCCCTGCGGAAGCACAGCAAATTCTCACGCTGATCATGGCTCTTTACAATCACATCAACCAAAGCATCATCGACAAACAACCCGCACTGCCGCCGCTGTGTGAAGCGCGGCGCGACATACCAAGCAACTTCGAACACGATGCCCCGTTCAGCCAATGGGCGCGTGGTTTTGGTGCCGGCCACGAATACCTGAGCGAGTTATGGGATACACATACCCCCGCAGACATGAACGAAGACCTTGGATCGTGCATGATGGTGCTCACTTTTTTTGCTAGTCGCGAACTGGCGGAGGCTTACCAAGAAGAATTCAAAGCCACGGATCGGACGCTGAATGAATTTGCGGCGCAAATGCTGGAACTCTTTCCCGAAGGCCTGATTCAATACATGCTGCTTGGGATTAGCATCGCCGCTGTATTACAGAAGCGCTAACCGCGCCGACCTATCAACCGCATCCCGATCCACTTTGATTCTTGGTTTTGCACCCGGCAAGCCGTACCAAGGACATGGCGGCTCAAAAATCAGGTGCATTTATACCGGGAAAACGCCGTGCTCAATTTTCGGATTGGCTCACAATCTACTTAGATTTACTTGGACGTAAATAATCCGACAACCTCACCATTGCCTGGCAGATTATCGATTGAAACTTCCTGGCTGGATCGCATTGATGTCTATTCGGCCAACGGCTGATCGATAGCCGTTTTTTTGATTTTGAACACGATTTTTATCCAGATGGAAACACTCGATTCCCTGGTTGTACCAATCTACCGGATGAGCATTGAAAAAGAGCGTGTCAGAGAAGTAAAGCAGGAACTCGGCTACGGCTTCACGTTTGCCTTAATGGCTTATATTTTATGCTGTGCGTTAGCCTGCGCAACGCGGTTTACCTATTTTTTATTCTTTGTATTTAGCCCTGTTTGTGGCTACCAACTTGGCGTATATCGATCACGGATTTGCATGGCTTTAACCAACTTCCATTCGGTGACAACGGTGGTCTAATCCGACCCTAATGCTGCTATATTTGCCACGACAGTTTTTCTGGGTAGCCACCTGTACGCACTACTCGTCGCATTCAGCTTTATGTTTATATTCGTCATTATTATGCTATTTTTAGGCGCTATTTCCGTTTATTCAGGCAAGATGGTAGCCTAATATTTTCTCTTCGCAACGGTGACGGGCAGGCGGGGAACAGCACTCACCACCTTATCTGTATGGCACTTTATTCCGTACTCCATTTGGACATTCCGCGCCGTGGGAATCGGAATGCTTGTGGATGCCGTCCTGTTGGCGATGGAGCACCGCATTTCGCAGCGGACGCAATGTTTTTGTGATCTTGCTCGGCGTTAACAAATTCAAACTAATGAACGACACCTGCGGGCATAAACACGGTGACGAAGTATTAATTGCCAGCGCCAAAGCCCTGATAAAATCAATAAGACAAGGCGATGTTTTGGCTCGGTGGGGCGGTGAGGAATTTGTTGTCGTCCTCCTGCCTAAAACGAATATTCAAGAAGCAGTTGCGTTAGCGGAGCGATTACGAATCGCAACCGCCGATAATTTTCTTTATCCAACTAAACAACAAGGACGGAATCTGGTGAATTACCGCCGCCCAGGCGAACAAACGACGACCATGGCGTAAAAAATATTTTCAATCAGCACTTAAAAAAATGAAAGTTGGCCGATAAGCCGGGTTCTGTCGTGGACAGTCATCTATCTAGGCACCGTGTTACCACGACGCTCGAGCAACCTACCCGAGAACAACGCGAGCCGCGCCATAGTTCCCATATTTGGTCTTGCTCCAGGTGGGGTTTAGCCTGCCACTGCATGTTGCCACCAGTGCGGTGGGCTCTTACCCCACCATTTCAACCTTACCTGTGCCTTGCGGCCATCGGCGGTATATTTTCTGTGCCACTTTCCATCGCCTCACGACGCCCGGTCGTTAACCGGCACCCTGCTCTATGGAGCCCGGACTTTCCTCTGACGGTCGCCGAATGCGAGGGTAAACCCTCGTACCCAGCCGTACTGCCAGCGACTGCCTAGCCAACTTTCCACTCCAGTATATCAATAAGCCAATAATTTATTTCGGCTTTTGACAATGCCCTACTAATTTACTATACCTATATTGAGGAGCGATTTTTGCGTACCTCGTTAAAACAGCGCTTATCGCCTAAAGATAGCTTATGAGGAGATCACAAATGAAACGCAGACTATATTTTGTTTTACCTAACCTGGCGAGCGCGAAGCAAATCGTAAATGATTTACTGCTCGCTCGAATTGAAGATCGCAATATGCACTTCCACGCCAAGAAAGGCGTTTCCTTAGATGGCTTGCACCAAGCCAGCCTACTTCAAACTTCCGATATTATTCACGGTGCCGAATCGGGTTTGGTGGTCGGTGGTGTGGCGGGTGTAATGGCGGGTATTGCCGTAATGCTGTTTCCACCCACCGGAGTTTCAATGCAGTTGGTAACCATATTAATTACGGCTGTTCTCGGCTCTGTTTTCGGTATTTGGGTTTCCAGCATGATCGCAAGCTCCGTGCCGAACTCGCGCTTACGTGAATTCGATCACGACCTCGAAACCGGTAAAATTCTTTTGATGGTGGACGTACCCGCCATGCGCGTCACTGAGATTCGTGAGTTATTCACTAGACGGCATCCCGAGGCCGTTGGTGGTCGCCAAGAAGCAACGATTCCCGCTTTTCCTTAAAGCTTTTCTGCCCACCACAAAACAGCGCTCCGACAGCGCTGTTTTGTTTTACAACCGTGGCGCAATTAACCCGCTTTGGCGTATTTTTCTTTAGCGGCACGCGCCGCTTCCGCATCTTTTTTGGTATAGGCCATACCGGACCATAGCATGTCGTAGGCGATTTCTTCGTTGCCGTTTTCACACAGTTCCAGTACCTTATTGAACAGTGGTTGAAACGTTGCGGATCGATGCGATTGCTCATGTTCTGCAAAAGTATTCCAAAAGGTCACTATGAGCGCCTCTTTACCTTTGAGGCGACTTTCCACCGCTTGGCCTACCGTGGAACCTTCATTGGATACCACACCGCTGTTCAGCATAACGAAACCGCCCACAAACCCCGTGTCTGAATGGTATGTTTTGACGTTTTCGCACAATTCGGCCACCCGCTCTTCCAAATCGGACACTGAAAATTCCGGGCGAAGAATCACACGATTTACGGTCACAATACCATCACTTTTCAAACCATTGATTAGGCCATTCATGTGTCAACTCCTTTACCTTAATAGTTTGTTAAATTAGTAAATCATAATATGATGTTATATCAGAAATATCAATATGTCCAATAAAAATATTTATGAGCACCAATTAAACACCGCCAAGGTGTATAGCGGTGATCTGTTGCACGTACATCGGGACGAGGTTCGCCTTCCAAATGGGAAAGTTTCGGTTCGGGAATACATTCGCCATCCCGGCGCGGTGGTCGTTTTACCGCTAACAGAATCCGGCGAACTGATTTTAGAGCGTCAATACCGCTATCCCTTGGGTCGAGATTTCATTGAAGTACCCGCTGGCAAGATCGACCCCGGCGAACAAACTCTCGCCTGCGCGCAGCGTGAATTACTGGAAGAAACCGGTTACAAGGCGCGTGACTGGCGTTATGTCACCACGGTTTATCCCTGCATCGGTTTTGCCGATGAGAAGCTTGTTTATTATTTGGCCCAGGGCTTGGAATTTGAAGGCCATCAGCGCGATGAAGATGAGTTTATGGAAATTTTTTCCCTTCCTTTAGACCAAGCACTGGCGATGGTTCGTACCGGAGAAATCTGTGAATCAAAAACAATCATTGGCCTTTTTTGGTTAGAAAAATTGGTTTCAGGTGCGTGGCCGCTAGAACCGCTCAACGGCACACCAACCGACATTTAAAACCAAACACGGTACTTACCCAGCGCCAAGTGCCCCCATTGATGTAGGCTCAGGCCCGTTAAAATTCCCGCCGTGCCGAGCCATACATTGAACGGCACAGCTTCGCTGTTAAAGGTGTGTCCGAGCAGCAAAGCGATGAGCGGCGTAATCAAGGTGATCAAAGCCACCCGCCCTGCTTCCATGTGCTTGATCATGTAAAAGTACATAACAAAACCGACCACCGAGCCGAACAGCCCCAGATAAGCGATAGCAATCAGCGCACGCGTCGGTACCGCCGTCGGCACTTGCCCGTCCGAGATCAGCCAAGTTAACGCAAATAAAGGCAGCGCAAACAGCAATGTCCCTAAATTAATAGCCACCGGTGAGCTATGATCCGCCAAACGTTTGATCCAAACTAGACCCAGTGACTGCACCGTTACGGCGACGAGCAAGGCCGCAATACCGGCAAACGCATGCGGCCCAATTTCGATATTGTGGCGGAATATCGTTACCAAACCGAATAGCCCCAACAGCAGGCCGCCGATTTTATTCCAGGTCAGCGCTTTTTCTTTGAGCCAATAAGCCGCGCCTAAACCGGTAATCAAGGGCGACAAACCGAACAGCACTGAGATCAAGCCGGAGCTGATGTATTGTGCAGCCCAATAGGTCAAAGACATCGCGCCAAAAACACTGCCGCCACCTACCGCATAGGTCCAGCGCGCGCTACGGTGCCACGGCATGCGGATACGGAGCGCGGCCAATAGCAGCGCACATAAAACAACGCCGACGGCCATCCGCGCGAATACGGCGAAACCGAAACCGGCCCCGAGCGCGCTCCATTTAATCGCGAGCGGTGTAGTAGACCAAATTAAAACAACGCTGATAAAGGCAATGGGCAGTGACATTTTTAGCTTTCCGGCCAAGTTAAAACAAAAAGGCCACAGAGGGTGGTCTGTGGCCTTTAGAAGTTTGCATAATTACTGTTTACGCGCTAACGCTCCAGGCCACAAACCGCAGGACACCACACCTTGCATTGAATAACGCGAGGTAGCGGATAGTGCAGACGAGTGACATTAACGAAAAGCATGTTTGGATTATGGCGTTGCGTGCGACACCTTGTCAACGTTGCACAAAAATATTCGAGGCGAGTCGGTTAGTCTTTTAAACGCCAAGCCACTGACTCGCCCGCCCGTAAGGGCACTAGGCTATGCGGGCCAAAGGCGATGTGCGGCGGCACATGCCAAGCTTCCTTCACCAGCGTGATGCGATCCGTGTTACGCGGTAAGCGGTAAAAATCAGCGCCGAAAAAACTCGCAAAGGCCTCTAATTTATCCAAGGCACCCGCCGCTTCAAAAGCCTCGGCATACAACTCGATCGCCGCATGTGCGCTATAAATACCGGCGCAACCGCAGGCAGTTTCTTTAGCCGATTGGGCATGCGGCGCACTATCGGTGCCTAAGAAAAATTTAGGATTTCCACTAATTGCGGCTTCAATCAGTGCCTTTCGATGTGTCTCGCGCTTCAGCACAGGTAAACAATACAGATGCGGACGAAGCCCGGCGCTAAACATCGCGTTGCGGTTATATAACAGATGATGTGCGGTAATCGTCGCCACCACATTATTGGGTGTCGCGGCGACAAAATCCACGGCTTGTTGCGTCGTAATGTGTTCAAACGCTATTTTCAATTGGGGGTAACGCAACACCAGCGGTGCCAACACGTTGTCGATAAAAACCTGCTCTCGATCGAAGACATCCACTTCCGGATTCGTCACTTCGCCGTGTATCAGCAGCGGCAACCCCACTTCCTCCATAACCGCTAACGCGGCACCGCATTTTGAGACGGCGGTCACTCCCGCCGCAGAATTTGTGGTTGCACCCGATGGATAATATTTTACGCCATGGATAAACCCGCTGTGTTTTGCGGCGCGTATTTCAGCCGCCGAAGTGTTATCCGTGAGATAAAGAGTCATTAAAGGGTCAAATACCATACCGGCCGGCAGCGCTGCTAAAATACGCGCCCGATACGCTTGCGCCATATCGGTCGTGGTCACCGGCGGTTTTAAGTTCGGCATAATGATCGCGCGGGCAAAACGACGTGCGGTATCCGGCAACACCGCCGCCATCAACATGCCGTCGCGTAAGTGCAAATGCCAATCGTCCGGACGGGTAATCGTTAGTGTCTTTTTCATAAGCGTGAAAGTATAGCTGATGCCTCGATAACGCGTCCTATCCCCTGCGCGGGACTTGACTATTTACGTGATGGCGCTATATTAGCAATTCAAGATATATTTATCCTTAATTCAACAAAGATCACACGATGAAACTGTTGCGAATTTTTCTTTACGGTTTACTACTTAGCCACCTCACCTCGGCATCGGCCTCGCCCGGCACCCCCAATGGTGCCGAACTGTATGCGCAAAACTGTGCCGCCTGCCACGGTGAAGACGGCAAGGGTGGTATCGGCGTACCTTTATCCCTACCCTCATTTCAGGCCACGGTGGACAATCAATATCTCAAACGCACCATACGCCTGGGTCGCCCGGGGCGTGTCATGCCGCCGTTTAATCAACTCACGGATATCGAAATCGATGCAATCGTCGCGCATCTGCGCAGTTGGTATCATGGCAATATTCCGCAATATAGTAGCCAGCCGATCAAGGGCGATCAAAAACACGGCGCAGCATTATTCAAGCAACATTGCGTAGCTTGTCATGGGCAACAGGCCGAAGGCGGTCATGGTACCGGCGTAACATTATCGCGCCCACGTGATCTTCCCATTGTCGCACCGTCGCTGCATAACCCTGGATTCTTGGGTGCTGCATCCGATGCGATGATCAAGCACACGTTGGCAGTAGGCCGTAAGGGCACGCCGATGGTCGCTTTTAGCAAAAAAGGCTTAAAGGATCAAGATCTCAACGACATCGTCGCCTTTATACGCAGCTTGAAACAGCAAACGCCGCCTACCCAAGCGGCACTGCTGATGACCGACAAACCGATCATTTCGATGGATTCTCCCTACGATCTCAAAACCACCATTGAGAATGTCCGCAAAGCTGTAAGCTCGAATAACTTTATTATGATTCGTGAGCAAGCGCTCAACAGCGGTTTAGTGGCGGAAGGCCAAGAAGATGTAAAACAACACATCATCTACTTTTGCAATTTCGGCTTACTCAACAAGGCGCTCGCCACCGATCCGCGCGTGGGTTTATTTCTGCCGTGTCGGATTACTGTGGTGGAACGCGCCGGCAAAGTGCGCTTGCTGGCGATTAACCCGAAACGTTTATCGCGTATTTTCAACAATGCGGAACTGAATGAAATGTGCGATCAAGTCACCCAAATGTACACCGCCATCATGGAGGAAGCGACGCTATGAAATCCGCCCGTTATTACTGCATAGCCTTCGCACTACTCTTCTGTAGTACTTGGCAGCTTGCGCAGGCAGATGAATTAATGATTGTGCGCTCCGCGCAAAACTTTGAAGACGCGATGTCCACCCTGCAGGCGGCGATTAAAGAACAAGGTTACAAAGTAAGCAAAGTGCAGCGCGTCGATGTGGGCTTGGAAGCCAAGGGATATAAAACGGATCGTTACCGCGTAGTGTTCTATGGCAAACCGGAGGAACTAGAAGCACTCGTGGCACAATACCCCGACCTGGTGCCTTATCTGCCCTTATCGGTCGCGATTTATGCCGAAGAGGGCAACACCATCCTCACTACAGCGCGCCCTGCTTTACTCAAGCAGTTCTACCCCGAAGCAGATTTAAAGCCGATCTTCGAGCGCTGGGAAAGGGATTTGAAAAATATCTTCAATACGGTACGTGAGACCAAATAAGTCGAAAGTCCTGCACAACCGATTTACGCTGGATAAATCAAGTAGGTCATATGCGAGTAGACTCCGGGCTCCCGCCCTCTGCCCGGGCAATTAAGTCACTCCCTTTGATCGCGCGCGCTATCCCTTAGATACCGTAAAACGACTCTCCCGCAAAGCCACCGATATTCGCTGTGGCCACCTGTTTTAAACTCGGATCTTGTTGAATAATTTTACACATCCAACCCTCCTTACCCTCCCCTGAGCGTGTCAAAAAATACTTCCAGGATGACCGAGTAAAATATGCAGTGTGACTCACGGACAAATGATTCCGGATCGATAGTAAATCGACGTTTTGCAGCACCAACCCAATAACCTGAGCATCGACCATCACGTAGAAAATATCGTTGATGTAACCCGCGAACAGTTCCCGCGTCAGATTTTTTTGCATGCCGCAACTCCTTTTTTCGTATGCGCCACTAAAACCACAAAGCGCGGCTATTCTACCGGCCCACGCAATTGCAGCGCTAAATCATACAGCGCATTTCTTTTTGTACCCGTGAGTTGCGCAGCGAGTTTTACTGCCTGCTTGAGCGGCAACTCGGCGAGTAGAATTTCCAGTACCCGTTGGGCATCCGCCGCCGACTGATCTTGCGTCACAGCGCCCGAAACAATCAGCACAAATTCACCGCGCTGATGATTCAGATCAGACCCGAGCCAAGCGCCGGCCTCACGCAGGCTGCAAACCTGTATTTGCTCGAAGGCCTTGGTCAATTCACGCGCGAACATGATCTCCCGCTCGCCGCCCAAAATTTCCAGTAAATCGTCAATAGTGTCTGTAATGCGGTGTGGTGCCTCATAAAACACCAACGTATAAGGTAGTGATTTAAGTATTTCCAAAGCGCGCAGGCGTTCGCCGGTCTTCGCGGGTAAGAATCCATAAAATAAAAAATGTGGGGCATTCAAGCCCGATACGGATAAAGCCGCAATGGCCGCATTGGCCCCGGGAATCGGCACCACATCCAATCCCGCAGCACGCGTGGCGGCTACAACGCGTGCGCCCGGATCGCTGACCGCCGGGGTACCGGCATCGGTAATCAAGGCGACACTGTGCCCGCTGCGCAGGGCTTCGATAATTTTCTGCGCACCCGCCTCCTCGTTGTGTTCACGCACCGAAATCAATTGCGCGCTAATGCCGAAGTGCTTCAGCATATGCCCGCTGAGGCGGGTATCTTCCGCCGCGATTAGATCAACTTGTTTTAGTATCTCTAAAGCTCGCAACGTAATATCGCCCAAATTTCCAATTGGGGTGGCAACTACATATAATACGTTTTTACCTGCTTGGTTACTGATTTGATGCAACGGTTCTCCGCCTTTCTACTTATCTTTTTGCTGACCCTGCTCATTGGGGGGTGCGCCTCGCCGGCCGCTCCGCCGCATCGCGTAGCCACGCCAGTACCGATTGCGCCGACACCGGCAGCATCTGCGCCACCCTTTACGACTTCGGCTGCACAAATACCGCCGGTGATTACCGATCCCACCCTAGCAGAGAATGCCGTTCCCGGTAAACCCGATGCGTTGAACTCTCATATAGCACTAATCTTGCCGTTGAATATCCCCGCTTTTCGTCAAGCGGCGGAAGCGGTGGAGCAAGGTGTGCTCACCGCCGCCAAAGCACAACCCGGTACGCCACCCATACAGATCTATCCTACCAACGAAGAAACCAACGATTTGTTGGCCGTTTATCAGCAAGCCCTGAACAACGGTGCCAAAGTTATTATTGGCCCTTTGACAAAAACAGCCGTCATGGCGCTGGCCGAATCAAACCTAGTCACCGTACCCACGTTGGCCCTCAGTATTCCCGATGTGGAAATTAATAACGACAACTTATACTTATTTGGCTTATCGCTGGATGTCGAAGCGCGCCAAGTAGCCCAGTACATGCGAAGTGAAGGTCACCAATCCGTTCTAATCATCGGTACCGCAAGCATTTTAAGCAAGCGGCTTAAAACGGCCTTTAGTGATGCTTGGCAGCACCAAGGCGGCAAAATCGCCGATCGTTTCGTCTACTCTTCGACGACCGATCTAAATACCCTGCAGGACAGCGCGTCGAAAATCCAAGCGGATGCCGTTTTTTTGGCTTTAAGCGCACACGATGCCGGATTGGTTCGACCCTACCTGCCCAACAATTTAGCGAGTTATGCCACTTCGCAGGTTTTCACTGGCCTTTCGGCTCCGAATATTGTCGATTTAGGTGGTGTCCGCTTTCTTGATATGCCGTGGATGTTGCAAGCGGATCACCCAGCGGTGATGGTATTTACCCGGTCGAGCAATATACGAAATGCCGATGGTGAACGCCTATATGCAATGGGCATTGACGCCTATCGTTTAGCGCAACTCTTTTACCAGGGCGCGATGCCCGCATCGGGCAAGGTTTTAGACGGCGTTACCGGCCAAATTGTCCTTAGTCACCGGCAATTCACCCGCGAGCTAACGGCCGCTGAATTTCAATCCAACACGGTGGTCGTTCTCGACAATGCTCAGCCGTGAAACCGGTCAGGTCGCCGAGCAGCGCGCTTTAGTCTATTTAAAGCAACAAGGATTAACGCTTATTACGACCAATTACCTGACCCGTTTCGGCGAAATTGACTTGATCATGCGCGATGGCGATGTACTGGTTTTTACCGAAGTGCGCATGCGTAGCCGTGCGGATTTCGGCGGCGCTGGTGCCAGCATCACACGCACCAAACAGGCTAAACTGGTTAAAACGGCCCAGCAATATTTAATGCAATTTAATCGTCCGCCGGCCTGCCGTTTTGATGCGGTACTGCTTGGTGCGACAAGCGACGACACGATAGAATGGATTCGAGATGCGTTTAGCGCCGATTGAATCTCTAACACGGCTGAACGGATCAATAGTTACCCGCGCCGACCCTAGCGCATAAAATTGAAAATCGCGATCACTTCATGATAGATGTCGTCACCCGTATCACCCAGCACTTCACCGATAGTGCTCATTTAAAATTACAGGCACTGGAAGTGCTCGTCGATCCTATCGCTAGAGCGGCCGAGCGCATGGTGCAATGCCTGATGAGCGAAGGAAAAATCATGTCCTGCGGCAATGGTGGATCAGCCGCCGATGCGCAGCATTTTGCCGCTGAAATGCTCAATCGCTTTGAACGCGAACGGCCTGGGTTGGCTGCGTTAGCGCTTACAACCGACAGTTCTACCATGACCTCCATCGCGAATGACTACGCGTTTGAACAAATTTTTTCAAAGCAACTGCGTGCTTTGGGGCAACCCAATGACCTATTACTGGCAATTTCCACCAGCGGTAATTCAAAAAATATTCTGGAAGCCATTCACGCCGCCCACGAGCGCGATATCGGTGTGGTCGCACTCACCGGCAATGGCGGCGGTGGAATTGCCGAAGCCTTATACCCTGGCGATATTCATCTGTGCGTGCCTTCTAATATTACGGCACGCATCCAAGAAGTTCACCTACTGACCTTGCACTGTTTGTGCGATGCCATCGATTACTCATTACTAGGAGCTGAATAATGCGTCCATTGCCTCTGCTGATCTTAGTAGCCGCTTTAACACCGGCACTGCAAGCTTGTTTCCCGATCATTGCCGGTGGTGTCGGTGCCGGTATCTCGCTGGCCAACGATCGCCGCACTTCCGGAATTTTCATCGAAGACCAGGGCATTGAGATCAAGGCGCAAAATCGCCTGGGTGAAAAACTGAAGGAAGCCCATATCAATGTCACCAGCTACAACTTAGCACTCCTCATGACAGGAGAAGCAGCGAATCCCACACAACGGTCTGAGGCCGAATCCATCGTGCAATCCATTCCCAATGTGCGCCAAGTTTTTAATGAAATTGCGATAGCGCCCGTATCCAGCTTTAGCAATCGAAGCAATGACAGTTATCTCACCACAAAAGTCAAAGGGCGCATGGTAGAGGCTAATAAATTCAATATCGTCCATGTCAAAGTCGTTACCGAAGCGAGTGCGGTTTATCTGTTAGGCCTTGTGACACGAAAAGAAGCCGAGGATGCAACCGAGATCGCGCGCACGACAACCGGTGTCACGAAGGTAGTGCGCTTATTTGAATACTTGGATTAGGTCATCCGCGATGCGCGTTTATCCGCCGCCTATTTTTGAACAAAAAATTTGTGCGCAGGCACAATTAACAGCGTGTATTGCCGCACTACCGCGCCCCCTCGTCTTTACCAATGGTTGCTTTGATATTTTACATCGCGGTCATGTCACCTACCTCGCCCAAGCACGCATCTTGGGTGCCAGCCTAGTGGTCGGTATCAATAGCGATGCCTCTGTAAAGCGCCAGGCCAAGGGCGATGACCGGCCCATTAACAGCGAACTGGACCGCCTAGCCGTACTCGCAGCACTCGCGGATGTTTCTTTGGTCACACTGTTTGATACGGACACGCCACTCAATTTAATCCTTTTGTGCCGCCCGGAAATATTAGTCAAGGGGGGCGATTGGCCTGTGAATACTATTGTCGGCAGTCAAGAAGTTTTGGCGGGGGGCGGGGCGGTATACTCTATTCCCTTTTTGCATCAACGTTCCACTACGGCGACCCTGAACAAAATCCGTAACTCGTCCGCAACCGATTTTTAAGTTGTACGCGCTCTTAAGATCGCGCTGGATTCGCTAGGGCACCTTACAGTCAGTGGGACTGAGTGTCGTTTCAGGAAAATCTGCTCGCAGCTTATTCAAAGCGGTTACTATTTTTTCATTTGCACCTTGAATAAGGAGCGTTCCCTGAGCGGCTTCTCGCTTCAGTATTTTTGCCGACTTAACCCCCTTCTCTTTCAGTTGATTAAGCCGAATAATGGCCACATCCTCACTCGGAAAAACGGCCAGTGAGATCGCAAACTGCCATTTTCCACGCTCTTCCACCAATACGCCGTCTTCAATGGCAAGCGTTTTCAGTTCGGCTAATTTTTTTTCACCGTCACGTTTATTTTTCAACGGAGCTATGTAAACCCAATACTCTTCGTTAGCGGCTTGCGTGACCACCTCACCCAAAGACAATGGGTCCAACGCAGCACGTGCCCGAATCAACGCTTCCGGTTTAAACCCACTCCAACGCCAACACGTTAACTTATCACCGGTATCGGGCTGACCTGTTGCGCCCGCTTTCAGCACTTGAATACGCTCCGCATTCAAAGCAGGTAGTACCGGTTTATTCTGGCTCGCACCTTGCTCACGATAAGTAAAATAAGCAAATGCCGCCACATTAATTAACAACGCCATAAAAAATAGTAATCTCACAAAAAATCTTCTTTCTGTGCGAGCACGATTAGACCCTCGAGAACTAAATTATCCACGACGTGCACCGGTCTGGTAAGGTGTGGCGCAAGTAAATGCGCATCGCCGCCCGTTAGAATGACGTGCAAGTGATCTCTCGACTGCGGCTCAAAATTAGCGATCATTTTTTCGATTCCTCCCAGTAGTGCATAAACAATACCGGTTTCGACTGCATCTGCGGTATTGCCGGGAATAACGCAGACGTTACCGAGCGGAACTTGTATCCCATGAGTGCCCCGCGCCAGCGCCGCTCGCATTAATTTTACGCCGGGTGCAATAGAACCCCCTAAAAATACACCATCCGCCGTCAATGTGTCGACCGTTAATGCGGTACCCAGCGATACCACAATACAAGGCTGCTGCACCATCGCACGCGCGGCAATTAACATGGCCCAACGATCTGCACCGAGCTGGTCTTTTTGATATTGATTGGTCACTCCGCACGCTTGAGCCGTCGCTTGCACCCACAGCTTCGGACAATCCGGCAGTATGCGCTCAAGCACGCTCTGAAAGGTCGCACCAACGACGCTTGCAATTGCAATCGGGTGTGATGACTGCCGTAGGTAACGCATGGGTTCCAGATAAAAATCCGACCAGCCGATACGCTGCTTCGACTGCCATGTCTGACCATCATGGCAGCCAATTTTTATGGCGGTATTTCCAGCATCAATGGCGAGCAGCATGCGGGGCATTTAAATAGCCGGTGGTTTTGTTGTTGGGTCGTAAACTAATTTCCCCACTTCCGAAACGACACGCACCAGAAGCCGTGTCTAAAATTAAAAGGCCTTCTTCCGAAACATCCCGCACGATGCCCGGAATCTCTGAGCCGTCCGGCATTCGTAGCGTCACGGGCTTATCCTGATACACATGCAACTTCAACCATTCCTGGCGCAAAACACGAAACCCTTGCTGCGCAAAGATGCTTAATACTTCGGAAAGATGCCGTAGCGTGACACCGAGTATTTGGTTACGTGATGCTATATCCGATTTTATGCTGCATAGATCAATAACCGCTTGATCAATTCGATTTTTAACCTGCGCACTCAACCGGTAATTCAATCCAACACCCACCACCGTTGCGCTTGGGCCAAGTGCATCACCTTGTAATTCGATCAATACACCGCCAAGTTTATGGTAGCTATGTAATACATCGTTCGGCCACTTGAGTTGAATATCCGAAACACCGAGTTCGCGTAGCGCACGGGCCAGGGCAACCCCGACCGCAAGACTTAATCCTGAAAGTTGAGAAACCCCGACATTGAACTGCCACAACACAGAGAAACTCAGAGAGCCGCCTAATGCACTTTGCCATGAACGCCCGCGACGGCCACGGCCATGCGTTTGCATTTCCGCCACCAAACACCGACCATGCCCCTCACCCTGCACAATTGATTTTAACAGTAGGGAATTTGTAGATTCAGCTACATCGAGTATTTGAAGTTGGAGTTGCTCGGCCTGCTGTGCTAGATGGGGCACTATTTTTTCGTATTCATACCACTCAATCGGTATCGGCATTTGATAGCCACGTCCACGAACTTTATATAGTTCAATGCCCCAAAGTTCAATATCCCGCAGCGCATTCCAAATGCTGGCCCGCGAAACACCCAATTGAGCAGCAAGCACTTCGCCGGAATGAAATTCGCCGTCGGATAGCAGGCGTAAGATGGGTAGCGTCAGCGGTAACATTAGAGCGCTTTAAAGGGTTGGCAGCAAATTCTAGCATAGCGAACGGGTTAAACCCTGAATGCCCATCGGCACCCTGATTCGCACCGAGAATTTACTAGGCCTACCTCATCGACGCAGGTGCAGCCCTTAATGCAGCATCCCGAGCATTGCAGCCCGAACCACGGCGGCGGCTTTGTTGGCCGCATTCAGTTTAGTCATGGCATTGCCTACATGGAAGTTGACCGTGCGCTCCGAAATATTGAGTATCGTTGCAATCTCGGAGGATGTCTTACCATCTCCGCTCCATTGTAAAATCTCGACCTCCCGAGAAGATAACTGTACGCTTGTTTCGGGTAGCATTTTGCCGGCCAGGAGGCGCGACATCCCCAGATGTACCGCCTGCGCAAACCACATCATCTTGCGCTCTTTATCTTGAAGCTCAACTTCAGAAATGGATTCGCCCGAGCGCGCAAGCGTGAGCAACCCACTCATACCGTTTACACCTCGACTGGCTTGGGCCCAGCCAACTTGCAATCCGAATGAACGCGCGTCTTCCCAAAGTTCTGGTGTCGAGACAAATAAGTTGTCGGACCAAACGACGGGCAATAACGAATGCATGCCGTGCCGCACAGTTGGGTCGACAGTGAGATAATTATTTTCTCGATATTTTTTTTGCCAGTCGGGCGGGTAATTATCGAATATCGCAACTTTGGGCTGCGTTAAAGGGAGCGGCATGCGCAAGCCGTAGCAACAGTAATCAAAACCGAGATCGCGTGCTAGTGGAACGATTATTTCAAATAGCGCGTGTTCACTCGCAACACCGCATAGCGCATAAAGCTGATCTTCCTGCCAAGTTTTCACCGTGTAGCCTCCCACATATGATCTTTAAAAAGAGATCGAAACCCAGATTAAACAACGCAAACCACTAAAAAATATACTTACTAAACTGTTAAATTTGACACTATCGCGTAACATTCTTGTAATGTAACTTAGCCTTCCTACACTCCAGAGGAACCGTTATGAATTCCCAAATCAATACCAATGCGTATCCAAGTGTCTCAATACCCATGATTACACTATCCGATGACAGTTACATTCGTATGACATTAGAAGACTTCTTAGCGATCCCGCTGGCGCATCTTTTGTCCGGTCTGGATGATGACAAGCCAGTCTCCCTCCAGGAGGGAGCGAGCCTGGCTCGCGTATCCGGTTACACCGAGTGGCTCAGCACCACAACGCCGACCATCACCCTAGGATGGGATTGGGGATTGGATGTATTGCAAGGGCGGTCTTGCTACTTAAGGCTGGGCTCTCTTCGAAGCAACATTATGCTGGTCGACACCATGACGCACGACTTGGGGCCAACCAAGACTTCAGAGCTGCTGGGAACAGCCATTGATGCGCTTGCTTGGCAGAGTGCAATTTACCAATACATTGACACCCGTTATGCTTAATAAATTGCCGAACCTGTTAAGGTTAACAGTTACCTAAATTGTCATAACGCCGCTTAATGACCCCTCGAGATCACAACCTTTCTTGGGGGGCGTTATGCAGGTCATGTCAGGTGCTTCAGAAGGGCTACCGCAGGGTTTGTATTCGAAGCTTTCGCGTTATCGCCACACGGTATTCGTTGAGCAGCTCGGCTGGGAACTTCAAACACAGGATGGTGCGGAACTCGATCAGTTCGACCGTCCGGATACCGTGTATGTCGTCGCGCAGGATAACGAAGACCATGTCTTTGGCTGCGCCCGGTTACTCCCTACTACGCGACCCTATCTCTTGGGGGAAGTGTTTCCCCAGCTTCTCAACGGTTTGCCGCCACCGTGCTCCCCGGATGTTTGGGAGCTTTCGCGTTTTGCGGCGGTAGACCTCAACAATCAGACCGCAACGTTGGGGCAGTTTTCTTCGCCGGTGGCCATTAAGTTGCTGCAGGAATCGATTGTTTGTGCTGCTGCACATGGGGCAAAACGATTGATCGCCGTATCCGTGATCGGTGTTGAGCGGTTGCTGCGCAGAGCCGGTTTTCATGTACACCGGGCAGGGCCGCCGATGATCGTTGATGGCTATCCGCTGTTTGCGTGTTGGATTGAATTTAACTAAATCACGTAGATCGTCGAGGTGCCCTAAATCTTCTGTCTGCCCTTGTGACCAACGCTCAAACCTATCGAAAGAACGCACTCCGTTCTGAAAGTTAACACCAGTAATACTTCCGCTTGAAAGCCTACATCGGATCAACACCGACTTCGGGTTGGTACACACCCTGTGCGGTATCGCTGCCCATGGGAGCAATGTGACCGAAGGCAATCACCTGTTGCAGGGTGAAGGGAAAGATGTTTCCAGTATCCCTAAAATACAAAATAATAATGATATTAGGATGATCTGAGGTGCGGAATCATGCCGCTTGAGATGAGCCCACTACCCCATTTCGAGTGCGATTGTTCAGATTATTTTTGATGCCGCCAAGTTAACCTTTTGGTTAAGAACTAGCGGAGTGTTTCTTGAGACAAATGGAGTAATGCAGTGAACAAAGAAAAACGCAAGTCATTGGTGCGGTTAGGAGGTGCGATTGTGTTCGCTAGAAACCTGCAACGATTTACTATCTACAGCCGAAAGGCGGCCAAAGCAGCGGCGGACATTCGATGGATCCCGGTGCTTTTGACGCTGTTTGCGAAAAAGCATCAATACCGAACAATTCACGCTCAGGACAATAACCGCCGATTGGGTGCTCATCTCGAGTGGCGTTTAAATCATTTTTTGCTTTTCGATACCCAAACTACCTGTAGATTTTTCTCATGTGAAATTTTCTCACCGAAATGGGGCACTTAGTTTATGAACTCGCCAATTCTAAAAATGCGTGACGTTTCAGAAAATTTAAATAGGATAGGACTGGAGTCCCTGGTTCTTAGTGATGAATTAAATAACATGGCCACTCTACTTGCAAAAAATAAAGATCTTCCCTGTGTAATTTATGGCGAAACGGGATCGGGGAAAGAGGAGTACGTTAAACTCATTCATCGCCGCAGAATGATTGCCGAAGGAACAATTCCTTTAGTCGCCATAAATTGTGCTCACCTGAATACCGATCTGGCTGTATCTGCGTTATTTGGACATGTACGCGGTTCATTTTCCGGCGCCGATAGAAGCACGCGAGGACTCATCGAAGAAGCGGATGGCGGCATCTTGTTTCTGGATGAGGTGCACGCCCTTTCCCTCGATGCGCAACAAAGATTGTTACGCGTTCTGAACGACGGCTCATACACAAAATTGGGTGATACGAAGACCACTTATTCTCGATTTCAAGTGCTGACTGCCAGCACCAAAGACTTGGATGATCTAGTGGAATCCGGTGCTGTTCTCCTCGATTTTCGCTCCCGACTGACCGGGCTTGATATCCGATTACCCCCCTTGCGGGAGAGGAAGCAAGACATACAACACTTTATTAGCATTTTTCAAAAACAGAAGGGCATCGATCTTAAGCCAGCCCTGTTTGAAGAACTTGTGATGAAGTGCAGTGAATATTATTGGCAGGGTAATATCCGGCAATTGTTTTACGTGCTGAATGCGTGGTATGCGTTATGCGATGGTCAGCTTGACGTTAAGCTTCTACCGTGTATTAAGACGATGCATCCACCGCCCACAAAAGAGACTTTATTAAATAAGATAAATGAACAACACCTCGAAGTGATCGACATCATCGAAAAGGCTATTTTTCTTGAAATTTCGTTGATGGCGGCAATGGAATCCGTGGAAAAGTACATTTTGAAAAATGCGCTGGATATGCATTCCAGTATCCGAGACGTGTACGAAGGTTTAAGTATCAGCCGAAACAATTTGTACTTCAAACGGCGCCGTTATGGATTGACCGATACATCCCCCTTGCTCGTCGCCATGTGTTCCCATCATAAATCCGGGGCTCACCACTCGAGCACCGGGAATGAGCGATTGCCGCCAACACAAGAAACCATCCATAAATTGCAATCCCGTTCGTAGCCAAATCGGCATCAAACAGCTTCCCTAATTTCTAATATGCAATGGGCTCAACTTTGAATATTATTTTACGTTCGCTGGTAGCGAAGCTGAGGCATCGATGCCTCGTTTGAACAGACATCCACCTTCAGTTTCAGAAAACCTTGTTGCTGAAACTCTTTGAAATACCTATCCCACAAATCGCGGTCAATCGGCGGCACTTTGATTGCCAGTTGAGAGAGCAAATGGGTTAAATGAGATTGTTGCAGCTTAAGCGGCTGAAAATAAGCTTCCAAACTAACGGATCCCTTGCCTTGATGGATGAGCACGGAAAAACCGCGCAAATAGCTCTCCGAGTTATTCTCATACTCGGTGGCGATAGACACCCGCCACTCTTCTAAGCGGATAGCCTTATTGGATGCTTCCGGTAACACCAACCGGAAAAAATCTTCAATCGGCATGGGCTGCGGATGGGTTAGGTGATAAACGCGGGATCCTAAATCAATATTTAAACCAGCGGCAACCAGCACTTTCGAAACAAAATCGATTGGAACTATATCGATGATGCCGTCAGCCCAAACCGGTACTTTGGCGGTATTCAAAAAAAGTTTGATGGCGTTATGGAAAATATCATCGCAGCGACCCAATCCGGTCACGCTGTGGCCGGATATTTCGCCAATACGGAACAGGCTGACCTGTGCGCCGCTACGAGCTGCATAGCGCCAAATTAAATGCTCCGCTAGCCACTTCGATTGGCCATAGGCGGACACTATCCCGGCACCATTTTCAACCATGCCTTCAAATCTGGAGACGACAGGCTCTCCCGCATTTTCAGAAAGACACACGCCAATAGTGGAAGAAAATACGATATGTTTGCAACGTCCCATTGCCGCCAACTCTAAAATGGAAAAGGTGCCCAGCACATTGGCCGGTCGTAGTTGGCTATACCCTACGACGTGATTTACAGTAGCGGCGCAATGAAAAATGCGACACACAGTCGCCGCTAAGTGCGTGTAGACCTCTTTAGAAAGACCCAGTTGCGTAGCCGTAATATCCCCCAATACCAGCGTGATACGCTCGCGCCGTTGGTGTACCGTAAGCCGATATTGCAGCGAAATTTTGCATATTATCTGCCATGCAGCGTCTTGCGAGGTCGCGCGTATTAGACAATACATGTTGTCGTCGGAACTGCGCAGCAACTCGTCGAGCAAATGAATTCCCAGAAACCCGGTCGCGCCGGTAATGAGCGATGCACCGTCATTGGCCAACTCGGCTGCATAGCGAAGATTGTCGACGGCTGTGGAAAGCTTAAGCCGATCTAGCTCTAATTGGTCACTGGTTTCAATGGAGACTTCCTTGCCCTCCAGTCGCTGTTGCACATGGCGCCTGAGGCGACCGAATGTGTCGCAGCTAAACAATTGCGTCGGCGTAATATCTATTTCAAGGTGTTCCGTGATGGCTAATGCGAGTTCCGTTACAGCGAGTGAATCGATGCCTAACGCCCCAATTCCTGTGTTGTCGATATCTTCGTCCTCCGGAATGCGGTGTTCACCTATTTTGACGATGAGATTGCGCAGTATCAATGCGACATCGCCACTGGAAACATTTTGTATTTCCATATCTGTCTGTGTAACCAAGCGCTCTAACTCACGTCGGTTAATTTTCCCATTGGGCAATCGGGGTAACGCTTTGGCAAGACGAATTTCGTCGGGAACCATGTGTTGCGGTAGTAATTCATGCGCCGCCGTATAAATATGTGTTACGTGGCAATCCTGGATAACCTCGACCAGGGCTACCAAGCGCGCTTCGCCGTTGCGTTTCCTTGATACCACGACACAAACGGCGCGCAACGATGGAAGCGTTCCAAGCGCGAGTTCGACTTGAGCGAGATTGACGCGCATGCCGCGAATTTTTACTTGGCTATCCTGGCGCCCCAAGCTAACAAGCCTGCCGTCCGGTAGATAACGAACCCGGTCTCCGGTATTAAAAAGCGGGCTATCAACACCAGAAATCTGCTGGTTCGCCACAGGCTCGTAGCGGCCATCCTGCTTAAGGTAACCCAACGCCAGTGACTCGCCACCGACATACAGATCGCCCGGCATACCCGGAGGAACCGGCTGTTGCTGTTTGTCCAGCACAAAAACATGCGCGCGCGGCATGGGGCGACCCAATAGGAAGGCTGTTTCGCCGGCAGGGCGTGTATTCGTATCGCAAAAGAAAATCCCGTTAATTTCCGTCGATCCGAAATCAACATAGAGTTGTACGTGAGGCAGCGCTTTCTTAAATTCTTGATAGAGACTTTCTTTGAGGGGCTCGCCAGCCACACTGCAAATCCGCAAATGCGATAAGTTCAGATCAAGCCCACGGCCACTTTGAAGAATCACGCGTAACAGTGAGGGCACAAAGCCTACCCGAGTAACCCGATGCAGCGCGAGTAACTGCAGCAAGCGCTCCGGATCTTTTCCGGCTATATCGGACACAATAACCGTATGCGCGCCTTGCAAAATTCCACCCAAAGATTCCCATATATGCGGCCCAAAACCGAGCGATGTTCTTTGTGCAAAAACTTCATCCTCACCAACAGGAAGAATCGACCACATCCATTCAAATCGCCTGATGTATGGCATTTGACTGTGAATAACCGCCTTGGGTTTGTTGGTAGAACCCGATGTAAACAAGATAGCGAATGGCTCCGACGTTGCACATCGACCATGCTCAATACTTCGAGGCTCGGTTTTGTGCGCGATGTCTTCAACGTAAATTATCGGATTTTTATAAGGCGGAAGCTTATCGGCATGCATTCGATTGGTGACAATGATGTCCGGCTGACAAATTTGCAAAATGTCATTAACATAAACGCTGGGGTACGTAGGATCGACCGGAATATAGATAGCACCGACATCAAGCAGCGCAATCAATGTCGCCACCGACGATACCGATCTTGTTAAATGGACGGCAACCTTCGCGCCGCTGGTTATATTTCTAGCCCGCAAATATTCGGCGATGGCAAAGACACGCTGGCTGAGTTCGCCGAAGGTAACGGATTCATTTTCATCGGTAACAGCTCGTTTTTGTTCGTACTGGATTGATATTCGGTGAAATCGCTCAATTAATGATATTGGTTGAGTTGGTTCAAATTCAGATGACGAAGCCCAAAGTGCCAATGTGCGCTTTGTTTCAAGCTCCGATAGAGTCGGTATATGCCTCACATCACCATCCCAGTGCCGCAGATGCAATGCAACCTGCTCCCATTGAGTCAGAAAACGCGTCAAATCATCCGCGTGAAACAGGCTAGCGGAGGCATTCGCCCCTAACCACACGCGTCCAGCCTCCTCTCTTAACGTCAATTGCAATCCGGATGCTTGTATATCGGGTTGAACTTCGTTTTGAACCACGACCCGGATCGAATTTTCAGGGCTTATCACCGTGAGCGGATCATGCGGTCGCCGTGCATCTACTTGAAGAGAAAGCCGGTGCGGGGTAAAAGCCTCGTCCGATGGGAACACAATATTGACGATTCTTTCGTCATGCCCCGTTTGAAGAATGAAGGCAAAAGCTTCGCTATCGCAATACCGGTGTATCAACACGGCAAGACTTGCTGCAAAGCACCTCGAAATATCCCGCTCGCGCCACTCAACATGGCCCTCCAGTGTAACGGCAACTCGACCAATACCTCCATTCATTAAGTTAATGGAAAACGGCAGCATTCGCACATCGATCATCGGATCCGTGAGCATGTCATGCTTCATGAATGAATCCCTCGATCAGCATGTTTAAGACGCAATACACCCTGAACTTCCATCACCTTCGGCTGGAAATATTGGATACCTCTGCGAGCGAATATATTGTCACAGTTGTTCATTCAGTCACCCTCTGGTATTAATTTGTATGCATTAACAATGCAACGCGAACTCGCGGAGTGTGACCGCTAAAGCGGGACATTCTTATCGACTCTTTCGTAAATGCGATCAGCGAGCCTCCTAACAGTCGAAGTGACCTAAGTCCCTTATTGCTCAGCGCTTATTCGTCGTACCGCTACCTTTACTCACCAACAGATCGCATTGATATAACAACCCACAACGACCCACCCCAGTGGATTTACAGCACCATTCATATAGCTTGACCCTTTACGCTTGCGTCTAGGCGGCCATAGTGATTGGCTGTGGAGCCACTTGCCGAACGTGCTCTTGACGGATGTGTTCCGACAATGCGCGCAAAATACTCGAAGGTTCTGGATGTTGAAATACATTTCTTCCAATACATAACCCATTGGCTCCTCTCTGCATTGCCGCGAGCGTCCAATCCTGCAAACGCTTTTCGTCCATTTTTTCGCCACCGGCAAAAAATATCTGAATACTGTCGCGATGCGAAGAAATAAGCTCGCCCAACAGATCCATTGACTCAGGGAAACCAATTTTGATCGAGTCCGCACCAAACTCTGTTACCAGCCGAATTAATTTGTGCATACGATCTATTTTCTCAATCGATGATGTCGTTTCCACTTTGTCGTACAGCATCGTCAGCAAGGGAAGTCCCGCTGCATGTGTCGCATCGGTTACAGCCCCTAACAAAGAAAGATTGTGCCCGTAATTGTTAGCCGTGAAGTTGACTTGCACCGACACAGCATCGACCCCGAGGCGTAAAGCCGCATCAACGTGCGTCACCATCTGCTTGGTATCCGCCTCCTTCGACATGCTGGGCATACCATTCAAGTGCAAAATAACACCCGTCGAAGAATGGAGTAAATTTTGCGTGACCAGTCTTTCAAGCATGCCTTTATGCGCGATAACGGCGCTGATATTGTCATCTCCGATCCAGCGACCGATGTCACGCATGTTCTGGAGGCCCGAAATGGGGCCTACAGTTAATCCATGATCAATAGGCACAATCAGGCCAACATTTGAACCAGAATAGAGCAGCCGTCTCTGCCTTAACTTTCTACCGATGTATCCCATGAGAATATCTCCTTCATTTCAGATTACTTTTCGATGATCGTTTCATTGATCTTGATGCCAACATGCCGGCCCGTCTCAGTGACATAGCCAAGCACCTTATCGCCGGATTTAAGTTCGGAAATATTGAGTGGTTTGGCGCCATCGGAAAATACACGGACATGCCAATCGTCTTGCATGAGCACGTTGACTCGCTCGCCGTGTGGAAACTCCACTTCTATCAGACGCAGAGGACGCTGCTCCACTTTCATTCTGCCTACTGGAGCGGTCCGTACGCGGCCTTTTGAATTGACAATCATGATTGGGCTGCCAGCCTTCAATTCGCTCATATAATCCGTACGATTGTTCACATTAAAGACATAGGAATGCATAGCCCCCGCATTGATTCGAAAGGGACGCAGCTCCATATACGGCAGGAAGAAAACCTCAGGGCAGCACAGTAGGCCGCCTTGCGAAGTACTCCCGACGATCATGCCTTCATCTTCGTCGAATAATGTCGCTGTATCGATACAGGCACGATATCCCATCCCGACCGGTCTACTGGATATTACCGTTCCCACTTGCAACGAAATTGGATCGTGTTTTTCGCTCGATATTCTGGCGAGAAATTCATCCATTGCATCGTGTGCAGTTGGGGAAAAAATTACACCTTCCGCACCATATTCCATAACGCCATAAGAAACGATTGCATCGTCGACGTTGTTAGATCCTCGAATTTCTTTCATTAAAACCGTTCCCGTCGACTGAAGGGAGGCAATAACCAACTCGAGTGGAATATTGGTGGGGTCGCGAAATAGTATCCACAGATAGTTGCACTTCAGACCATCGTAGATAGAACTAAGTAGACTGGAATTATCATCTACATAGCATTCGTAGCAAGTGACGAAACCTTCCTGCTGCAGTTGCTGTAAAGTTTCCACTTCCGTAAGAGCGAGGATACGGCTCTTGCCGTCAACCTGCTTAAAACTCTGGAAGTATTGGCTTTCGCGAAAAGCACCAACCTCCTTCATATCGCGCAACTTGAGCACGATCTGCATACGCTCCGGTATAGAAGGCAGTAGCGCATCGATATTGTCCAAGTAGACAATCAAGCCACTGTAATCAGAATTAATCACCCGCATTAAAATGCTATCGGCAGGTGTTTGCTCTTTCATCTTGGCACTATCGAACCAGATCAAGGGGCCAGAGATGCCGGCGCGCTTAGAATCTGCAGTGGATTGAATATTGCTAAGTTGCACCGCCCCACGTCTCGAAACAGTTTCAGGCGTATCCGCAAATTGCACGGATTCGGAGTTGGATTTCTTTTCCTTGATTGCGGTGTGTGCCTGACTCATTGTGTATCTCCAAATATGTTTAGATAGTTACAGATTGCTTACACAATGTATTCAGCATATAGCATGCCAACCATAAGAAAAGAATTTGACCTTTACAATTCCCGCGGATCTGCTTTACTTTCCAGCTTTGTGTCTAATTTGTTAACAAGGAAATATTGGCGCTAAATCTGAATCGATGTACTAAAAAACGATCATTACGTTCGGAAAAACATACAAGAAAGATGCTGCAAATATTTTCCGTACCGCTCCATCCTCAAACCATCTGCGGCAATTTTGAAACCACGAAACAAACGCTACCCCCACAAAAATGAGCATTCGAAAGTAAAATTTTTTGAATAATATTCGAGGAATTTTTAGCCGGCAAAGGCGGATACCCGCAGTCCCTGACCTGTGCGTGAGCTGGCTCTACCGCTGCGCTTACAAAAGGCGCGTCTAGTTCTGGCAAGAGGATTGCCCTGATATCCATTCCGCGAACTAAATGGTAAATTTCTCTAAGAATAAAGCTGCGGTGGGTTACACCAGAAGAACCAATGAATGGCCACTAGTTAGCACTCAAAAAAGTAAGCACTAGAAATAGCGCTGTACTTCGCTAGACCAGACCAACGCGGAGCCGCTGGGATACCAGCCACCATGAATGAAATTACAATGAAAAAATCGGCTCCTACCACAAAGATTACGGCCCTGCTAACCAACAGGAAAAATTGCAAGAATTTCAGTACAAGTATTCATACGGAAACACAGTCCGCGGTGTTGCGCACTTTTATAATCGAACTCAATCCTTCGCGGAAGCTTGGGTAAGCGGGAAACCACCCGGTTTGCCGCAGACGTGCGTTGGATACACGAAAAGAAGGAAGGGGCGCTCGTTTTGAAGATGGACTCGGTACAACATTGCTCAAGCCTGCAATATGTGAAAAAAGCATTTTGTATGTTACAGGCTCGTTATCCGCCGCAATGTATGCTTGATGCCCCGGTGCCGTGATGCAATGTGCGAAAGCACTGGTAAGATCATCAATATGGATCAATGAAAGCCAACGTCGGTATTCAAGCGGCGGTGCGAGCTGGCCTTCCATAATCTGTTGCGCCCAGAGCGCATCTCGCGCCGTCCTAGGCCCGTACAACGCACCACTGCGAACCAGAACCCAGTCGATGTCGGCGGCTTGAACCATCGCTTCTACAACAACGGCCGAAGCAAGAACACCTTGCCCGGACACTTCGTAATTCTCATCAGCTAATTTATCGGTGGTATGCAGCATGGCGGTACTTTGCTGTACCAGTCGGCAGGGTCTCTGCAGTTGCGTGAGGCATGCCAACAGATTGGTGGTTCCCTCCATCCACGCTTGGTCATTGTGCGCCCAAGCATCTCCATCAGTGCATGATGAAATATTGCTGGTCAAATTAATAACTACATCCAATCCCTGCAAAGCTGCAAGAAGTGTCTGTGGTGCCAACAAGTCAGCGATTTCTCCTGCGAATCCTGCCTTGTGCAATTCCTGCAAGTGCCGTGAGTTTTGGACAAAGCAGCGTACCTTAAATCCCCGGCTTCGTAGGAGCGGTACCAAACTTCTGCCGATGACACCATTGGTTCCGATGACACCGATATTCATAGCGATACCCTTCGATTTTTGACGTGGGTAGAAACGGTATCGGCACTTAAGCCTATCGCCTCTTTCACGTTGGCCACCAGAATTTTTTGCGTGAAGTCTTGGCTCTGGGATGTCGCCGCGGGTAAATGCAACGTCAACCGGGCGCACTCTGTATAGTAGGTTAGGCTTGGGTAAGAACACTCCAATGCAAATAGTCGTTTTGCTACATTCTCGCTGGAAAACGGCGGCAGCAAACCGTTGAAAAACTGTGGAAAGATATCTTCCAGGAGACAATGGTGCGTAGTTGAGCGGAACCGGATGCAATCGAAAACATGACTTCCGTTGTCCTGCGCTACGTTATCCACAATATCGGCGTGACCAGACTGAGGCATATCGGCACCATCATCCCTGGTATCCCTGGTTCGAAGCTGCCAACCAAGTTGTTCGACAAATACCCACGCAGGTTTCGACAATCCCTGCGGTGACCCTGCTGGAGAGCCTGACATGAGCTGCATAACGTCCCCCAAAAAGGTTGTAATCTTGGGTTCGTATTAAGCGATGTTACGGTAATTTCGGTAACTGATAATCTTGACAGATTGACAATGCTGTCCAAAACGATGCGTGTTGAATCTCGCCAACAGTCGTTGTTCACAAAAAAACAATAACCAAATCGTACCGTAAATAACGGGGTAATCACTCCAGCTTACTTTTACTTAAATTTAAGCCGTGTGGGTGGATAACCTATCATTTCCAGTTTCCCATTATTCTTAATTTAAAGGATCGAATGCAAACGACAAAGCCCTCACGAGGAGGGCTTTGTTTTATTGGGGTGCCTGGCGGTGACCTACTTTCACACGGGTAATC
>JAYVZN010000047.1:0-13479 GCA_043783305.1 Betaproteobacteria bacterium
TGATATTTCGCAAGTGATGCTGTGCGGCAATCCGGACATGCTGCGCGATACAACCGAAATTCTGCCTGCGCACGGCTTGAAGAAAAATCGTCGGCAAGAGCATGGCGACATTACCCTGGAAAGTTATTGGTAATGTTGGTTGAGACGATTTTTCGATCGGAAAAACTTTGCACGCTCTGCGAGTTTAAATTTAGATTCGAGAAAATAGTACTACGTATGCAGAAACTTTGGGGTCATTATCTCAGCGTTGTACACTGATTGTGGCAGAGCTGCTGCGTGGTTCCAAGTTTCTGAAGTCATACGCAGCAGCAGGCCAGTTTAGTCAACACAGTATGATCACCTCCGAACTTGCATAGTGACTGCAAAATGCAGATCCAATTCTTCAAAGAAGATGTACGAGAGTGTAAATTCGTCTTGCCGCTGAAACATGGGACGACGCAATTGATCAAAATTTCCTTGCGCGGCATATCGCGATAAAGCCACAATACATCGATCAGATCAACGGTGCTGTGGACTTCTAGCGGCAATCCAAAATCCGGCAAGCTTTCGATACAGTGAAAAGCAAGGGGCGCTCCCTGGCAGCTAGCGCCACGGTCGTTGCGCGCGACAGAAACATCATAGCCAGGGCTCGTCCCAGCTTGGCAAGCTGGTATTGCACCTTGGTGTGCAGGCGTTCTTCTTGCATATACTGCTCAACCTGTTGATGACGTTTGCGCCGTATGGCATCCATCTTGTCCTGGGCCAGGGACAGGCCTGCACCAAATGTGTGTTTAATCCCTCTTAATTTTCCTATTCCGACATCGAATAATAGCCCTGCAAAAGCACCGAGATCCTTCGACAGGGTGCCCAATTCGGTATTTTCCTGGATGATGGTTTCGCGCATTTCCAGATAGCTATTCCAGCATCCCAGCTTCTTCTTCGCGTCGAACACAGGATTGAAACCATTTACCATGGCTGTATTGAATGGCGGAAACAAGGTGGGATGAAGAAAATAAAGAATGTTGGCTACCGATGAACCGAGGCCTTTGATTTGCAGGGATGCAAACCTTAATACTTCTTTTTCCAGAGTACGCACGACACCTGTATTCATACAGGAAAAAGAAATTGGCCGAATGCCTGTTTATTGATTTCGTTCTCATAAATATCCTGGATGCGCAGCTTGAGCTTCCAGTACAACAGATGGGCTGCCCCTTCGAATGCCTGCTTTTTCTCAGTGATGCAGGCCAGCACGAATTCCAGCGATGATCCCTTGAAGTCATTCGGGGACCTCCCGGCTTGGATATCTTCCACCACCGTCGCCACCCTCCGGTGGATGGTGCGGAACGCCTTCAGCCTCTCTCCGCTGCCGATGAACCAGATATTGAACACAGATTCCGTGTCGGTTTTGTAGCTCTTCACCAACGGCACAAGATACTCCGCGAAAACCATATTCAAAATTGCTCACTTCCCGGCACAAAGATTGACTCTATCTTCTCACGCTACAGGGCAACTTGTCTCGCTCAGTTATCGACAGTCATAACATTCAGGAAAGGCTTTTCGCTGTGCGGCACAAACTCCATAAGTTGCGCGAACAACGTCTTGCCCAAGTTCATAGTTTAGCTCCAGAGATATTGACCTCTGGAGGTTACTCGAACCGGAATATGGGTAAACTGATTTCAAATCGGCACCAAAATAAATTGCTCTGTAACCCGCGTCAATGCTGGACTTTGACGTGTGGGGGTGTGCGTTAACCGGACACTACTGATGTAATGCTTGTTAAGAATCGGACGCTATTTCAACGTGATTATAAATTTACCGGGCATGAAATTAAAACCTTGCAAAAAGTAAAATTCTTTTTTCAATCAAATACTTATTTCCAGTAAAAAATTGAGATGCCTTATCCTTCCATAAAATATATGGATGATGATGAGTTTTTTTTCATGTTATTCTTGAAGGCTTACACAAAAATGCATCAATAAAGCTAGGAGTTGCGATATGCCGAAATTAGTCAATCCTCACGGTGGTGGTAGCCTTAAGGCACTACTGCTAACCGGTGATTTGCATAAACAAGAATTAGCACGTGCGCAATCTTTACCAAAAGTAAAAATGTCTTCGCGCGAAACCGGCGACCTTATCATGATGGGTATCGGTGGTTTCACGCCACTTGAAGGTTTTATGACGCGCGCCGATTGGCAGGGCGTTTGCGATGGCTATAAAATGGCCAGCGGCTTGTTCTGGCCTATCCCCGTTACCCTCTCCACCGACAACGAAACCGTTAAAACTGGCGCAGACATCGCGCTAGTTGACGGCGAGTCCGGTGAAATTATGGGCACTATGAAGGTGACTGAGCAATACACCATCGATAAGGCCCACGAGTGCATGGAAATCTACAAGACTACGGATATAGAACACCCGGGCGTTAAGATGGTGATGGGGCAGGGCAAATACAACCTAGCTGGCCCGGTCAAGGTCCTGTCCACCGGCACTTTCAAAGAAGAGTACGGCGACCAGTTCATGACCCCCGCCGAGACCCGCGCTAAATTCGAACAAATGGGCTGGTCCCGAATCGCCGCCTTCCAAACCCGCAATCCGATGCACCGCTCCCACGAATACTTAGCCAAGATTGCCATTGAGACTATGGACGGTGTGCTGGTGCATTCCTTACTGGGTGCTCTAAAACCCGGCGATATCCCGGCTGAAGTTCGTTCCGAAGCAATCAGCGTTTTGGTCGACAACTACTTCGCACCCAACACCGTTATCCAGGCTGGTTATCCGCTGGATATGCGCTACGCCGGCCCGCGTGAAGCACTGTTGCACGCCTTGTTCCGCCAAAACTATGGTTGTTCGCACCTGATCGTTGGTCGCGATCATGCCGGCGTGGGCGATTACTACGGCCCCTTTGATGCTCAAAAAATCTTTGACGAAATTCCCGTCGGCTCACTCGAAACTAAGAATATGAATATCGACTGGACCTTCTGGTGTAACAAATGCGGCGGCATGGCCTCACAGCGGACTTGTCCGCACACCAAGGATGATCGCATTCTGCTGTCCGGCACCAAAGTGCGTTCAATGCTTTCCGAAGGTAAAGACCTACCGGTTGAATTCAGTCGCCCTGAAGTAGCTAAAGTATTGCAGAAATACTATGCCAGCCTGAGTGCAGAAGAGAACGTTAAAATCGAACTCAAAGGCCATTCTGCAAAATAATTTTTGAAGTTTTTTTTAAGCATTGCCGGAATAAGCAGTCCCGGTTTTTTTTTAACAGCAGTTGCTTTATTTTGGAGACACAACATGCCAACTTTCGTACGCACCGACAAATGTGACGGTTGCAAAGGGCAAGACAAAACCGCGTGTATGTACATTTGCCCGCACGATTTAATGATGCTGGACAAAGACGGTTCCGCAACCGGCCACGCCATGAAGCCTTACAACCAAGAACCGGAGCAATGCTGGGAGTGCTACTCCTGCGTTAAAATTTGCCCGCAACAAGCGATTGAAGCACGTCACTACGCCGACATCGTTCCACTCGGCGGCTCGGTACAGCCTTTGCGCGGCACTGACTCCATTATGTGGACCATCAAGTTTCGTAACGGCACGTTGAAGCGTTTCAAGTTCCCGATTCGCACCACCCCGGAAGGCTCGATTAATCCGTTTGGCGGCAAGCCGGAAGCGAAAATGGAAAACATCACAAAATCTGGTTTTTTCAATCAAGAAAATGGCTATCGTACAGGCAACCCTGCCGAATTAATCCGTAAATAAATTGAACGACTGAACCCAACAATTGCGGGAGGGAGCGGGCCGGATGTGCCACGCTGAACTGCAAGCTAGGAGATGGAAAAAATGGCAGGTGAATTTGGTAAACCCGAAGTAATCGAAGAAGAAGTAGACATCCTCTTGATCGGTGGTGGTATGGCTTGCTGTGGCGCTGCTTATGAAATTATGCGCTGGGCCGATGCAGCGAAAAAAGAAATGGGCATTGATCTGAAAATCAAACTGGTAGACAAAGCTGCAATGGATCGCTCCGGTGCCGTTGCACAAGGTCTGTCTGCCATTAACACCTACATCGGTACCGAGCAAGACCCCGCCGATTACGCGCGCATGGTCTCGAACGATCTGATGGGCATCACCCGCGACGATTTAGCCTATGATTTGGGCCGTCACGTGGACGAATCCGTGCACTTGTTTGAAGAATGGGGCCTGCCCATTTGGAAGACCGACGAAAATGGCGAGCGTCATGACGGCTCCAAAGGCCTGCCCGCACTGAAAGACGGCGGAAAACCCGTGCGTTCCGGTAAATGGCAGATCATGATCAACGGCGAATCCTATAAGTGGATCGTGGCCGAAGCCGCGAAAAAAGCCTTGGGCATGGACCGCATTCAAGAGCGTATTTTCATTGTTAAACTAGTGAACGACAAGAACGATCCTAACCGCGTTGCCGGTGCTGTGGGTTTCTCCACGCGCGACCATACGGTTCACGTGTACAAATTCAAGGCTTGCCTGCTGGCCGCTGGTGGCTGCGTCAACTTGTTCCGTCCACGTTCCGTGGGTGAAGGTCAAGGCCGCGCCTGGTATCCCGTCTGGAACGCCGGTTCGACCTACGCGATGGCGGCTGAAGCCGGTGCCGAGTTGACTATGATGGAAAACCGCTTTGTGCCAGCCCGTTTCAAAGACGGTTATGGCCCGGTCGGCGCTTGGTTCTTGTTGTTCAAAGCCAAGGCTGTTAACGCCCTGGGCGAAGTTTATATGGACCGCAACAAAGAAATGTTGAACGACTACCCACCCTATGGGTTGGCTGCTGTTCCCGCATCTTGCTTGCGTAACCACCTGATGTTGAAAGAGATGAAAGAAGGCCGCGGCCCGATTTATATGGACACCGTGTCCGCACTTGCCAAACTGCGTGAGACTTTGTCCCCACGTGAAGTAAAGCATCTGGAAGCCGAAGCTTGGGAAGACTTCCTCGACATGTGTATCGGCCAATGCGGTATTTGGGTTGGTGAAAACATCGAGCCGGAAAAGAAAAATTCTGAATTGATGCCGACCGAACCCTACCTGTTGGGTTCGCACTCCGGTTGCTGCGGTATTTGGGTATCCGGCCCAGAAGATCTGGGTGCGCCAAAAGCTGAAGAGCACGCCGATGCGAGCAAAGTTCCAGGTCACCTACCTTCCGGTTGGAACTGGGGCTATCGTTCGATGACCACGGTTAAGGGGCTATTCACCGCCGGCGACGGCGTGGGCGCATCCGGCCACAAATTCTCCTCCGGTTCGCACGCCGAAGGTCGTATTTGCGCCAAATCCATGGTCAAGTTCTGCATCGATAATAAAGACTGGAAACCGCAACTCGACACCGATGTGGCCACTTTGGTTGATCAAATTTACCAACCGGTTCGCACCTACCTCGAGCACAAGGACTACACGACGGCTATCGACATCAACCCGCACTACATTACGCCCAAGATGTTGCAGTATCGTCTGCAAAAAATCATGGACGAGTACGTTGCAGGTGTCGCGACTTACTACACCACCAATGCACACATGCTGAAAGTGGCTGAAGAGAAGTTGGAAATGCTGAAAGAAGATGCCATGAAGATGCGTGCAAAAGACCTGCACGAACTGCTGCGCGCCTGGGAAAACTACCACCGTATTATTACGGCGGAAGCCCACATGAAACACATTCAGTTCCGTGAAGAATCCCGTTATCCGGGCTTCTACTATCGTATGGACAAGAACTTTGTCGACGAAGAGAACTGGAAGTGCTTCGTGAACTCCATCTATGATAAAACCACCCACAAATGGACCGTGTTCAAGCGTAAGCATGTGGATCTGGTGGACAAGTCCAAGCTGTTCAAAGCGGCTGCCCACTAAGTAGTTGCATTACGTTGTATGAAACCGGACACCTCGCGGTGTCCGGTTTTTTCATTCCGGAAAGCGATAGACCTACTCTGAATGTGTTTCTGGCTTAGCCCCCAGCAGCCCATTCAGAATAGGCCTAATATTGACGTTGTAAACTGCGAGGTAAACCATGAGCGAATTCATCGAACATTCTCCCTTTCCGGATAGCCCGGTCATGCCCAAATTAATGCCGGGCGAAGCGTCCATCCAATTCGAATGCCACAAAGGCATCTCCTGCTTTAACGCTTGCTGTAAAAACATTGATATCAGCCTGACACCCTACGACATTTTGCGTTTAAAAAAGCGCTTAAACATGACTTCCGGCGAATTCCTACTGAAATACACTTTTCCGTATGAAATGGACAAAGATGGTATGGCCGGTGTGAAAATGAAGCCGGTCGAGAACGGTAGTGCCTGTCAATTCATGACCGATGAAGGTTGTGGTGTCTACGAAGACCGCCCCACCTCTTGCCGCTACTACCCGATCGCCTTGCTCTCCATGCGTAAGCAAAACGAATTCACCGAACGCGAAGCTTATGCCAAGGTACAAGAAGAGCATTGCAAGGGCCACTTAGAGCCGCGCACCATCACCATCAATGAATACCGCAAAGAGCAAGGCGTTGAAGAGTACGACGAACTCGCCAGCGGCTGGCGGCAACTCATTCTGAAAAAAAAATCGGCGGGCCCTACCATCGGCGCACCCAGTAAACGCAGTCTGCAATTATTCTTTATCGCTTGTTACGACTTGGATCGTTTCCGCGAATTCGTCACCAGTCCCAGTTTCAACGATGTCTACATCTTAGAAGAATTGCTGAAGCGAGAAATTGCACAGGACGATGTCGCCTTAATGCTGTTTTCGTTCCGTCTACTGCGCCAAGTTTTATTTGGCGAAGTCAGCATCGACACACATGCGGAAGCCCTTGATATTCGGCTAGCGCGCAAAAAAGAACGCGAAGTTAAAATGGACGAAATCGTCGCTAAGCTTGGTCCGATCGAGTACAACCGCGTTGACCCCAACGATAAATACAACATCCCAGATTAAAGCAAGGACACTTATGCAAGCGCGCGCCATGGAAAGCGAAGCTTATTTCATCCAAGCCGAGCCCTACTACGAAGCCACCGGCGATGAAATTAAAATCTTCGAAGCCGCCTATCGCAATAAACTGCCTATCCTACTCAAGGGGCCAACGGGTTGCGGTAAAACACGCTTCATGGAATACATGGCATGGAGCCTGCAGCGCCCGCTGATTACGGTTTCCTGCCACGATGATTTAACCGCCTCCGATCTCGTGGGACGGTATTTGGTCAAGGGCGGCGAGACCATCTGGGTTGACGGCCCGCTCACCCGTGCCGTGCGCGCGGGCGCAATCTGCTACCTGGATGAAATTGTCGAAGCCCGCAAAGACACCATGGTCGTCATCCACCCGCTGGCCGATGATCGTCGTGTGTTGCCCATGGAAAAACTCGGCACCTTAATTGAAGCCGAAGAACATTTTTGTCTGGCCGTCTCATATAACCCCGGCTATCAAAGCGTCTTAAAGGATCTCAAACAAAGCACAAGGCAACGCTTTGTCGCTTTGGAATTTACTTATCCCACGCCAGAACTCGAACGCAAAATCGTCGTCAACGAATCCAAAGTCGATGCCGCGATGGCTGAAAACCTCGTTAAATTTGCACACATGACACGCAACCTCAAAGGCAGCGGCTTAGAAGAAGGTGCGAGCACCCGCCTGTTAGTACATGCCGGAAAACTCATCGCTTCCGGCATACCGCCGGTTTCTGCGTGTCGTAGCGCTATTGCACAAGCCGTCACCGACGACGAAGAAATGCTGGCTGCGGTGCAAGAACTCTCCTCTTCCTTGTTCTGACGCACCGCCCGTGGCGGAACAACACCCTTACGACATCCAACACATCGAGCCTTTGCTGACGGCTTGGCTCGAGGTCGAATTTACTTTCTATGCCGTCGACCAGTTAGCACGCGAGATCGCGGCACGCCCCCGTATAGAGCAGGATTTTTTGCTCGACTGGATACGCCGTATCGCCACTACCAATCGCGAAATTGCCTACCGTTTTGCATTGCGTGCAGGCGAGCTACTTACGCGTCTCGATTGGCGTTTGATTGAAGCCTGGGCGCGACAAGCGATGAACACCTATGACCGCAGCGGGTTACGACCGGCGCTACTCGTCATCGACCATGCGGACGTTTACGCTAAAACCGATCATGCCCACGTAGACGGTGCCTTGTACGAGGATATCGATAATATTCTCTTAACCTTCGCACGCGGTCTTTCCGGGCGTTCCTTAAAAATAGCGCAAAATGACACCGTTTATACCGACAGCGCAACGCTGTATTTGCCGGCGGTCATCGCCAAAATGGAAACCTTGGAAGATAATTTTGTCCTCGCCAAAGCGATGGTCGCCTTTATGTGGGCACAAACGCGCTTTGGCAGTTTTCGTCCCGGCCTAGCGCAGCGCATTGCCGCCCACCCGCAAGCAGAGCGAGCATTGCAGGCCTTTGCCTTTTTAGAAACCCTACGCCTGGAAGCTTGCCTGAAGCAAGAATTGCCCGGTCTACACCGCGAAATGCAGCGCCTGAAAGCGCAACTCGGCCAAGGTGAATTACACCCGACTTGGGCTGCACTCGCGCAGACGCTTAGTACGCCGACCGCGAGTGTAGAAGATAGCTTGCTCCTCTTGGATCAAGCCTGCGCGCTGGACGAAATCCCGCATTTTTGTTTCCAAGGCGAACTTCGGCTGGATGCAGTGATGCAAGTCATGGAAGTCCGCATCGAACATGAAAAAATCCTGCTGCGCATCAAGCTTGCTGAGTTAGCGGAAGAAGCACGCCAAGCGCAGTCTGCGGCTAGCGCCCCACAGTCGCCGCCGCAGTTCAAACTCAAGCAAAAAAACGAAGACGCGCCCGACCTCAACGACATGGAACTCACCTTAGACGGTGCGCCCATTGCACCGCCGGAAGGCGTGAAACAACTGTTCACCTCCATCCAACTCGACTTGGGTCAAATACCGGATGAATACCTAGTCGCCGCCGGACCGGGTGAATACGATCCCAGCCTGTATCTTCCACAAGAAAAAGACCCGGATGACGTGTGGCAAGGTACCTACCACGAAGAAGGCGCGGATCTCTACGACGAGTGGGACTTTGGCCGCCAGCACTACCGTAAAAACTGGTGCGTGGTGCGCGAAAAAAATGTGACTCCGGTGTACGACGATTTCGTTGCAAAAACACGCGACAAATATGCTGGTCTGGTCAAGCACCTGCGGCGCAGTTTCGAAGCCATGCGCGATGAAAATAAACTTTTTAAACGCCAACCCAATGGCGATGAAGTGGACATCGATGCCCTGATCGAAGCACTAGCCGATGCCAATGACGGTAGCGAAATGTCGGATCGCTTGTTTACACGCATGCAGCGCGACGAACGCAATATTGCAGTGATGTTCATGGTCGACATGAGCGGCTCGACCAAGGGTTGGATCAACGATGCCGAGCGCGAATCGCTCATCTTGTTGTGCGAAGCTTTGGAAGCCCTGGGAGATCGTTACGCGATTTATGGCTTCTCCGGCCAAACGCGCAAACGCTGTGAACTCTACCGCATTAAAAAATTCGACGAGCCTTACAATGAAGAAGTCCGGGCACGCATCAGCGGTATCCGTCCGCAAGACTACACGCGCATGGGCTTCGCCATTCGCCACCTGACAAAACTGCTAAATGAAGTAGAGGCCCGCACCAAACTTTTGATTACCATTTCAGACGGTAAACCGGACGACTATTTTGATGGCTACCGGGGGCAATATGGCATCGAAGACACGCGCCAAGCGCTGGTCGAAGCCAAGCGCAGCGGCGTGCACTCCTTCTGCATCACCATCGACCAAGAAGCGCGCGATTACTTGCCACACATGTACGGTGCGGCGCACTACACCATCATCGACGATGTGCGCCGACTACCGCTCAAGGTTTCGGATATCTATCGGCGGCTGACATCTTGACAGGGAAATTCGATCTATAATTTTTTATTCTCCCTCGCAAAGATCGATCATTTTTATCGTGTGTGGATTCTTGTACTGCGATACCGCACCGTGCTTAAACGCTACCTTGCAGCCGCTGGGCGACAACGCAATGCCGATATGTCGCCCCTCCGAGGCGCTATTCTTGTTACCTACATACCAGTCGATTAATCGTGAGATATGGTCGCCGCGGATCAAATAGGCACCGCTGCCGCCCTTCATTACTTCTGTTCCGCGATCATTCACAACAAATAATCCGCGTTTTGTAATCACGGCGCGACTGGTTTCATTACGCGACCAGTAGGCCTGTGGTAAGGCATAGCGCTCCAAACGACCATCCGGGTAGAGAATAGGTAGCATATCCGGCGCGCGCGGCACAACAAAGCCGCCATCAAGGTGGTGCGCCAGCAAATACACCCCCGCCCAGTCGTTCCACCACACGCCTTGAACTTCTATCGCTTTGATCGGTAGCTCAGTGCGTGTGCCATCAGGACGAACAATCAACACTGAGCGACCCTGACGCGACGTTCCTTTTCCCCCTGTATCTAGGACTCCATCTTCCTCGCGTAAAGGGAGCAATTCGTGTGTTGGCTCAGGGTTAAATGCAGCACCCTGATAGATTTTGCAAGTGTGGATGTCTCGATGAAGGGGGGGATCGCCCGTCTTCCATGCCGCCTTATCTTCCTCATGGCCAAAAAGCCCACTGCGCGAGCGTATAAGTGGCTTACCTGCTGTGGAACTTTCCAGCGAATAAGCCATACTCACGAAACCACGGTATGCACACCACAACCGCCCAGGACCGTGCTCCTTGGTCTCTCCGGTGCGGGTGTTCCACACCATGACCCGGCTTACATACGGGACTTGATCAGGCTTGGGCTTACCGTGCACGCGCGCTTGCCCAGGGTTCAATGCCGAGAAGATCACGCGCTCTTCATCCAGCCATTCCACGACAACTGGCTTATCGACAACCACCTCGACCCCGCTGTCTTTGACGGTAAAGGGATAATCACCGGAGGGAAAGGGGCCGCTAAATTCAAATGCACGAGCCGAGATGGCGGTGCCAATAAGTACCAGGAAAATACAAAGAGTACGCAAAATCCTGTACACGGCGCACCGCATGTTTGTCAGGCAATGTCTTTGAATATTAGGTATGTCGACTAGGGCGCTAAAACGCTTTGGGGTGGCTCGCGTGATTTTCATTCTCGTCGCTCTTTGAAAGTAAAATATCGCCAAGATAAATTCAATTTCCGCCCGGTGTGCGCGAGGTGAATTTATGCTCCACCGCAAACACCGCCGCTTCCACTCGCGACGAAAGATTGAGTTTCGCCAGGATATGCCGCACATGCAATTTCACCGTGTCGTGACTAATATCGAGTGAACGCGCAATCGCCTTGTTCGATTGCCCGCGGCTTAGATAGGTGAGAATCTCACGCTCACGCTGTGTGAGCAGCGCTAACAGGGAATCGGATGCACCGGTTTTTTGATCCAACAAATTCACCAGCTTTCCCGTCATCTCGGATGCCACGACCGTCTCACCGCGTGCGGCACGAATAATCGCGTCTTCCACTTCCGCCGGTTCCATATTTTTGAGTAGATAACCGCGTGCACCGGCCCGTAGAGCCGCCGCCAGATCTTCCTGCGCATCGCTCACCGTCAGCAATAAAATGGGTAAGCTATATCCTTCCGCACGCAACTCGCCCAGCAACGTGACGCCATCGACGTTCGGCATATTCAGGTCAATCACCGCCACATCCGGCTTGTGCTCATCGAGTAAAGCGCGTGCGCCATTCGCATGACCACTCATGCCGACCACCGTGACTTTTCCATGGCGCTCCAACAATTCGGCGAGACCCATGCGAAATAAGGTGTGGTCATCAACCAAAATAATACGAATAGCAGACATTATGAAGCCGTTACCTTGCGATAAACCGTTGCGGGAAATTCCAGGCTCACGCGCATCCCCTCGCCCACCTGGTTTTCAAAATGAATTTCACCGCCCAGACGCTGCGCACGCTCACGCATAATGTTCATACCCAAGTGCATGCCGGGGCCATTGCTTTGGCTGGATTTTAAACCGATCCCATTGTCTTCCACAGACACTTGATAATTGCCCAAGTGGGATTCCATACTCACCTTAACGTGCATCGCATGCGAATGCTTGCCGATGTTGGCCAAGGCTTCTTGCACAATGTGGAATACTTGTACCTCTTGATCCGGTGTTAAATTGAGGTCGTGAATTTTATTTACGAATTCCACTTCAACACCGGTACGCCCGTGAAAATGCTGAATCACGTCCTCGAGCGCCGGGATCAAACCGCGTGAATCCATTTTTTGCCGAAACTGCGTCAGCAGTTCACGTAATCCGGAATACGCTGTTTCCATCGCATCATCGACTTGGGCTAAATACTTTTCGGTGTTCGCTTCTTCTGCGCCTTGAATCGCCTCCCGCAGCAAGGCCAAGCGCATTTTCATGTAGGCCAAGGTTTGCGCCAGAGAGTCATGAATTTCGTTGGCCAACATTTGGCGCTCATCCATCAATGTAATGCGTAAGTTTTCACGTGTCAGACGTGCATTTTCCAACGCCATGCCCAAGTGCTCACTGATGGACAGAAACAGCAGAGAAACTTCTTCCGGAATCGTCCGATCATCCGGCATAAAAAGGTTGTACACCCCCATCACTTTGCCTTTGTGGCGCAAGGGAACTGCGATCACGTATTTGCAGCGGCTGCCGAAATAATCCAAGGCCATCGCTTCGTGACACACATGGCTTGCATCAACCGTTTGGATACCAATATCGCGCACTGCACGTCCACATACACCACAACCGGCCGGAATTAAATATTCGCGCTCGATGACCTCTTGCGGCAAACCGATCGCACCCACCATGCGCATATGGGTGCCATCGGCGGTTAATACACGTACCGCGCCGCCGCCGGCACCCGCCAGACGAATCAACGTTTGTAAAAAACGTTCGAGCAATAACTCCAGATCGGCATCGCTGCTTAAACTGGTGGCAATTTCAGAAAATGCCAGCATGGCTGGAATTTTGTATCCGCCGTGTTCTTCAGATTCGGGGGGGGTCGTCATGGGTTTAATAAAGAGGGGTTACACAAAAATAGACATCGTGTCGTGAATAATACGCTACAAGATATTCACAAGAAGAAAAACATTTTAGACACAGCAGGGCCTCTTTGCAACCGCATCGCTATTATTTTTCTCATGGTAATACAATGGCTTACTTTGCAGAATAGAACGGCCAAACCAATGACTACGGTTACAAAATACGGTCTAGGAGAATCGAGAGCTCATTCGCACTTCGCTTATCTGCAAAGGGGCGAAATCGGGAATCACCGACGCATGCGGGACCGATGCGCCGACAATCCGATACCCATTTGGTAAACAAGAGCCACCGCACCATTACCTGTGCTTAAATAGTATAAAAACTAGCGATCTTGCCTTGATTTCATCGATGCTTAGTGAACACCCAACTAGTGTAGTGTTGCATTCTGTTTGGAACTTAATCGGCTGTTGGCGCGAATGACTTTCTGGAGTATGTCCTTTGCTTTTGCTGTCCAGATATACGGCTTCGGG
>JAYVZN010000048.1:0-92200 GCA_043783305.1 Betaproteobacteria bacterium
GTCCGGCAGACGCGCCATACTGCCATCGTCCTTCAGAATCTCGCAAATCACTGATGCAGCAGTCAGCCCTGCCAGCGTCGCCAGATCGCATCCTGCTTCGGTATGGCCAGCGCGCACCAGCACCCCGCCGTTTTGCGCCATCAATGGAAAAATATGACCGGGCTGAATAATATCTTCCGGCCTGGCGTCCGGCTTCACCGCCGCCTGCACCGTGCGGGCACGGTCAGCCGCAGAAATGCCGGTCGTGACCCCGCTGGCAGCCTCAATCGAAAGCGTGAAATTAGTACCCAGCGGTGAACGATTGGTGGACACCATCAACGGCAAATTGAGCTGGCGGCAGCGCGCCTCGGACAAAGTCAGACAGATCAGACCGCGGCCATGTGTGGCCATGAAATTGATTGTTTCCGGGGTGACGAACTCAGCCGCCAGCACCAGGTCGCCCTCGTTCTCGCGGTCTTCCTCGTCCACAAGAATCACCATTTTTCCGGCCTTGATGTCGGCAATAATGTCTTGAATAGGACTGATGGTCATATTATCTCAACGTTTGAATTAAGGAACTGCGCACTTTTGCGCAGTTCCACTTGGCTGCCGGGTTAGGCTAATGACACCACGACTTTCTTATTGATGCCGTATTCACAAACATCAACAGACGCCGTGTAGGGTATTCGCTTTTGCTTCGCTTCTAGGATTTCCTGCACATGGAAGCCCTTATTTGCCAATGAACTCAGAGCGGACTTAGGCAATATGGACTTTGCCATACCAAGAACAAAAGTCGGAACACTGAATGATGTTTCATGTTTGCCATCAATGAACTTTTCAATCTTCACGTTTGCCATTTTTCTCTCCTGATTAATTAAACATATGAAATGCGAAACGGTATGCCCAACGTAGAAGTGAGGGGCGGCCGGAGCGCGAAGCGCGGAGGGAACCAAACAGCGCAGCTGTTTGGCCGTCCCTCTCGACTGCCGGGTTAGAGTTCAATTGCATGTTGGTATCTCGTACTTCCCTTTACCTACAAACGAATGGGTTCTACTCATGATTGAACGATTTTCTTCTTCAACTTTCTTTTCTAGCTGGGCTCCATTATCGAGATGCCATTTGAGCGAACTAAGACCTAAGGACTGCTCCATTCTTACGTAGTCAAGAGCTTCCTTGTTGCAGCCCTTGAGGAGAAGCTTTTCTAAGTTATCCCAAGACTCGATCCGGTGAAGCTCATTAAATGCCTCCATGTTTAACGTTGCACCCACGTTTGCGATTCGTGTTCCTTTCATGGCATAGCGCGCAGCCAACTCACCAACTACGAGTAGAGAAGTCAACCATGCTATTACTAAGAACACTTTCTTCATTGGGTAATCTCTAACGTTAAATGGACGGCATCGACATTAAAGTCTGACACCGTCTAAATTAAAAGTAAAATTATAGGCCATTAGTTCTAATAAAAAATAATCTTGCGGATTCAAATAGGCAGGCCTAATATTTCGCGGATGGAAGCTAAAGTTATTTCTCAATATTCCCCCAAGCTGCTGGATCAATTGCGCGCCGAAATTCGGGTGCGCCACTACAGTATACGAACCGAGCAGGCATATGTCGATTGGGCTAGGCGATTCATTTTATTTCACAACAAGCGCCACCCCAAGGACATGGGGGCGGGTGAATTGCGGGATTTTTTGTCGCATTTGGCGGTGGATCGGAATGTATCTGCCTCGACGCAAAATCAAGCGAAGTCGGCACTGCTGTTTTTGTATGGGCAGGTGTTGAAGATTGAGTTGCCTTGGCTGGATGAAGTGATTAGCGCTAAGACGGCTAAGCGTTTGCCCGTGGTGTTGACGCAGGTTGAGGTGCGTAATTTATTAAATGCAATGTCGGGCACGATGGGTTTGATGGCGAGTCTGCTGTATGGCACGGGAATGCGCTTAATGGAGGGTTTGCGGCTACGCGTGAAAGATGTGGAATTTTCACGGCGTGAAATTATTGTGCGGGAGGGTAAGGATAACAAGGATCGGGTGATGTTGCCGCAAAGCTTAACCCTATAAGAAAGCAATTGGTCCACGAAAAGCACGAAAAATTTAAAGCACAAGCAAGTTGCAGACGATCACTCCAAAGGGGTGTTATTTGCTTCATTCAAAATGTTGATTTATTGATTTCGTGTCTTTCGTGCTTTTCGTGGAGCAGTCGCCGTTTTCCTTGGTGAGCAGGCATCCATCTGCCGGTTGCGATATCCGCACAGTGCAGGAGTTGCTCGGCCACAAGGATGTGCAGACGACGATGATTTATACGCATGTGCTGAATCGCGGCGGGCGCGGGGTGGTGAGTCCGTTGGATATTTTTTGATCCGTTTACTATCACCCCTTTACTTTACTCGGCGCCTAAAAAACCCGCTCCTCTTTTGCCCTGCAAGTAGGGGATAAATAAAGTATTTTTATTAGGAATTGGCATTAACCATCAAACCCCATTAGACCGCGCCTGGATCGCCAGTCATATTCCACATCAAGGCCGCATGTGTCTGCTGGATAGCGTAGCGACATGGGATGCGCAAGGTATTCAATGCCGCGCCGGCAGCCACCGCGCGCTGGACAATCCCCTGCGCGCTGGCGACCGCCTCGGCGCTGTTTGCGGGATCGAATATGCGGCGCAGGCTATGGCGGTGCATGGCGCTTTGCTGGCAGCGCCCGGCAGTATCGGCGTAAAGATGGGCTATTTGGTGAGTGTGCGCGGCGCGCAATTGTTTGTAGCGCGCCTGGACGATATCCGCGCTGATCTGCTGGTGGAAACTAGCTGTATTACGCGGAGCGAAAACAATATTCTGTATCAGTTCAGCGTCAGCGCTGCGAGTGTATTATTGCTCCAAGGTCGAGCCGCCATCGTGGTCAATGCGGAATCACTTACGTTTCAGTCAGGGGGCCGCACATGAAAAATGCTTTGGTAACCGGCGGCAGCGGCGGTATTGGCGCGGCTATTTGCCGCCGCCTAGCCGCCGATGGTTGCCATGTGTACATCCACGCCAACCGCGGCATACAAGCCGCACAGACCTTGGTTGCAGAAATTATTGCGGGCGGCGGCAGCGCGCAAGCGCTGGCGTTTGATGTGACCGACAATCAGGCCGTGACCGATGCGTTGATGCCAATTGTCGAACAGCAGCCGATCCAGATCGTGGTCAACAATGCCGGTATTCACGACGATGCAGTGTTTCCCGGTATGCGCGCCGAGCAATGGAGCCGCGTGATCGACGTATCCGTGAATGGTTTTTTTAATGTGACGCAACCCTTGATGATGCCCATGATTCATAGCCGCTGGGGACGTATTATCAACGTGTCTTCCATTGCCGCGCTCACCGGCAATGCCGGTCAGGTGAATTATTCCGCGGCCAAAGGCGCACTGAACTCAGCAACTAAATCGCTGGCGCGTGAAGTCGCCAGCCGCGGCATCACGGTCAATGCGGTAGCGCCCGGAATTATTGACACACCGATGAGTGAATCCGCGTTCGATGCGCAGGACATTGCGCGCATGGTGCCGATGAAACGCGCCGGTACTCCTGGTGAAGTCGCCGATCTGATCGGCTTTCTTGCCTCGGCGCAAGCGGCCTATATCACGGGACAGATTATCTCTATTAACGGCGGCATGATTTAAAAATGCGTGTCTGCGAAAGGCGAAGATAAAATCATGACCACTGCCGTTAACATCGCCGCGCATAAAACCGAGGCTCTATTATTTTTCACGCTACTGCAGCTCAGTGTCATCGTACTGGCGGCGCGTATCGGCGGAGGGATTGCCTTGCGGATCGGGCAAACCGCCGCGGTGGGTGAAATCATTGTCGGGATTTTGCTCGGGCCGTCGTTGTTTGGCCTGCTCGCGCCCGATCTGTTTCAATATGTGTTCCATTCCGGCGCTCCCGAGCCGATGCAGATGCTATCGCAGATCGGCTTGGTGTTGCTGATGTTTCAGATTGGCTTGGAGTTTGATTTTTCTCATTTGCGTGAAAAGCGCAACCGCAAGGCGATGTTATGGGTGGCGGCGGCCAGCTTGATAGCGCCGTTTGTATTGGGTTACGCCATCGGTCATTTCAGTGCGCCGATACTGTCGCCGAGTGCGCACCCGGTCGCATCGGCGCTATTCATCGCCACCGCGTTTTCGATTACCGCGCTGCCGATCTTGGGCCGCATCATGATGGAATTCGACATGACGCGCACACCAATCGGTGTGATCGCCATCAGCGCCGCCGCGATCAACGATGTGATCGGCTGGCTGTTGCTGGCTTTGATTACCACGCTCACGCTGTCCCATTTCAATGGCCCCGATTTTGCCCTGAAGGTAGCGCTGGTGCTGCTGTTTTTTGCCGTGAGCTGGTTCGGCGTGCGGCCATTGATGAAGCGCATCTTGCATCGCTGCGATGCGCGCAGCGGCGCGCTCACCAATAATCTGCTGGGGATTGTGCTGGTGGCGATTTTCCTGTCCGCGATGACCACGTATCAGTTGGGTATTTTTGCTATTTTCGGCGGCTTCATGATGGGCGTGTTATTGCACGACGAGCATGCGTTCGTAACCACTTGGCGCAAGCGTATCAGCCCGTTCGTGATGGTGTTTTTTCTGCCGATCTTTTTCACCTACACCGGACTGCGCACCCATATCGGCAGCTTGGATAGCGCCAGCGCGTGGGGCTGGTGTGTGTTGATTGTGGCGCTCGCCACCCTGGGCAAGCTGGGCGGAGCTTATCTTGCGGCGCGCTTTGCGGGCTTGAGTCACCATGAAAGCAAGATTCTCGGTGTGATGATGAATACGCGTGCGCTGATGGAATTAATCGTGATTAATGTCGGCTACGATCTCGGCGTGATCTCGCAGCAGATGTTTACTATTTTGGTCATCATGGCGATCTTTAGTACGGTCATCACCAGCCCCTTGTTACGGCGCTGGCTACCGCTGATCGGCATCCCGATTCCGATCAAGTCAAAACCGGCCCCGCGCGCGCCTTATCAGCAAAACGGGTAAGCGCAACACAAAGCCGATAAACAAACGCGTGTGCATCCAGGTCAAGAGAAGGTTATCGCGCAGGTAACGAAAATGCGATACGCCGCCCTCCTCTACACGGAAATAGCGCACCGGTGCAGGCAAATTCACTGGCCGGACACCGCGCCAACACAACCGCACCGCCGCCTCCGGATCGAAATCGAAATGGCGCATCCACGGTTGATAGCGCATCACTTGCCGCAAGGGTTCAACCGGATACACGCGAAACCCGAACAACGAATCACCGATACCGGCCCACAAGGTTTCCAAATTCGCCCAGCCGTTGGAAATGCGCCGCCCTTGCACGCGTAAGCTCGGTGCATGTGCATCGAATACCGGTACGCCCAAGATCATGGCCGCGGGTTGATGCGCTGATTCCGCCATGAATACCGGGATGCGTTCGGGTGGATGTTGGCCATCCGAATCCATCGTTAAAACGTGGGTGAAGCCCGCCGCGGCGGCTTGCTCCAGGCCGTGCAATACCGCCGCACCCTTCCCCTGGTTGCGCGGCAAAATCATTACGCGTAGGCCGCTGTCTTTATCCGCCAGCGCCCGCAAGCCTTCCGCGCTGCCATCGTTGCTGCCGTCCACCACGACCCATACCGGGTTCCAGTATTGGCGTGCTGCGCGCACGGTTGCATAAACTTTGGGGCCGGGATTGTAGCTGGGGATGAGCACCAGATGTGTGGTTGAGACCATCAACATGGCGCACGCTCCTGCACCAACACTTGGGCAAAGTATTGTTGTAGCTCTGTTACAAGATGTTGCGGATGTTGCGGAGGATCAAAGCGCCGCCCCAACCGCACCCGATAATAAATCGGCATGGGTGGTTTGCGAAAGAGCGGCCAGCCCTTGCTCAGATACGCCGAATTGGTTTCTATCAGAACTGTCTGTACGGGTATCTGCGCATGGTGTGCCACTAGGCCGATACTGATTTGGAGTCGATTCAACGGGTAAACGGTGGTGCGGGTGCCCTCCGGAAACAGCAGCAGATGACTGCGACTGCTAAAATCCTGCTGCGCCTGTTGCACCATGCCGCGTATCGGTTCATTGCGGATATAACGCGCCAGCCGGGCACCCGCACCGAGAAAAATATTATTTAATAAATTGGCTTTCAGCACGCAGGCGACATTCGGCAAACGGGAAATCACCAGCACCGCATCCAGCAGGCATGGATGATTGGGTGCAATAATCAGCGATGGTTGACCGCGCAGGACATCCAAGGCTTCAAGATCAAAACGACAACGCCGCGACAGGCTAAGACTGGCCAAGTAAAAACGAAACCCCCGCATGATGACATACCGCCCCAGCGCTTGCCCCCAAGGGGTTGGCAATAAGGGGTTAAGCAGCAGCGCTAACGGTGTCCACGCTAGACATAGCGCGCCCAACCAGAGCAGCCCGAGATACAACACCAGGTAGTCGTATACATTCACTAATCCCTGCCGTGCCGCGCGCACGATCAACTGCGCTGGTCCGGCATCAATGGAAAAGGATGCCCCGTCGTCGCTTCAATTTCCAAGAGTAGATCCTGGCGGCACACATCGGCCTGTAGATAAATTGCGTTGAGTGGGGCACCCACGATACGTTCAAGCTCGGCGCGAATCGGCTGCAGATCGGCGGCGCGGCGCACATAAACTTTGTAGTGCAGCGCGGCCAGCGTAAATCGCGTCTGGTTTGATCGCTGTGCTTGGTGATTCGCTTGGCCCAGTACCGCTGCAATGTTGGCCATAGTCTCGCGGGTTTGCGCCGCCACATCGGCGGGGTGCAGACTGGCGTGGCCGACAATGCTGGCGGTGCCGGATATAAACAGCACCTCGCCTTGCCCCAACGGCACCAGGCTGGCGCGCGAAAATGTCGGACTGCGCGGGCCGTATTGTCGCGGATATTGGTAGGCGCTGATCTGGCGTGGATTTTCTATGCTCAGCGGTGCTGTACGCCCGGCTAAAAAAGCGATGCTCAACGAGCCCGGCAGTGAGCTCCGGCGCGCAAAACCCAGCGCGCACGCCGCCGGTACATTGCCCGCGATCTCGCGCCCGTGCGCCAAAAAAGCATCTTGCCGTCCCAAGTTAAATTGCTGGTAACGCTCCAGGCCGAAACTCTGCACATTGATATCGGCGATGTAATTCCAGACACGGAATAGATACGGATAGCGCAACTGGTCGAGCAGCGCAAACACTTGCTGATAAGCCGATTCGGTGGTCTGCTGCAACGGCGTTTTATCCGCATCGGTGCGCTCTATTGGTTCGGTTAATACCAATACGCCGAACAACACGTCATCGTCTTGGCGATAATGAATCGCACCGCAATGACCCTGTTTCACCACACCGCTACCGTGCCACACATCGCAGCTAGTTTCCGGGGAATCCAATCGCTGCATCGGTATCCGCATGCAGGGTGCCTCGCTATCCGCTTGGCACTCGACTTCCATCGAAAAACACAGTGTGCCCAATACGCTGTTTTTCCATTGCGTTATTTGTTGTAGATAAGCGACCATCGAGAGGTTTGCCGCATACACCGGAGATAAGGTGTCACGCATCAATGGGCCGCCGCACCGGGTTCGTCCGCCGCCCGGATATGCTGCCGGCGCAAGAGCCACGCCCGCACGGTACGTTTAAAATTGAGCAAGGACGCTACGTAATAAATTCCTTTAAAGATCCGCAACGGGCCGTGAATCGGCGTTTTGCCGAACACGTCGCCAGCCAGTACGGAGAGTAGTGCTTCTTGTACGCGAAAAATATTGCGCGGCTCCATAAACATGTTGCGCATCGTGGGGTTGGTCACCCGGTAGATGAACCAGGAAAATGCTTTTGGTCCAACGCGCATTGTGCGGTCGAATTTTTTTAAGGCGGCCGCGGCCTGTTGCGGATGGCGCAAACAAATATCCACCGCGTCTGCTCCGGCAAACGCACTGTGCATGGCCAGCATGACACCGGACGAAAACACCGGGTCAATAAAAGTATAAGCATCGCCCAGCAATAAGTAATTGCTGCCGTGCGTGCGGTCGCAGACATAGGAAAAATTACCGGTGGCCTCAACCGGTGTCGTCGGTTGTGCGTGTTGCAGCAACCGCTGCAGCGGTGGACACATGGCGATTGTTTCTTGAAAAAATTGTTCCAGCGATTTTTTATGGCGTGTTTTTAAGTAATACGGCCAAGTCACCGTGCCCACGCTGGTGGTGCCGTCGGCTAGCGGGATGAACCACATCCAGCCATGCTCAAACCAGAAGACGGTAATGTTTCCCTCGGCTTTGCCCGTGTTACGCTCAGCGCCGGTGAAGTGGCCGTAGATCGCACTACTATTGTGCTTTTTATTGCGCCGCTTCGCTTTGAGGCGGTTTCCAAGAAAGGTATCGCGCCCCGAAGCATCCAGCACAAAACGCGCATGCACGGTTTCAATAGTGCCGTTTTCGTGGCGCGCCTTCACTAGCGCCCCCTCGCGGCCCGGTAAAAAATTCACATCCTGAACTTGGCAACCCTCCACCACGCGCGCATTTTTGCGGGCGGCGTTGCGAATTAAAATTTCATCGAACTCGGAGCGGCGCACTTGATAAGCCATCGGCATGGATTGATCCAGCGCTCCGGAAAATTCAAACGTTTGTTTGTGTTCGTGCCAAGGCGAGACAAATTCCGCCCCCCATTTTTCCATGCCGATTGCCTTGACTTCATCCGCCACGCCCAGCTTTTCCAGCAGCGGCAAATTAGCGGGAAGCAGCGATTCGCCGATGTGAAACCGCGGATGATGCGCCTTTTCCAGCAGAGTGACACGGTAGCCGCGCTCGGCCAATAAAGCCGCGGCGGTCGAACCCGCAGGGCCGCCGCCGATGATAAGTACATCGCAGTCAGTGGCGCTGACGGTGGAAACGGCACTAGAGGTGTGCATGATTTAACCCGACTGAACATTTATCAAGCCGAATTGTAGCGCATCTCTCTCGCCGTAAATTGGCTGCGTGGCGACCGCCCGATCCGCAGGACTCGTGCGGTGGGTGAAAGTCACAAGGCAATGCGGCGCATTGTCCTTGATAGGGCCCCAAAGTTACCCACAAATACTGTGGGTAACTTTGGGTAAATCTACTCCAACTGTAAACAGTATAAACAGTTTATTACGTTGCTTATATTTTGGACGCGATTCCCCAGCGCTGCCGCCGTTCGGTATTTTGCCGCTCAGCGCTTGCGTCATTCGCGTGTCACAAGATTTGAGGACTATGTTAACGCCCATTGTGTAACGCCCTAAAAAGGAGCATCAGCATAACTAAAACGAGTCAAATCGGAATGTTTATTATGGCGCCATTGAATCGGTGCGATCACGAATAGGCGAAAATTAAACGATGGAGAAAAGCAACGTTTCCAGTTGTTCGACCACGTACTTCCAATCCAGTGATTCCGTTGTCCGGCGCGCGTTGCGGCCCAGCGCTCGAAATTTTTCCGGTTCCTGCGCATACATCGCAACCAGGTTACCGGCCATCAAGGTGAAATCATCCGCACTCCCGTAAGCGGCCAGAAAACCGTTCGTCCCGTGCTGCACGTGCTGGGCGGCGGCGGCATAGTTATAGGCTACCAACGGCAGGCCGCTGGCCATCGCTTCTAAGGTGACATTGCCGAAAGTCTCGGTAAGACTCGGAAATAAAAATAAATCGCTGGAGGCATAGTGCGCCGCCAGCGCTTCACCACGGCGAGAACCCGTAAAGATGGCATCAGGAAGTCGGTTGCGCAAAAACTTTGCCTCCGGCCCGTCACCCACCAAGACCAATCGGGCGCGTGGCTCGCGCAGGCGCAGAGCGTTGAAGGCGGCTGTCAGTTGTGCCGGATTTTTCTCGGCGGCCAAGCGCCCGACGTGCAGCACCACCGGGGTATCCGGAGTGACACCCCATTCGCGGCGCAATGATTCGCTACGCCGTGCCGGATTGAACAGTTGCGTGTCGACCCCGCGCGCCACTACGCGTAAATTGTTAAAGCCCGTGGCCGCCAGCTCCGTACGCATATGCTCGGTGGGCACCATCGTCAACAAGGTGTGGTTATGGAATTTACGCAAGTAGTCGACAATCGATTTTTTCAGCCAACCGATACCATAGTGCTGGCTGTAAGCGTGGAAGTTCGTACGAAAATCGGAACACACGGGAATCTTGAGTTTGCGCGCCGCCTGCAGCGCCGACCAGCCGAGCGGACCTTCCGTGACAATGTGCACCAGATCGGGACGGCGCAGCATCCATTGTTTAACCAACTCGCGCTTAGCCGGTAGCCCCATTTTAAGATCCGGGTAACGCGGGATCGGCATGCCGCCGGTCAGCACTTCGTTGAAACCATTACCCTGAGCGGCTTGCTCGGCCTGGTCTTGGCGCGGGCGAATCAACTGAATCTCGTGATTGCGTTCGCGTAAGCCCTCGACAAAACGTGATAGGGTCAGCGCCACCCCGTTGACTTCAGGCGGATACGTTTCGGTCACAATCGCGAGACGCAAAGATCGATGGCTGGCCGGGAGTTGCTCGATGAGAATGGAGACCATTGAATGCTCAATGATTAACGAAGTGCGTAGCTTCGCGCTCTTTAGTAACAATCTAAAGACAACCAGATGACACTTTTGCGAATTGATGTTTTGTCGCCAATTTTTCTTCGGGTTGTAACAGATTCGTAGCAATAGCCCTATATTTTGCAACTTGCATTACATTATCGAAACACCAACTGAAGGAGCGGCAATGAAAGAGTTTCTGCACACCCTAAAAGTGCAACGCTGGGATGACCACCGTTATTATCATCACAGCCGTATTAATCAGTCTTTACACTTCGTTAGCGCGGCTAGCTTTCTCGTGGCTTATACGATGCTGTTCATTAACCCGGCAATTGCGGGGCTTATCGGCTGGCTGGTTTCTATGACGACGCGCCAGTCCGGGCACTTTTTCTTCGAGCCCAAGGGATACGACACCGTTAACCAAGCTACGCATGAATACAAAGAAGAGATTAAGGTCGGCTACAACTTGCGCCGCAAAATGGTGCTGATTGCTATTTGGGCGCTGGCACCGCTGGCCCTGCACTTTGACCCAACGCTGTTGGGTCTGTTCGAACCCGCCGCTAACCGCGCGGTCCTCATTGAACAAATTGGATGGGTCTGGTTGTTCATTGGGGTCGGCGGTTTACTGTTCCGCACCGCGCATCTGTTTTTCATTCGCGATGTGCAGACCGGGTTGGTCTGGATGACTAAAATCCTCACCGATCCGTTCCATGATCTTAAGCTCTACTGTACCGCGCCTATACACTTACTGCGCGGTGAATTGATCGACCCGATGCAGCACACGCGCACACCGAGCGTTTAAGCTTCCGGTACCGACCCGCGCCGCCCACGTGGGCGGTGCGCTGCGCCGAAATTATCTATTAAAGCCCCATCGATGCGCCAACATTTCACGCAGCATCCCACGCCGGATTGTTTTATTCGTCTGCTCCGGATTCTCCCACCACCAGCGGTCATGGCGCATGGCTTGGGCGGCGGCGATGAAACGTTCGGCGACCACTTCGAAATCTTCACGGCTGTAGTTCAGGCTAAAAATCAGTCGCCCCGTTCCTACCCAGCTCAACGCGAGACCTTGTGCCCGCAGGTAATACTGCAACATCCAGTTGTAACGGCATGGCTGGGTGTAATACACCGTCCAGATGCTGGACAGGTTGGCTACTCGTACCGGCAATTTGGCCATCTCGAGGCGCTGGTTGAATTGTTGCGCCCGGTTATTCCAAGTTGGTTCCAGGTCGCGATAGAGGTCGCGAATTGCCGTCTGCTCCAGTTGTTCCAGAAAAACTTGCATAGCGCCCATTACATAGGGGTGCGAATTGAACGTGCCGCGCGCAAAGCAAATATCGGCGGGACGATCTTTACGGAAACGCTGCATCAGATCCGCCCGTCCGCACACCACGCCTACCGGCAAACCGCCGCCCAGCGTCTTGCCGTATGTAACCATGTCGGCGCGCACGCCGAAATATTCCTGAGCGCCGCCCGGTGCCAAGCGAAAGCCGACAAACACCTCATCGAAAATCAACACAATGCCGCGCTGCGTACACACTTCGCGCAATTGCTGCAACCAAGCAGCATAAGCTTCACGGTCGAAGTGAGCGCTTCGACTACTATCCACCAGAGAAGAATCTCCCGCTGCACCGGCATTCGGGTGCAGCGCCTGCAATGGGTTGACCAAGACACAGGCGATGTCTTTACGGCTGGCGAGCACGCGCAAAGAATCCGCGTCCATTTCTTTCAAGGTGTAGGTCTCTCGGGGCGGCAGCGGGTTGCCGATGCCGGGCTGCACATCCTCCCACCAACCGTGATAGGCACCGTTGAAGCGCACCAGATGGCTGCGCCGGGTGTGATAGCGTGCGAGGCGCACCGCCTGCATCACCGCCTCGGTGCCGGACATGTGGAAAGATACTTCGTCCAAACCGGAAATGCCGCGCAGTCGCCGTGCGTTGTCGGCCACAATCGGATGGTAAGCGCCGAGCACCGGCCCCAGCGCCTGGACGCGGGCACTGCCTTCGGCGATACAACGTTTGTAAAAATCGTAGCCGAAGACATTCACGCCGTACGAACCGGTCAGGTCGTAGAACCAATTGCCGTCCATATCCTGCACCTGAACCCCGGTGCTGGATTGCACAAAGCTCCCGCCCTTCAGATGTTGCTGTACATACCGGCTAAATTGGAAGGGTACGCGATAATTACCGGTAAATTGCAGATCGGAAATCGTTTCCCCGGCCTCGGCAGTCAGCGCGGCGGACTGCGCAAAGCGCTCTCGATACAGGGCCGCCAAAGCCATAAAACCGGCCTGACGCCGCTGCGCAATATCCGCCGGGGCGTGGTCGACGCAAAAGAAAGTCGCCGCATCGTATTCGTAATAGGGAATCAGGCGCGCCACGCGTTTAGCCATGCGCGAATGCCCCGCCAGCGAGCGATGCTTGGCGCGCGAAAGTTCCAGGCGACGCTTGATGCGCGGCAATGTCGCCAGCAGTGCGCCCGCACTAAAAATATAAATAACCCAGGTTTCGTTCATTGATGATTTCTCCTAGCCCTGTCTTCTACTTAACATTTATTGCTGAATTATGACTATGCGCAATTTACTGGCTCGACTCGTCCTCCAAGAAGACCTTAATTTTCTGCTCACCAACCGTATACCGCGGCAATGGCTGACACGTTTCATGGGTTGGTTCAGCCAGATCGAGCAGCCTTGGGTGCGCGATCTTTCCATCGCCACTTGGAAGTTGTTTACCGATCTCGATCTATCGGATGCACGCAAGACGCATTTTCGCAGTCTGCACGATTGCTTCACGCGCCAGTTGCGCGAAGGTGCGCGCCCGCTGGATGCCGACCCACGCCATATCATCAGCCCCAGCGACGGCATCGTCGGCGCTTGCGGCGCTATTGCCGGTACGCAAGTGATCCAAGCAAAAGGTTTCCCTTACACGCTGCTGGATCTGCTGGGCGATCCAAACTTGGTGGAGCACTACCGCGATGGCTGTTATGTCACGCTGCGCTTAACTTCCAGTATGTACCATCGGTTTCACGCCCCGCACGACTGCTCCGTAGAGCGCGTTACTTATATCTCCGGTGATACTTGGAACGTCAACCCCATCGCGCTTAAACGCGTGGAGAAATTATTTTGCAAGAACGAGCGCGCCCTGATCGAAACAACACTGAGCGGCAGCGGTTATCGTGTTACGTTGGTACCGGTGGCCGCTATTCTCGTGGCCAGCATTCGCCTGCATTTTTTGGATGTTTTGTTGCACCTGCGTTACCGTGGCCCGAATGTGATCCCGTGCCATGCGGCTTTCACCAAAGGTGAAGAAATGGGTTGGTTCCAGCACGGCTCGACGATCATTGTGTTTGCACCGAAAGGTTTTACTTTGTATGAAGGGATCAGCGACGGCGCGCCGGTGCGCATGGGCCAGGCGCTACTGCGCCTACCGCCATCCGTGTAAGAGATGGCCGGCAGCGGCGGCATGACTCTGTATAAACAGATTCAAAGAAGAGTTGGGAGTATGCTCCGCGCCGGAACCCTTATTCTCCCCGCGCAATGTTGCAGGATGATGGTAGCGGACTAATTCCTCGAAATTAAGTAATTCTATAAACCAGTGTAAACACCACCATCGTCATGATGGCCAATCCAATCATGAACGCAATATCGGCAATATTTTCTACGGTACGGGATAAAGTCTGCTCGTTTTCGTGGCGAATGGAATAATAAGAAAACGCCGCACTGAGTAAAAAGAACAGCGAATCAACGGCCAGCATGTGATCAATATAGGGAAATGTCCGCGTTCCGACTAACTTGATAATACTGATAACCGTCATGCAAACCCCCACCATCGTCGATGAAGTGGGAAGGATGTGGTGTGATAAATTGGAGCGCGTTGTCACCATAGAGTTTTCTCATTTCCTTGAAATCATGTTTGGATCGTTACTCATTTGTTAAGCGCCCAAAATAAAAGAGCACTTAGCGATCAGTGTAATGAATTTTATAGAAGTTCCGCCTGCAGTGCGGAGAGGCCTTAATACCAATTAGGCGCGCCTGTCATCAAGCTGCAATCCTGCCTTCCTATTATTGAAATAGCCAGTACAAATGGGCTTTGAGTATCCGGCTATAAATCGCTACCTGCTTTGACTGGAAACGTTGGTGAAACCGTAATTTCCGTAACCCTAATTTTTTACGAGGAACACATCCCATGAAAAAACTATTACTCTCAACGGCCTTGCTCGCCGTCGGATTCATGAGTGCGATATCTGTGATAGCAGATGATCGTGACAACGAGCGCCGCGACGACACCAGCCCCATCACCATCGCCGTGTTCGGGGACTGGCCTTATAACCAAAACCTGCTCGACAACGCGCCGCTGCTCATTCATTCGGTGAATGCGGATTCCAAAGTCAAGCTCGTGATGCACGTGGGCGACATTCACTCCGGCAGCATGGCCTGCACCAGCGCCGACATCCTACCGCCGATCTCTACCTCTAATCCCAATTGGAACCAAAAAGTTTATTACTGGTTTCAGCAGTTCAATGCACCCGTCGTCTACACACCCGGCGATAACGAATGGACCGACTGCCACAAGTCCAAGCAAAGGCGCAGCGGCGATCCACTCAAGGAACTGGCTAGCGTGCGCGACCTGTTTTTTGCCCAACCCGGTCACACCCTGGGTCTGCACCGGCGAGCAGTCAGGAGCCAAGAAAAGCATTTCGATCCAGCCTTTCCTGCCGATGCCCAGTTCGTTGAAAACGTGATGTGGGAAGAATCCAAAGTAGTCTTCGTAACGCTGAATGTGCCGGGTTCCAATAACGACACCCTACCCTGGACCGGCATTTTTTCTAATCCGTCCGCTCAGGATCGGGAAGTCGCCGAGCGCTCCGCCGCGAATTTCCGCTGGCTGGAAAGCGCCTTCGATAGAGCGGAAAAGAAACATGCGCGCGCGATTGTCATCGGCCTGCAAGCCGATATGTGGGACCCGGAAGCCGTTGCCAGCGGCGAACTCGGCAACTACACGCCCTTGGTACAAAAGCTAGCCGACTTGGCACAAAAATTCGGTCGCCCCGTATTGCTCATCAATGGCGACTCGCATGTCTTTGGTTCGGATCAACCACTCGCCGACCCGGCGAGCGCAACGGGTGTTGTCCACCACACGCAGGCCGTACCGAACCTGACCCGCATCACGGTGCAAGGCTCCACCAACGCACCCGCTGAATGGTTGCGCCTGACCATTGACCCGCGCAAACCTCAGGTATTTAGCTGGGTTAACGTGCCGTACTGCAAGAATCCATTGGCGAGTTGCCAGTAAAACTTTGGGGGAGTTGGGGCAGATACGGATGATCCGATATCTGCCCCTTTTTTATCCAGCGTGCTGAACGCACTAGGCTAAATCTAAAAGTTACCTACTTCTGCTCTTTCGGTTTGCGACCGGTCTTGATGACATCCAAGGCTTGCAAGGCCGCTATGGCCGTCGCATCGCTCAGCGCGGCAAAGCTGATAACAGCAGCGCGCAGCACTTCGCTCTTCTTTACAGCAACCCCCTTAGCCACGCAACGCTTTTTCACAGCCGCGATCAAATCATATTCGGAATCGGGCATAGTAAAACTATCTCGAATCAATTTACCTTTTTTCAGTTTAGGGCTCTTGCCGGACTTAGCGAGCGCACCTTTCTTTGACTTCGATTTCATGCCCTTGCCGGCAACAGCCACGACTTTAGCCGCCGGGCTAGTAACTGCTTTGGGTTTGATGGCCGTTTTAGCTGCGGATTTAGCCGCCGACTTTGCGGCTGGTTTGGCTACAACTTTGGATGTCTTTGATTTGGCCGCAGCCGTGGCGCGCTTCTTTGCAACCGCTGAAACAGGGGTATTAGCCATAACAACTCCTCAATTATTATTAACAGTATAAACAGTTTATATAATTAATTAGGGATTACAAGCCCCTGTTTTGGGCCGCTGATATCCGAAGCAGCACTGGGAACACCGATAACTCGGGTAAACCAAAGTAATAAGGAGCACATGAAAATCTTGATACGGAACCCTTCCCAACTTACAGCAGCATTAAGTTTGATATTTTTCATACAGGGCAAAAGAAGCGGCAAGGCAGAAGCTCCGTCATTTCGCTGGTTACTGGCTTAATCCGCTCGATTGTCCACCATCCTTCCCAAAACCCACCACCTCAACACTGATAAATGACGGACGGAAACCTTCGATCGCCTTCTTAATATCCAGATCCTGCTGGTTGTTGCCGTCAGTGATCGACTTGGTAATTTCCCCTGCCACATTGGACACATCACCTGGATTTGTACTGATCGTGCTTCCCGTGACACCCACTTGCTGAATCGGTACACCCACCGAAGTACCACCAGCTTTAATGTTATCGCTCCCCAGCACTTGGATAGCAGCTATCGCCAAATCGCCACCTGATACGATACCGGCATCACTGGCATCGATCACTCCGTTAGCCGCAGTCAACACCACATTGCCCTTCTTGTTCTCAGAATTGGTATCCAGAGTGCCGATACCGCTGCCGGAAACAGCACCGGAGAAATCCTGAATCAAGCGACCATTGCGCAACACCAGGCGCGGTGGTGGCGTGGCGGCAGCCGTCTTGGCACCCTTGCCAGCATCGATATTACCCAGTTCTGACCAGACTTGGAGATCGCTGCCACCCAGGGTGAAGATACGCGATTGGTTCACTAAAACATCATCGCGCACATAGATGTTCACATCGCCGTTGCGCGCCGTATAGATACCCTGATTATCCGGCGACTTGCTGGAAGCATTCGTGCTCGCCAAGCCAACATTCAATAATCCTCCCGGGGCAAAGATGTCGATGCCACCGCCGGCAATGGTCTTGATCTGGCTAAAGAACAAGTTGATGTCCCCCGCATAGTTCACGGGTTGCCCATTGTCTATCTTCGGGAACAAGAATGCAGCAGCGTTTTTGCCACGGGACGCATCGCCTTTGGCATTAAAATCCTTGCTGGCCTCGCGTAACTCGTTGAAAAACACGGCGCGTACCCGGGTCGACAAATCGGCTTTAAAGTACGCATCGACCAGGCCTTGTCTATATAGATCGACCTGCGTTTTGTACACGCCGTCCAATTCCGCGTCGGTGACCTTGATCGGTGCGCCACTCAGTTCCGCGTTATATTCCAGTTTAGCCTTGACTTCCCGATGTGCCAGCGCGTCGAGGTATTTAATATAATCTCCCTCCGCATCAAGCTTATTTTTACCCACAACAATAACTTTTCCGAAATATTTGTCGGCAAAGGCCATGTAATCGGGTTGGCGAGCGGCACCGGTTGGCTGTGCGCCCAAGCCCGCCGCGATCAGCAGGCTAGCACCATCGGCACCCAAATAGGGATTGCGGCCATCGCCGATGGTTAGGATGCCGTCCGAGCTGGCGAGATTGATATTGCCGCCGACATTCACCTCAAAGCGTCCAGGTCCGCTGACTTCCAGATGGCGATTATCGGCATCGAAGGTACCATCCGGATTCGGTTTCGGCAAATTGAAAGTCAAATTCCTACCGGCATAGATAGCGCTCACGTCGGTTGCCGACAGGTTTTGGAATTCGACACCCAGGTCGAGATAATTTTGGCCGGCGCGGATGATGGCCGGCTTGGCCAAGTTCAGGTGATTATTGGTACTGCCAGTGACATCCCGAACATCAAGTCCGGCATAAATGCGTACCGGATTGGGATCATTATTGCCGTGTAAATTATTCAGATTATGCAATTCGGGGTTAGCCACAATTTGGGGCTGCAAAATCACTCCTAGGTCAGGCAAACTACTATTACGTGGATCTACGATACCGGCAATACGACCCAAGTCGTAGTCCGACAATATCAGACGCTGATTGAACAAAATATTCTGTCCTGCCAACAGATCCAAATTGCCAAGCGCATTGGGAAAGAGCGCGATGTTGGGTAAAACACCATTGACCTTGATATCTCCGTTTGGTGTAAACACCTGCAGTGTTCCAGGATATATTTCGGTGAGATTTGGAATCGTGGCTCCCCTGCTGGTGCTGCTCAGGTCGACATTGCCGGCCAGCGACAAGACCTGCACACCCGCATTGAAAAGACTCGCATCGTTCTGGCGATCACCATAACTGTTAAAAAAGGATGCCCGCCCGCTACTAGTAGTAGTGCTGGAATTGTCCACATGCTGAGCCAATGCAGTAGGGTTGAAAGCATCGGTCAGCGTCACATCGTTGCGCGCCGTCAATTGCACAACCGCGTCCTGCAAGGCCACGCGCGTTTGCAGACTACCCTCCGATACGATCTTGCCTTTCCCCCGGCCCAGGAACACTAGGCCGTTTTGGATTGCCCCCCCAGCGTGAACCATGATGTCGCCACCACCCTGCACCAGCAGATTATCGACAGTGGGGGCTTGATTAGGGTCGCCAGCCAACCGAGCATTGGTCGGTGCCGACAGCCACAAGTTGTTGATGTCTTTTCCGGCCACGACCTGGATGTCGCCACCGCCGAGCGTGGCCACGCCCTGCCGGAAGTGGTCAAAGCGCGACCACCAGCTGGTTTGCGGATTGGCTTGGCTTGACTGGTAATAGCGGAACAACCATTGATTGATAATGGGTTCACCTTTGATCCCAGCCTGCACACTTTCCACCGCATCGTATTCTGCGCCGTTAATGGCACCGAGCGCATCAAGCTTGATATTGCCGCCGGCGTTGGTAAACACCGCCAATTGATAGCTGACCGGGTTATAGGTTCTGACCTGTCCCACAGCTTGGCTCTTGGGCGGCGAATTAAAGCCATTCGGTGTTGGCGTGGCGCGGCCTGCCGTATACAGCGTACTAACCCGTGTGTTGTCACCGCTGCCTGATTGGTTAAAGGTAAGGTCGCCGGAAGCCGCAACCGTGATGAATCCGGCACCGGTACGCACCACCTGCCCCGCATTGCCGCTCTGGCCTATGATAATGCTGCCCGTGCCGCCCCGGTTTACCGCGTCTGCCGAGGCGGCCTGGAAATCGCTGCCCGCCACAATGCGATAAGACCAACTATCGACCAGAGATGCCTTTTTGCCGCTGGCATCAATGGCGGTTGGCACCAGAGTCGTTTCATACAGCCAATCCTTCACCGCGAAACTACCGCCGATATCGCGGAAACTGTCGCTAAGTGAAGCATTGATTTTAATATCGCCCTTAGCTAGCAGCGATAACACGCCGGCTTCGGTTTTGATATTACCGGTGCCAAAGCGCAGCGCCGGGGCACCAATCGATGTGATGATCGCACTCGTATTGGGATTGCCATTCGGCAAGGTCTTGTTGGCAATCGTGGTGCCGAAATTCCAGTCCGACGACAAGGTAATAGCACCCTCGGTATTGACGAGTTGCAAACCGGGAACGACGCGGAACTTGGAAGTCCCAACGGCATCCACAATCTTCAGCCCGTTATAAAAGGTATTGGTCGCATTCTGCAAATCACCGATAAGGATCTGGCGATTGGTATTAGATGCCGAGGTATCCGGCTTTGCGAGAATTTCCAGTACGTCAGCCGATCTATTTTTGTACAGTACCAGCGCATTATTCTGGTCGACTTGGTTTACTGCTTCCAAATAAGTCGCGGAATAGGTAACACCTGCGGCATCCTGATAATCAGTACCAGTAATGGTCGAAGCCAGTTCTCTGACACGGATTTTGTCGTTATTTACCCCGGTACGCAGCCAGACTTGCCCACCCAAACCGCCCGACCCGCCATCTACGTGGATCTCTGAATTCTTACGCAAATCGAGGTAACCATTCTTCGCACTGAGCGTCACCTGTCCACCCTGGCGATCTTGGTCCGAGGCCTGCGCATACAGTCTTGCACTGTCCGTCAAGGTAACATCCTGTGCCGCCGCCAGGGTGATGGAACCACCACGCGCATGCTGCGCATCTAGTGTACCAGCGATGCTGATGCTACCGCCATCGACCGACAGATTGATTACTCGCGCCTGCAAGGTCTTGCCCTGTGCTAGGCTCAGCGGTCCATTGGCCACGCTCACGTTCACCGTATCGGTAAAGCCGCCGACCTTAAGTTTATCTGCCACCCCCCCTAATTCACCCAACGCATCAATCATCAAGTCGAATCGACCTTGACTGCCAACCGTACCCGCGGTATCCGCCGCCGAGCTTCCAAGAATATCTCCTTGTAGGATGAGGCTTCCGCTTTGTATCTGCAAGATACCGGCATCGGCACCGGTGGCTGAAACATCCACTTTGGCACCGCTTTGAATATCGACAAGGTTGTGAACAGCACTTAACCGCACCGTGCCACCGTTCTCCTTGCTAGGAGCATCGAACAGATACGCTTGGCGACCTGCTGTGCTCACCACTGCGCCTGACCGCAAAATCAAATTACCGCTTGTCGCGGCAATGTCGATCTTGCCGCCGAACAAGATCAACCAACTGTCAACATCCGTGCTAGCGCCCTGAAAACCGATGGAGGCATCGGGCGCATACCCCAGCGGCAAGGCGCGCGCCAGCGTAGCAGCTGCGCGATCAGCATCAAGATTGCTGTTGGCCAGGCTGGAGGTGATATTCAAACTCTTGCTGGTATTGAAGGCATACTGCGTGCCGCCCTGGGCGGTGATGCGCGGTGTATCCAGCGTTAGATTGGCCTTCGTTTCAAGAGAACCCTTACCGCCTGCGACAATCTGCGTATCGGCCTTCAAGATAACATCGCCAAAGCCGCTCAGCGCAAAGCGACCAGCGCCCGCCGCATGCAATTCAGTTGATCGAATTTTCAGCGACGCGTTCCCCCCCTGCGCCGTCAGCACTTGACTGGCATCGGGATTTTCCAGTGAAACTAGATTGCCGCTTAGCACCACATCCGCAGCTGCCCCATTTTTGCCATTAAAGGCTTGTAGCCCAGTACCGCGCAATTGTAAATCGGTGGTGCTGTCCGGCAACTTCAGTTCACCGTAGAGATTGATGGCACCACGACTGGTTAAGCGTAGATCGCCGACTTGGCTCAGCAATGCGTTCAAATCCTCTTTACTAAAAGTCAGGCCACTCGCGTTCGTCGCATCACCCAAATTCACCTGACTGGCAGCCAAGGCTAAACTGCCACCAGCACCTACACTGAACGTTCCATTGAGTATAGTGTTGGCCGCATCAGCATTGAATGCACCGGAAGCATACAATTGCGATTTTGCATCCAAAATCAGCGAAGCGTTTAAGGTGTTGGAGGTGCGGGTAATCGTTGCCTGCTTGCCGCTGGAGACACGCAGAACAGCACCATCCTGCGTGGGGTTCGTGATATGGATAATTTGTTCAGTCTTGTCGCTATTATCACCAACGCCTTTCAATACCGACCCCGAAGTGACCTGTACCTTGTCGGTTGCAGCCAGTACGATCTCAGGCGCGCTCAGCGGATGCTCGGCATCATTGGTCAGTACAACCTCCTGCGCCACCACGGTCAAATCCACGCCTTGTGCCGTGCGCTGACGGGTGCCGCCGATGTACAAACTTTCTGCTCCGAGCTGGGTCAGCACATCCACATTTAGCTTCACTGCATCGCTTGCAGCCGTAAAATTGGGGGCAACCAAGGCCAATTTTTTCGCCACAATGTCGACTTCCGCTCCGCGGTAGCCGGCCTCACGTTGCGCCAACAGGCGGCCAGCGAGTTGCAGGGTTTGACTTGGGTTGAATACGACACTGCCGGCATCGCCCGGTGCTTGGCCGCTGCTCGCATAAAATTGCGTAGCCTTAGTCAGTAAATATTGCGAACGGGTCAAGGCCAATTTACCAGGCTCGACCAGGAAACCACCAGTGCGACTGGTTTGGGTGTAGGTGCCATTGCCGTTCAACACGGCCAGATTGCCGGACACAATGGCGGCTCCCGTTGTAAGCGCAATGGCTTGCTGCGACGGAATATCCTGATAGGCGCTGCCGGCAGCGGTTACAAGGTACGCTCCCGGCAATAGCGCATAACGCGCCGGCAACAGCGTGTAATAGCGTCCGCCCGGCAGCCCTCCGGCATCACTCGCTAAATAAACACTACTGCCGACAACAGGAGCCGACAAGCCCGCTTTGCCCAGTTCGATGATGGTCTGTCGATCATAAGGTGCAGAACCTTGGTAATCCGGTAGAATGGCATAAGTATTGGGGGAAACAGTGGGTGACAGCACATCTTTGGAACCGCCGATGCCCGGAATGAACTCATAGGCCTGCAAATCGCCGCCGCCGCTCACATCCAGCGTCGCATTCTGCTGAAAAGCGACGTTCTTGCCATTCAATCTCACGCCTTTAGCAAATGGTCGCGACGCGCTCAGATCCAAGATACCTGCGTCGAGCTGATAACCATAACTGCCACCGCTGGTCGTGGTGATACCGAACGGTATAAGTTGATTTTCGCCGGAGACGGAAACCAGGCTATCACGACCCAGCACCAGATTTTCCGTCGTGTCATTGCCCAGGATGATCTGTCCCAGCGGTGCCTTGAGCACACCGTCGAAATCGATGTTGCGGGCATTAATAACGACGCGGCTGCCCGCAGAAAGCACCGGGCTGTCCGCTCCGGCGCGTTGAAAGCTTGCAGTACCGGCATCGGCACCGCTGCCATTCACATTGATGGCATAATCGGTGAAGCTAGTCGCATAAATTTGTCGCGCATTGATTAGCAGATTACCTTCCAGATCCAGACTGCCCTCCGGACGCGTCACGGGTGCGGAGTTGCTGATTTTATTTTTGTCAATGCCGACCAGCCTGACCTCGCCGGGCACTTGCGCTCCCTCGTTCAAACTCAACCGATTAATACCATTCAAGGCTAAATGGCCGGTCAAGTCGATCAGCTTTGCCGTCACTGACAATTCACCTGTGCCGCTCACCGGCGTTTGCGTGACTTGACGTAAAACTGCCTGACTCTGGTTGCCCAGATTGACGTAATACGCCGCCAGATTGACTTTACCCCCATCGCTTTCGAGCGCAGGCGCGCTGAAGGTCAGCGCGCGCAATCCCTGGCTTGCCGGCAGATCGATATTACCCTTGAAGCGCACCGCATTCTTGGACGTGAAGCTCAATTGTTCAAATCCGCCTTGCGTGGCATGAGCGAGGTCAAACTTCAGCGTGCCAGGTGCAGCCTGTGCAATGTTGCTGTTCGGATTCAAGCCAACAGGCACATTATTGCCGCTATTCTGACTCAGATCGATGTTTTGCCGTAAATTGGGAAAGGTTGTATCGGGACTGCTATCGGTATTATCGAGCGTTAGCGACAAACTGCCGTCCAGACCGCCTGCGGAAGCGCCAAGCAAGGTCGCATCCAACAGACCTCCCTCGCGCGCGTTTACTTGGATTGAGCCGGCATTACCGGCAATGCGCTGCGACAGGAGATAGGGGCTGCTATTCAGCAATGTGTCAACAGTGGCTGATGCGGCGGACACATCCAGCACCGCACCGGCTTCCGTCACTACATAGCCGTATTGCGCATCCAACAGAATGGCACCGCCGTCCAGCACATTACCATGCCGCAAACCATCGTTCGACGGTGTCTTAATGAACGTGCCGGCTACCGACAATTTGGCACCTGAACTAATCCAAATCGCCTGTGAATTGCTGTAGTTCGGGGTAGCCGCCGGAATAATCTTCAATGCGATATTGCCGGCGGGCGCTGTGATCTCGGACTGCTGTTCTAACAGCACATTACCCGTGCTGGCGAGCAATACCTTGCCGCGCGCATCGAGCACGATGCGCGCACCTTGTTTCAGGGTTAACCTCGAATTGATGGTATCCAACGCTTGCAGGCTAAAATCCACTGCCTGTCGCTGATACGGCAGGGGCACGGCACGCCGCGAAAAATTTTGGATATCACTGCCTATCGGGCGCGACCGAAAGCTTGCATCGACAAATTGCTGGGTCACCGTAGGATTGATCAGAACGCCCGGCTCGACCACGACACTTTCAGTTGCTTGCAGGTTGTATTTAGCAAAATCATTGGCGTTGAAGAAAGCGGGATCGATCAAGAATTCATTCTGCACGCCACGCGCAACCGAACCAATGGTAAATGACTGAGCTTTGAGCGTCAGGCTACCTCCGTTACCGGGCGAGCGCGCAAGTAGCACGCTACGCAAAGCGGTCGGCAAGCTCAATTTATTGACGGCGGCAATCGTGATGTCGCCGGCGTTGCCCGTGCTCAGCTTGCCGCTGGACTGCACATATGCGCTAGCACTGATATCCAGTACACTGCCGCTGCCGAGTGTAACGTTTTGGCCATCCAACGTAATACTGCCGCCATCCCAGCGCCGTTTGCCGCTCGCCGTGACGATGGGAAAAGATGTGCCAAAACCAAAACCATCATTTTGCCATTCTCCCACCGTGGACAGTTTCACGCCAGGAGCCAGCGTCACATCTCCCCGCGGGCTGTTACCGGTATCAAGCGTTTTGAGGCTAATGCTGCCCGCAGTGATGGAAACATTGTCACGCACCTCAATTACCTGTCCATTCAGGCTCAATTTGCCGAAGGCGGGTAATTGCAACCCGCTGTTCTCGCTTAAGGTGATCTTGCCATTACTGTAAACCGTCACCTTACCCAAGCCGCTACGATTCAGCATATCGGCGGAAAGCAGCGTGTTTCCCGGATCGGGTAAGGCGGAATCTGCTCCAAATGTCGTACTCAGTGGATTGAAATTGCGCACAATGGTGAGATCCGGCGTTTGATAGTCTTTCTGTGGAGCCCCATTCGCGATCGAAGGAACATCGTCGCCAATCAACAATTGTCCAAGCTGCGGGGCTACACGCTGATTGGTGCCCGCCGTCACATGCCCCACGATATCGCCCTCCAAGGCATAGGCCTTAGCCTGCAATATCACCTTGCCGGCATCCTTTCCTTCGACATAGGATTGATAATAACGACGGTTACCGAGCAGACCGTAACTCCGTGTCACCCCCCACTTAGGATCCGTCACGGCATAGCGGTCATTGATCAGCACTTGATAGACCCGGTCGCCCTTGGCCTGGGTAAGATCGTATACCTGCCCCTGTGAAACCAGCTTGCTGGTACTGCCATAACCGCCGGTAACAGCCACAGAACTGCCGGAGACATCAATCTTGGAACCGCTGCGCAGCACGATATCGCCTTCCGAGCGCAGCGCAACGGTGCCTCCGGCTGCCAGCTTTTCGGTTACGCTACGCGCAATCAAATCTTTGTAAGCAGACAGATTGGCCAAGGAGTTATCCGGAAGATTGCGCAGATCAACCTGTAATATCTTACCGCGCAGCACGGGATTGTCGCGGTTCAAGGGATCATCGCCCAACTCCGCCGCACGTAGATCGATGTCGCGGAAATAACGTTCCACCGCAGCCGTAGCCCCTGCTGCACCAGAGGTATCTATCACGCTACCAGTCGCTTGATAGATGCGGGTATTGTTTGCTGCAAACTGCGGGAGAAACCGATTACCCTGCGCCTGCGCCGACAAGGTGATATAGCCACCAGACGCGACCACGCGCGCATCCTGTTCCAGCACGATGGTATGTGCCACACCCTGGATGGTAGAAGGCGCAAAGGGCTGGTTGTCGGTCAGTGTCAGGGGGTCGCTCAGGTCCGGCAGCACTTCCGTCACGCTTCCTTGGCCAAAGGTCAAGGTGCCGGTATCCGTAGCAGAGGCCACGTTTACAACGTGACCCAACTCTTTACCGGCATCGTCACTCGGCTGCTCGAAAGTTTGATCCGCATTGTTGTCGCGCGCGAGCAACCGTATCGAGCCCTTGCTGCGCACGGATGTCGTGGCGCTGATACGACCGTACTGATTGATCGCGAGTGCGACCAAGGTGGCGTTACCTCTGGTTGCAATGATCTCGCCCAACACCTGCTCATATTTGGAGTTGCCGTTTGAGTCTATCGCCGGATTGCCGCTGGCATCCACGCTAGCAACAATGCTTTTGGCATTGGTTACCATGCCATCCTGGCGCACGACAGTACTATCGGCAGCACTGGCCGCGCCGCGGAACGGATCAACCTCAATCAGAAAGCCGGTAAGATTGTGATAGGGAGAGGCATCCTCCGTCGTATTCAATTGCGCATCAGGCAAAGTGATATAGGCCTTGGCTCCCGCCGCCAGCGCAACCTGTCCTTCTGTGGTAATGATCCTACCGGCATTTGCCACATTCGGTGCCAACAGTAAAATGGAACCGCCGAGTTGCGCCTCCAATTCAGCCCCAGGCTCAACCCGCACAAAGGTGTTTTTGAAATCCTCCGCGTTAGTACCATTCCACACGAAGACCGGTAGGATTGCAGCCATTGAGCCCGTGGCACGCAGGCCGGGATTGTAGATACCGTTATTGCTCAGGAAATCCTCATCCTTGATATCCAGGGCTGAGACGATCAGTGTGTTGGCGTTGACACGTGCGCCGCCCTTGAACAGTTTGCCATCCTGAAGGGAAACCGAAGCACCATACAGCCCGAGCTTTTGGAGTGTCGCATCGTCCACCGCAACGCCATTACTGTACAGATGTCCGTTTTTCGAGGAGAAATTGGCAATATTCAGCCCCGCGTTGACCAGCACCGAAGTATCTAATTGTGTGCCGCCCTTAAATAGGATGCCGTTCTGGTTGATGAGATAAATCGAACCATTTTGCCCTGGCTGCACATCGATGGCACCGGCAATCACGCTCGGGCTACCCTGCCAAATGCGGTTAAGGGAGGTAAAGCTCGCTCCATCAATCGGATTTTGATTAATATCGGTGCGGACATAACGCACGCTGTTACCTGCGCCGACGTTGTAATCCTTCCAGTTGAAAATCGCCTTGTTGCCGATTTGGCGCACCACAGCGTTGTTACCGTTCACGCTGTAGCTGCCACTGCCAGCGCTAACGAATGGAGTCGGTGATGGCGACGTGCCGCAAGCACCACCCGGACAAGGCGTCGGCAACGATGGAAGCGGCCGCGCTGCAGTGGCAGGCAAAGGCAGCAGCACGGCAAGGACAAATACCAACGTCGCACCGGAAGCAAGCCAACCGCCGGGCGTGGTCGTGCTGCGCAGCGTCCTATGCTTCATGCCATGCAGACCATGATTACAATTAGAAGTCATAGGACAACCTTGCTTGGGTCCGCAGCGTGTGTGCATTGGTATTGGTCGTCGTCTTGAAAGGTAGCGCCCAGTCCAGGTTCAGAGAGAAGCCCTTGGTGCGCCAACGCAGACCCAAGCCAGTACTGGCCAAGCGGTAGCGACTGCGTTGCGAGGGCAATGCCTCCAGCACTTGTAGACTCGCGCCATCCACAAAGACCAGTGCTGTCGGTGCCGGTAAATGGCCACCCTGCCACAACTGCGGCGTGCGCAGTTCCAGCGAAGCGATGCCGCCGCGGTCACCCAGGACTTCCGATTCCAAATAACCACGCACGGTTTCCGCGCCACCGGCGCTGAACTGCTCATTTGAAATCAAGGGCGATGCCGTGAGTTGGCCGCTCACATGGCCGAACAGGCTCCAATCACCAATTTTTTCGGTGTGTTTGTAATCGAGGCGTAAGTACGCGTAGTCGGGCTTAGCATCAAAGCGCTTATTAGCAAATTCCTGCTCACGATTGAACAGGCCACGCAGAGAAAAGTTCAAAGTGGCATTGAATTGCAGTTGGCGTTGTTCACCGAACACCGTGGCATCGTAACCGATGCTAAACGGCACATAAGTGATCGGCGTGTTAAAGCTGTCCGAGCCCAGCAGATTCACCGTTTCGTTGAAAGATTTATAGTCGCCCCCCAAGGTTAGGCTGTGAAAAAATCCGCTACCGCGTACCGGCAGCGGTAGTACATAGCGTAATCCCGCCACTGAACCATTTCCAATCACGCTGACATCGCCCAAGGCACCGGAATCGCTGTCGGAGCGCAGGGCATACAAGGCCAGCGCACGCCCCTTGCTCAAAGGCACAACATAGTTGGCGGAAAACACTTTGCTCTCATTAATTTTTTCCGGTGCGATCTGGAATTGCAAAGCCAAGCTGTGCTCTAGCTGCCATAAATTGTCATAGCGCAGTGAACCGGTCAGACGGCTGTGAGTGGTGTTGGGCGAATAGCGATTATTCAACTCAAGATTGCCATGCAGCGGCAAATGGTCATCTACTTTCAACTCAACTTCGACCTTACCCGGCGAGCGTCCTGGCCGCAACACCGGTGTTACGCGTCGGTCAGCACTGCGGTTAACCTCGCCTAGTTCCTTTTGCAAGGTTGGAAAATGCGGCACGCTACCTTCAGCAATTTCCGGTGCTTTTGACTTGATGCGCCCCAGGGAGTAGTAGCGCGAGCCCGTCACCTTCAATCGCTCCACCTGTCCCTCCGCTACGCTCAAACGCACCGTTGATTCCTTTATGTCCTGTTCCGGAATATCCACCAGCACGGTCAAATACCCCGCATCGTGGTAGGCTTTTTCCAGGGCAGTGCGTGCTTGCTGCACAACCTGAAAGGATTTTTTTTCGCCCAGGAACGGATACAAGGCTTCCTCGATTGTTAAATTTGGTAAGACCGTATTGCCTTCGACTCGGTACTCGAATATATCAAAGCGGTTTTCATCTGCAACTGCAGGCTTAGCGCCTTGTTTGGCTTGAGCCGGCACTTCAGCATGCACGATAGGTAAGCACAGCGACAGCACCAGAACTCTTATCAACCAACGCATGGATTTATTAAATTCGACATGATTTTATTTTATTGTTCTGGATTTTATTGGCATCGAAGCTTGAACCAATTTAATTTGCTGCTTCATTAAATATCCGGGAGACAACCCTACGCGCGCAACTCGTTCGGATCTTACGTAGAGTACTGCCGCGCTATGTTGAAAAGCTAATGCCTTAAAGGTGGGGCAATTGTAGGTTAATAAAAAGTCAATTTCGTGACACGCGGCATAAGCCGAACGGGCTATATGAAGATACCTGTTCCGCAAAAAAACCCGCCCCTTGCGGGGCGGTTGGTGTTGCAGATATCTGTAGGCGGCGTTGCACCACCCACCCGGATCGCTTAAACAGCAAGCGGCCCGGGTAACCCAGATTTACCGGATTAGTTGTGTTGCAGCGGTTTGCACTGGCTATTCTTGTGGCTGTAGAACGAAACCGCATTGGTGCCGTTCGGCACGTTGGTGGTAGTCGGCAGCGCAATGGTCCAGAGCGATTGGTTGACCGGGTTGCCGGCAGCGTTGATGAAGGCCGTGATGAAAGCCTCGCGGTTGGCGTTCACATCGGGGCGACCGGTGCCGGCAGTGCGGTACTGGAAGGTCGACTCGGAGCTGAAGTCGTAGCTGCCGTCACGCAGGGCGGCCTGGTTCGGACATCCGGCACCGTTGGAAACGGTACCACCAGTCGGGACACCACCCGGCGTAGTAGCAGTGGCGCCCAACAAGCAAGTCTGGGTGCCGGAGTAGAACTTGCCTGCGGCAGCAACTGGCTTGAAGTACCAGTCGGTCTCATACCCAGCATCGGTATTGGTCCCGGTGGAAGTACCGGTAATGCTCGGAATCGCGGTCTTGGGCTGGCTGTCTAGAGACAGTATGCCAATGGCGCGGTAGCCCTTGTTGGCGGTATCACCAGCCGGAGCTTGATTGAAGTTCACCTTGAACCAAGCACCAGTTTCATCCTTGAACGCGTATTCCTTACCTTCAGCAGCGTAATTCAAGCACTTACGCACGTCGCCGGAACCGACACCCTCGATCACGGTATAGCCCGTGCCCGCCGTCACGTCGATGGGGAAGGCATTGGCTTCGCTGGTACCATCCTGCAAGCCGGTGAAGCCAGCGTAGGCGACAAAAGCACCCGCGCTGTCATACACGCGCTTTGGAGGCAACTCGCCAGAAACACCGGATTCTGCCGATAAAGTGGTACAGGGGTAGTTCTGGAAGTACCAGTTGTAGGTGGTCTGGGTCCCGGAACCCGGGGTGCGGCGGCATACCACGACGTTGGTCTTCTTATCGGTGGCGGGCACGCTCAACCCAACGCTACTCCAATTCTGGATGCCACCGGTCAGCATTTCGCCGTACTGAGCCTTGTTCAGTGACACGGTCTCGGGCACGTCCTTGGTCACGGTGAAGCCTTGCATAATGGTATAAGAGCCAATACTGGTCAGGTTAGTAGGAGCGAGCTCTAGAGCGGATAACGCGGTCGCACCAAACTCCAGGTTGAGACCAGTACCCTTGAACATGTAAGGTACCACGTCGGACACGCCGAAGTCGGGGCGGTCACCCGTGCCGACGATGCCGAGCGAAGGATTCGGATCGGTGCCGATAAGAACTGAGGCATTACAGGCCGTGAAGGCATTGTTGGCAGCATTGGCGGGCGCAGCCGGACAATTTGGGACGATGATATTGGGGGCGACTCCGACGGGGGGGATTACGGTCATAGTCGCGATTTTCTGGGCGGCGGCGGTGAAAGTACCCACTGGATTCACGCCGAAGGCAGAACCACCCTTGGAACGCTTGACGAACATGATCTTCTGGTTGCTGCTGGCCAACTCGCCGAGCCACACGCGGAAGTCGGTACCGACATTGTATTTGTAAGTCGGGCTGGCAGCCGTGCTCTTCAGCAGCGTGGCCATCACGGCATCCAGGTAGGAGTCGGGGCCGGAGGCACCGGACAGATAAACCACCATGCCGGAGGTATCGTAAGGACCGGTTACCGGGGCGGCTTGGGCGGCCAAGGGTAAGCTCAGCGCGGCGGCGCAGGCGAAAGCGATTTTTTTCAATTGCATTTTAAGCTCCATTCAATTTGATCTTGAGTGAGTTGGCGACGGCACCGGCAAAAACCAGTGCCATCACATCTACCCGACCACAAGTCGATCGGGTTACAGCATTTCTACAACAGGTATTTCTAGTGCGGCGATTAAACCGACAAACGACGGCGGGCAATCGCGCCAACGACCAATAGGCCGGCGGCGAACATGGCCCAGGTATCGGCTTCCGGTACGGGTGTAACATCGTAGGTCAGGGCACCATTGGCACCCAGCGTCCAGGAGGCGATAGCGTTAGTGCCGAACTGGTGAACCAGGGCTGGGGCGGTGTTGGAGCCGCTGGTCTCATACAGCAAGAAGAACGGCAGCTTTTGGCCGATCACGCCGCTGGAATTGAACAACACATTGCCGCCCAAGTTTTGACCCAAGAAGCCTCCATCACCAGCATATCCAGTACCATTGGAAAATGCGGACGCGTTGGAAAGATTTTCCGAGACGAATCCAGTAGCACCAACATTTTGCGTGTTGGCCAAGATATTGATCGCCCCGATGGCGCTCCCCCCAATTTGGGAACCCAAGGTATGCAAGGAGGTCGCACTCGTCGACGCAATATTGCCCTCAGTGGTGCCCACAGCAGCAGTGGTCAGGAAACGGTCAGCGGCAAAGCTGTCGGTGCCGACTACGTTGAAGCGCACGGTCGAACCCGTTAATACGCTGGACAAGAAAGTGCCCACGTGGGCATCCGGGAGGAAGGTCTTGCTGAAGCTTAGGCTATCCTTTCCGGCAACAAAGGTCTGCGTGGTGGCACCAATGGTAAAGTCATTGATGTGAAGACCGGTGTCGAGCGTGTAGGCGATATCATCTGCAAGATTGGCCGCCGTACCCTGATCGGACCAGACATTGAGAAACAATTCACCGTTGCCGGGACTGTTTACACCGTTATCAATGGCGGCGTGGGCAGCCGGAGCAGCCAGGGCGAAGCCCATAACCGCTAAAGCTAAAAGTTTACGTTGAAATTTCATTAATTCACTCCTTGAGTAAAAAACATTGGGTATATAAAAAGAGACACACTCACTATTTGCGGCCCGGCTGTCTCCCCTTTGTATGTCCCTGAAGATCCGCGGCTTTCCGACCCCATCTCACGATGGGTGTGGCTTTATTTCCGTGCATTGCTGCACTTCATTCAGCAAGTCCACTTAGGCTAGCAGCGTTGTGTTACCAGAGTTCGGTGACAAATGCTTATTTCATAGCCCGTTTGGGTTAGTTTTCGGTGTGCGGTTACTAACTTCTGCAACACCGTGGCGCTAACTTACCAACGCCATGTGGCAGGCGTATGAAACAAAATGCGAAAATATAGCCCGTTTGACTCATAGGCGATGGGAAGTGAGATGAATTTAAATTTATGCTTGAAAACCGTTGGTCCGCGAAAAGCACGAAAGACACGAAATAAATCAACAGCCAGCGCAGGTGCTCTTGCAACTCTATAGCAAGAATATTTTGCGGGCTTCTATCTCACGACAAAACTCCTGCTTACTCCATTTCGTGCTTTTCGTGTATTTCGTGGACTACCGCTTTTCTAGGTCGACACTAATGAAGCCCGTGTTGGAGAAAAGTTATACGGATTAATTTTTGCTCTGTACGACGGGTGTTTTCGGCTGGCTCTCGGCTAAGTTGCGCTCGATCTGGAAGCTTTTGATGACACCCGGTACTAACTTGCCATCGGCAAAGATCAAGCCCGGTGTACCGGTAATCCAGAATTTTTGGGCCACTTCCTGAATGGCTTGAAACGGTGTCTCGCAGGGTTTTGCTGAAGCGACGGGTTCTTTGCCCTTGAGCATCATTTCGCTCCAGGCTTTGGCGCGATCCGCGCTGCACCACACCAGTTTGGCCTTACGTTCAGCGTCCGGATGGATTTCGACTAAAGGAAAGAGAAAGGTATAAATAGTGACATCGCTGACCTTATCCAACTCTTGTTCCAGCTCTTGGCAAAACGGGCACTCCGGATCCGAGAAAACCGCCACTTTGCGACTGCCGTTACCTTTGACCGTGACGATGGCTTTGTCCAACGGCAATAGAGCGAAATCGACATGCTGCAATTCCTTAGTGCGCGCTTCGACCAGATCTTTTTGCGTTTTGAGATCGATCACTTTGCCGATGAAAGCCACATCGGCATTTTCGTCGGTGTAGAACACGTTCAAGCCGTTAATTACAACTTCGTATAAGTTGCCGTAAGGGGCTTTAGTAATGGCACCGATGTTTGAGCCGTGCATGCGTTGGGCGAGTTGTGCGCGAATTTGGTCGATCTTCGCGGTATTATTATTCGCAACGGAGACCTCCGCGCCGTAGCTCGTGGAAAACGTGGTGAGTAACGACAAGGCAATTAGACTTTGTTTCAACATGATAATCATCCTTTAAAAAATTAAATTGCATAGAAATACGGCGGGCAGCAGCCTACTCGCGGCGAACCTTGAGTACGCCCAGTTGAATCGCTTTAATCGCGGCTTGCGCACGGCTTTGTACACCGAGTTTTTGTAAAATATTGCGGATGTGATTTTTCACCGTGTGCGGGCTGAGACCGAGCAGGGCTGCGATGTCCAGGTTGGTGCTCCCCTCTTTAAGACAATTAAGAATTTCCATTTCACGCCGCGTAATGGCCACTTTCATACGCGGATTTAATAAGCGGCTTTCCCGCTCCTCTTCCGCCAGCACGCGGCTCAAAGTCGCATCCAAGAACGGCGTTAAAACATGCAGGATGTAGGTAAGCCGTTCCGGGAACGGTTCCTTGACGCGTGAAAAACAAAAAAAACTTTTGATCGTGCCGTCCGCACCGCGCATACCGTGAGCCGCCGCATTGCGCAATTCGTGTGTTTCCAGCGGCTCCAGCCAATCGGGGTTGCTCGTATCACTGTGGCCCTGCTTGTTAATCAAACAAGGTTGACCGTGACTGTCCCAGTGGCTAATCATATGTCGCATCAAGCCGGTTTCAGGATGGCATACGGCTGTAAATTGGTCTTGATTAAAATACCGGCTGCTGGAGAAAAAATACATGTGCATCCCCGGATCGCTGCTGCCGCTCATGCCGCACACTAAAATTTCGTGCGGCACCAGGAATTGCCCCACGCCCTGCGTCCAGGAAAAAAAATGATGCCGTTTCACCACCCGTAAAGAAGCATCGATAATTTGCATGAGCGATAGCCTCTCTTCGTGCGTGAGGGTGACCTCGTCGGTAACGGTTTCGTCGTTTGAGAACGCCACCTCGGCCAAGAGTAAATAGGCCTGCTCCGGGTCGATCCGATGGTTATGCAATTTCCGCCACCCAACCCGACGAACCTTTGCGTACACGCTGTGATTCGCTATACCACGGATGATGCACGGCGGTTTTCGAATGCAATATGAGCTCCCTGAAATGAACTTTTTTTAGAGGCACCACCCTAGAGACTTTCAGTGACAATAAGATTTTTTGAATGTGAAGTTTTAGTGACAAAATAACTTTTCAAAATGAGCCATTCGGACTATATCCTCGCCGGGGACTGCCTAAAACGATCCGCGAATATTGGCGGTGACCTGGCGATAGCGGTAATCCGAATTAACCAGATTCGAGTCGCGCTGCCCGATTTCGTAGGTCAAACCTATCGAAATATTGCGACTCGGCTGATAACTCAAACCCAAATTCGCCGTCCGCGTCTTGTCTTGCCGTGCAATACTGGAATAATCGATGGTTTGCGTGTTAAGCGCGGCGTTTAACACGGTTTTTGCACTCACCTGCCAATTCCCACTTAAGCCCTGCATGCTGCTGACACTGCTGACGGCTGTGGTGAGGCTATCCGATGCGGTGATCTGCCGCGACGCATAGGCGCTCAGCGATGATGCGCCGCTCGGTATCCAGTCCAGCGAAAAACGCCAGGAAGGCGAGCGCTGCGTGCTTTGATTTTCGTCGCGCTGCGTTTCGCCGACTTGCGCGTGCAGCCGGGTATGCCCGCCGGGTTGCCAATCGCCTTGAAGACTAATTTCGGATTGTTTATATTGATCCAAAGGAGCTGGACGATTGACATAACGACCATCGATCTGCTGCAACCGCAAGCCGATTTGATTGCCCAAGCGGGACATAAAGCGAAATCCCAATCCCACGGTATTTTCTTCCAGGTTGAGGATGGCGCGACTGTCGGGAGAATATTCCGAGCGGCTCTGACGAATATCCGCTTGCAAAGAAAAACTGGGGTGTAAAAGATAATTGGCGGAAAAACTTAAATCCTTGCGGTCGCGCACACTGGCTTGCGCCGTCAAGCTATCGGTTTGCGTTTGCAGTTCACGCGCTTGCAAATAGCTTAGGTTGCCGTTCCATTGGTTGCCGACGATCCATTGCCAGTCGGCGTTAAACGACCGACCGTTTTGGCTTTGCAATTCGGGGCGATCAAAGTTGCTTTGATTTACATTTGCACGCAACAAAACAGTCTGTCGGCTGAATTTCAAATCCGTATCCACGCCCACTGCAATATTACGCGTCGTCACGGCGGTATTGCTGCTACCAAGCAGGGCCTGCGCTTGGCTTGCATTCACCCGAAAATAATTGGAATCGTGGGACACGCTATAGGACGCATAGGGGCGCACGCTGTCGCCGAACAAGGCCCATGCGGTATACGGCATGGCCAGTAGCAAGCCGCCAAGGCCGAGCTTTAATTTGTACATTTTGCACTTACCAAAATTGCCAATTGCCGGTGTACAACACCCAGAAACCCAGCAGGCCATTGGTTACGCCATGCGCCACTACCGCTGCCCATAGCTGCGCGGTACGCACATAGAGCCAGGCATAAGCCAAGCCGGCAAGAATCCCGGCGAACCACATTTGATGTTCGAAGCCAAACAACAACGACGCGACCAGCAACGCTCGCAGGCTCACTCGCGCCGGACTTACCATTCTAAAATCCGCCTGGTCGAGCCAACGCATTAAAAACGACCGCCAAAATAATTCTTCCATCACGGGTACAACGATGGCGGCACCCAGCCAGCGTGCGATGACCAGTCGCCAATCGATACTGCCATCCACCGAGGTTGGATTAAAACCACTGGAATTACTCGCCAGCATGCCCCATCCGACATCCAAGTTGATCCAAAGCACAAACACCATCACACCCGTCGACACCGCAGCAAGCCAGTGCCGCCCAGTCAGCACTGCGAACGACTTTAACTCTGTATAACAATCACGAAAATGCCATAACAGCGCCGCGACGAATAACACTTTAACCGGATACAACCAGCGCAAATCCCAATCAACGACCCACGCTTGGCCTGCTTCATGCAAACTTACCAGCCACTGCGCTAAGGCCAGAAACAGGAGGTAGAGAAAAAAAGGAAGGGTGTGGCTATAGGGAAATTTGGGCATCGCCGGAACCTAAAAACGGTATTTCAATGCCATGCGCACTCAAGTTCACGCAAGCATTCCGCTGCGCGCCCAAATCGTATCGCTCAACTTGCAATATTTTTATTTCAATCCACTCAAGCCTTTTTCCAAAGCCGCCTTATCGGATTTGTTTGTCGTATCGTGTGTCGCCGGGGGTGTGCCCGGTGCCGGGTTCGTCGGCTTGGCGCTCACCGCCTTAGTCGATTTTCCCACATCGGCAAAATTGCCGAAATATTTAATATCCGCCGCGTCATGCATCTTCTTCACTTCGGCCAGTACATATTCCGAGCGTTTTTTATTACCCAGATAGGATTCTATCGCCGGTTTGGCCTGGACTTCGGTAAACGGCTGATCGCGTACCGCCACTAGATTCATGATAAGCGTGCCCTTGTCGGAAGATACGATGGCCATCTGACCGACTTTGAGCGTTTGCACACGTTGCAAGATTTCCGTCGGAAATTGTTCTGCGGGTTTCGTGACTTCATCGGCTTTGAAGGCAATTTTTTCAGATTGCAGCCACAGCGCTAAATCACGCAGGTTTTTCCCTTGGTCAAGTTTTTCTTTGGCCGCCTTTAACGTTTCCGGATTGTTGTTCCCCAAGAGAATCTCCTGGAAGCGATAGATCCGCCGATTTTCAAAAAACGCAGGATTCTGCACATAATATTCATGCACTTCGTTGGCGCTGGGCTGACTCACGTTCTGCATCATTTTTTCCAGGTACGCCTGCGAAAGAACTTGGCGTTTAGCACCTTCGAGCGCCTGCATCACGGCGGGGTCGCGCTCCAGTTTTTTTTCCGCGGCCTTTTTAAGCAGCAGTTGCTGATCAATCAAGGCATTCAGTACAGTTTTACCAGCTTCTTTCGCTTGCGCTTCATCCAATTTACCGAAACGGGCCATCGCGGCATTCACTTGATGAATGGTAATCTCTTCGCCGTTTACTTTGGCCACCACTTGTCCGGATGCCCCTGAACCGCCTTTACCGCAGGCGCTCAGCGCTAGAATAATTAATAGCATTGTCGACCATCGAATCGATCGATTCATCATGATTCGTATCCTTATAGAGAATTTTCGCGCGATAGCGCGACGTGAATAATTGGCGAATAGATATAGACACCAGTCTCGACCACTCCAAGGCAGCGAAACGAGTGCCATAATATGAAAAGATTGTTACCGTAATATGTCGCGCGTGGAATGCACAAACCCGCAAAGAGCGGGTTGGAGTACAGTCTAGGCCGGTGCAGCGCTTGGTGCACCGGCCCAAAAAAACAGACGAAACCGCTGACCGTAACCTAGACCGTAACCTAGACCGAACGTTGCCGGCGCCAAGCCAACCAACCCAAGATAGGCAAACCGAGCGCCATCATGATGCCGGAACTCGCCTCCGGTACCGCGCTAATTTGTCCCTGATAAAACACTAACAAAACAGCCGGCTGGAAATAATTCACGGGATTAAAACCGGTGGGGTTAAAACTGGAAGTCGTATTCCATCCTGTCGGCGTTAAGTTGCCGCTCAAAGCGAGCAACCCGCCCAACTCTTGATTCACATAAGGCAAGACCAGTAAAAAGCTATTGACAGTCCACGTTACGCCACTGTTGTTTTTAGTATTTTTACTTTGAAAAAATGAAGATACACCCACCCCTATGTCTCCACCCGAGCCGAGACTTACGCCTGGGCTAAGGAAATCGGTAAAACTTTCAGAAGTCGAATCAAACACGTAAAGCGCTACTCTTTGCGCAGTAGGTCGATGCAAATTTGCCGCTAGTGCGCTACCCGAACAAACCAAGCCAACACAAAGACACACTAACGTTCCCTTGAAAAAATTTAACATTTCGTTCTCCCATCGTTTCTAAAATCCCAGTGCTTCCAAAGAACACCGCCAGATAAAAAAAACAGTCAGATAACTTTAATTTAACACCGCCTAATGACAGGATGAATTTCGCCTATAGCCCAAACGAGTCATGGCGACGGAAGAAAACCAAGCGCTAAATGGTTTATAAATCCCCGCTTTTGTTTCAATGTGCTGCACTCCATCCGATATTCCTCGTGTATTTGCTGAATTCCTGATCAATTTATCTATAACCCATATGACTCATAGACGAAATTTAATTCGTCACAATTTAAAGATATTATTTGCGGTCTTCGCAGATTAAATATCTTTTAATTTATCTACGCAGGTGGAAATGATGATTCTCACACGTTTAACTCATGGTTTTTGGAACAGCGTTTCAGCACTGCTGTTTCTGGCCTGCTCCGGTACGGCGAGTGCCGATACGGTTTTGGGGCCATTACTTGAGTTCCGCAGTCCTACGACCTTCTGGTTTCACACGCTCCGGGTAATTTTTTGGATTACGTCTATTTCGAGGTGGGGCCGCTGCAGCGCGTGACCAACACCGCCGTGAGCTTAATTAAATCTTCGGTATAACGCGGGCCTCAATTTCAACATCAACGGGTTAAGCATTGGTTTTTACGATCTCGCCGATACTTTTTACGGCATCGCCAACGGCATCGACGACCCGCAAGAAGCGGTGCTAGAACGACACTGCTTCCCGGCAGTTACTATGCGGCTATCGGCGGTTTTGCAAACGGTAGCGCCGACGGCAAGTACGCCTACAGTATTTCGGCCGTTCCAGAAGCGGATAAATGCTTGCTGATGCTTCTGGGGTTTACCGCCGTCAGCTTCAAGATTTTTCGTCGGAAGCGTTAAGTTCCCGTTTTTTGTGCCGCAGCACTAAACCGAGTAGCCCCAGACCGACCAGCATCATGCTCCAGCTCTCCGCCTCCGGCACGACGGCAATCGCGGTGGAATAACTCCCACCCGCGCTACCCGTGGCGGTGCCCGAAATTTTCAGCGAGTAATTTGTATTCGTCAGCAAACTAGCCGTGAGCGTTACCCCGGAGCCGACCGGGCCATCCAGTAAGTTACCTAAAGCATTCTGGCCAGTATATAAACCGAGCTGTAAATTATCGATATTGAGGAACGGCTTCAGATTCAAATTAACCGCCACGCTAGAAGCGCTCCCGCCATCCGCGATCTGAAAATTAAAGAAATCCACAAAAGCCGCACCGGCTACTTCCAGCGCGAGCGGATGATCTACGAGTTGTGTATAGGGCACGGCGGGGGTCAGTACGCCGACATTGAATATCTGGTTATTCGCCCAGGCATTCCCCGCCGTACCTGCCCACAAACAGAGAACCGTATTTCGAAACAATTTTAAATACTGTTTAAAGGACTTCATTTTGCACCTCGTTGGCAATAGACGAAGGGGGCCGCTTTAGATTTTTGATGGCTTCAACGCGATTGACACATTGAATCACCTCGCACGCCAAGGTGCGCGCTTGCTGCGGGCTAAGACGAAGCACAAAATCCTGGATACGATCCAGAGCGCTTTTAAAATCGCCCGTTTCGATGACCCGTTGCTTATTTTGATAAGTCGGCTGCACGCTGAGATCCCCACGAACTCTAAGTCTTCCGAGAAATCTACGCTCAATTTCTTACCAAATAATGTACAAAAAATAGAAATTTATAGCCCGTTCGGGCTAGTCCTTTAATCCGTACGGGCAATTCGCACGGAAAAATAAGGCAAAATTCGAATAAACCTACTGCCCCGGCGCTTGGGGAAACACGGACGTTTGAACTTTCTGATCGTCGATCTTATCGCGATATTCTTCCAGCATATTTTCGATTTGTACACGCTTGAAACCCAGCACCGGTTCCTTTTCCAACAGTATGCTCAAAGAGCCACGATTCTGCGCTCGATTGATGAGTTCCACGTGGTATTGGTAAAGCATTTTATTTTTAGCTTCGCACACTTCCAAGGCTTTGCCGCGTGCGTCTAGGTTTTGTTCCAGTCGCTGTTTATGGCTTGTTTCCTGTTGCAAGTTATTGCGGGTATCGCGCTCGGCAGACTGACTGTCCGTAAGCTCCTTTTTCAATCGGGCAACTTCTTCCGACAACTTGCTTTTGTCTTGGTGTAGCGCCTCAACTTCCTTGGCCAGTACGGCTTTGTTTCGATTTGCACTCTTTACCGATGAAGTCAGCTCGTCCGATTTTTGTTTCAGCGTGTCCAGCTCCTTGCTGAGTCCCGCTTTATCCTGCTCTAAGGTCGCTTTCTGATCCTGCACTTGGCTTAATTCCAGCTGCATCCGGCGTACCGCTTCCTTGGCGGGGTCTTTCTTCGATGCCGCTTGCAGCGGCGTGTTAGCGGTAAATAACAAAACTCCACCCAGCAAGAGAGCGAGAAGTTTCTCGAAACGCTGCATTTGAATACCTCTCATAATAAATCCAATGACACAGCGCCTTGTTCCGCGCCCTTCCGCAACAGCAGGCGTATCGCGCCGCGCTGATCCCGAAATGCCGCCCAGAACAACGGCGTGTTAAATTTTTTGTCCGCCGCATTGACATTCGCGCCGCGCTCTAACAGCAATTCAATCGCTTGCTCGGAGCCGCCTTCTGCGGCATACGAAAGGGCTGTGCGACCGGCATTATTCTCACGATCAACATCCATGTCATACCGTAATATTTCCCGCATGACCGACACATTGTTCAACAACGCAGCGTTCATTAGCGGTGTCAGCCCGTTGTCGCTGCGTAGATGTACTTGTGCATCAAATTTTAATAACCAGGTCGCTACTTGCGCGTAACCATTGAGCGCAGCCAATCCCAATGGCGTGAAACCCAGCCCTTTAACATCCGGATCCGCACCGGCCTCCAACAACTGGTGCACCATCTCCGCGGAACCCAAGCGCGCCGCATGCAATAAAGCCCGGTGACCCAAAGCATCGCGCGCATTGGCATTGGCACCGTTTTTAAGCAACGTTTCCACACCTTGCAAATCATTTTGCGCGGCGGCGGAAATCAACGCCGCATCTTTATCCATCGCAAAAATTGGCTGGCTGTCATTACCCGTTTCTTTCATCCGTGAAAATTCCAACGGGTCAACCGGAGCACTATGCTGCTCCGGTTCCGGTTTGCTTATCCAATCGTAGGTATCATTCTCAAATGCGTAAGCCGAGGGTAACACCGCTAGCGCCAACAGCCACCCATAAGCCCAATGCTTAGAATTTTGCATTTAGATCCAGTTGCAACACATCAATCGCCAACGGCAAGCCGCTGATCTGATCCGCTGACAACCAGCGTAACGAAAGCCAAGTGTTTTTGTCCACGCCGTAACTCGCGCCGATGAAATAACCCTTGGTATCGGTTCCGCCTAAATGGAAATCTGAATCGGTAAAGGCATCTAAAACCGCATCGCGCTGCACATATCGGTAACCGCCGAATATTTGCCAATCGTGCAGGTCACGAATGACCGGCATTCCTACGGTAATGCGGCCTTGCCAGCCGGTAACCTCCGGCACCGTATCTGTACGATTAGTTCGTGCGGCAATCTCAGCTTGGTTATACCCTACATTTTTCACATAATCGCCCGTTAGCATTACGTGCACCGGATCGAAATGCGCCAAATCTAAGCTACCCGTTAGATTGACCAGCTTGAAGTCGGCGGCGAGCCCATAAAGCGGTATATTCGGATTGATATTATTATTGTTAATATCGAATGTCGTGTTGCCCTTCTGCCGGAAGAAAGCGTTAGTTGGATCATAGGGGCCAGCGCCATTGGTGCCGATGGGATTGGGGATACCTTTCACATTCAAGAAATCGTAATAAGCAAGCCCAAGTTTAAACCGTGCTTGGTCACTGCCGCGCCATTCAAACCCGCCTTGTGCACCCCAGAACCATTTGTTTTTAGCCAATTGGGTATTACTTCTCTCGAACTCCTGGAGTGAATATGCACCCAAGGTCACGAACGGGCGGAAGGCATCAATACTTGCATTGGATTTGCGAAAGCTGGCCGCTACACCTTCAAAATTGAGGTCGTCGTCCCACACCAAATCTGTGGAAAAATACGGATTAGGAATGCGCCCCCCTGAAACGGTGAATGACTCCCACGGATCAAGCTTGAGATAGGCGCGATCAAACACGAGGGTATATTTGTTTGCATAGGTGCCGAGGGTTTGATTGGTAGACACTGGATCTAAGGTATTCCCGGTTGTCAAGCGAAAGCCGGCTGAAATACCCGGTGTAACTTGCGCCAACAAGCCGAGCCGCGCGCGCAGCCGTGCACGGTCACGCTGTTCAGTGGTATTGGTAACACCATTCTGTCCAGCTGCGGCGAACACCTGTGGCGGTGTAGTATTGCTACTGGGGAATCGATCCGTCTGGTAACGTAAGCGAATATCACCTTCCCATTTCAAGCGATTGATCCAGTCTGGCAGCACATTCGCGTCCCCCCAGCGCTCCGTTTTGGCTTGCGCTACGACTTCTTGTTTGATCTGTTCGCGAATCTCACGTTTTACCGATTCCGGCACGTACGGTACACGCACCACCTTTTCGCCAGCACCGGTGGCGGCCGCTACTTTCTTGCGTGCGCCGTCTTCTGCTTGCTTGACGAGTGCTTGCGCGGCCTCTTGCGTCAGTACGCCCTTTTCCACCAGTGCGAAAATTAAGTTGATGGTGGTTTGACGAACCACTTCTAAATCTTCGCGCTCATCGGCGCAGGTTGGTCCACTGATCGAAACCATTCCGACCAGTGAGACTACCGTTAGCAGTTTTTGCACTCTACGCGCGTGTTGCTTCATAACAATCCTTATCCATTTTTTCTATTTTTACAGTGGGGGGGCTTCATCCGCGCGGTCGGAAGCGATACCAAATCGGCTGTTCGATTCCTTCCGGTGATTCCTGCACCGTCAATGTCAACAACTGCTCGCGCAAAGCCTTTTCAGACTTTGCCGGCACCGCACCCGCATCCCATTCCACGCGCTCCACGTGCCCGGCATTTCCAACCCAAATACGCACCATGATGCGTTTGGCCTTCAGCTCGTCGAGCAGTTTGCTGTCATGATTGAGTACCTGCTCGATTCGATTCGCCAACAAGCCCGCATACCAGCGTGCGCGATTGCCGTTGCCGCCACCGATGCGCCCGGTGCCTTTGCCGTCACCTGCCGCCAAACCAAATCCTGCGCCGTCACCCGGCCCCAGCGACGAGGTTAAGCCCGGCGGTGGTTCGTCGGCCGCGGGTTGCGGGCTTGGCTGATCTACCGGCACTTCTTCCTTGACTTCTTGCTTTACAGGTTCCGGCGGCTTTTCTTCCGGTGGTTTCGGCTCCGGCGGTTTGACCAGTGAAATAATTTGTACTTTGCTCTTCGACGGTTTCTCTGCGCTATCGATAAAACCCTTAATGATGTAATACATGCCCGCCATAACGAGCACCAACACTCCGCCTACAATTATCTTCGGCAAGTGCGCACGCCAGGCCTGTTGGCTCACTTACCGGCCTTTTGCGTCACCAGGCCAAGCTGGGTGATATCTAAACGCCCGCACAAATCCATAACCTCGACAACTTTTTCGTACGCAATCTTGGAATCACCTTTAATCACTACCGGCAAATCCGGCGTGATCGCTTTGAATGAACGCAGCCGCGATTCCAATTCCGCTAATGTCACCGGATAGGTATCGAGATATATCTGGCCGTTGGCATCGAGCGTTATGGCTTTGGTTTTCGGCTTCGCTAAATTGGGTGTGGTACTCGCTTTGGGTAAATTGACTTTAATGCCTTGCACCGAAGCGGTGGTCATGATGATAAAAATCACCAGCAGTACGTAAGCCAAATCCAACATGGGCGTGATATTGATGTCGTCATACGGTTCGTTGTCTTCGCGCAGTTCCATCGTGGCAAATCCTTATCCGGCGTACGCTTCGGCGAAACGGCCGATCAACTCATCCACGAACACATGCATATCGGCGGTAATGTTTTTAATGCGGCTGCCTAAATAGTTGTAGCCGAACAGCGCCGGGATCGCGACCACCAGCCCGGCGACAGTCGCGACCAGTGCCGCCGCAATACCCGGTGCGATGGCGGCAACGTTTACGTCACCCGTCGCGGCAATCGCGGCGAACGTAATCATGACCCCCACCACCGTGCCGAGCAGGCCAAGAAACGGGCCCCCGGAAATGGCGATTGTGAGCAGCACCATCAAGTTGTTGAGCTTCTGATTTTCGCGCACTAATCTGCCATCAAGCGCTGCTTTAATGGCGTTGATGGCCTGCGGCGAGAGTGTTTTACTGCCCTTATTGACGCGATGTTTTACCTCTTGTACACCGGTATGGTAGAGGTGATACAGCGATGCGTTTTGATAGTGATCGTGCTTACCGAACAACGCCAGCATCAGCGCCGAATCCTGAATATCGGCATCCTCCGCTTTATCTTCAGCATCCAACTTTGCGGTTTCACTCACTTTGAGTTTATGGAAAGATTCCAGAAATTCTCGATTAGCTTTATAGGTCTTATTGATAACCAAAGCTTTGGCTACCATCACCATCCAACTGATGGCCGCCATCACCATCAAGAACGCAATCACCACCCAGCCGTCGAGTGTTACGCTCTGCAAAATCACGCCGAAGTAGGACGTGCTGCCGCTCTCTTGCGCTTCTTCTTCGCCCAAAGTCAGTAATTTTGTATCGGGGCCTTGACTGAATGCGGCCACTGAAATTGCATCCGCCGAGCGCGCTATATTGGATAATTCCAGTTCGTCAATTTCACCTTGGAAGCCTCTGCCCAGCGTGACCTCACCCTGTATTTCAGGGCTCGCTACGGGTACAGTTGCTACCGCTTGACCGTCCACGTACAACGTCAACTCTTTGGCTACCGTCATCGCTATGTGATGCCAAGCACCCGGTGTGAGATTGCCCGCACGCGGTGTTTCACCGGGGGCCGCGCTACCCTCTATCTTGGCATACGCTTGGCTGCCGTCCATACCAACCACAATCGCTGCTTTACCTTCGCGTAGGGTAATGATCGATGTACTTTGGGCGGCGCTTGGTTTCACCCAAAAAGAAATGGTCGCTCCGTTCGCGGCGGTAATTTTCATAGAGGGCGATGCGGGTATCTGCAAACCCTGTTTACCGTTGAAGGCAACGGCCGGGCCGATGATTCCACCGGGTATATGACTGCCGTCGAACTGCGCGGCATGGTTGCCATAAGCGGTCACGTCCTTGGGTAAGCCCTGTGCTTCGGCAAAATGCAAAACACTGGTTTGATTTAGATCGAAACTACCTTTTGCGTCATCCCCGGCAACGGCTTTTTCATTGCCGTAGTAGAGCCAGATATAGTGCTCTTTTGAGCCGGGTTGCAGCTTGGGAACTTGTACCCACACCAAAGCGATCTGCGCCAAACCATCAAATTTTTCGACGTGATATTTAAGAGGTGTTTTATCGTCTTCCGCTAAAAACCGCAGATCGGCACCATCCACTTTGGCCGTATCAAATGCGAAATTACCGGTGTGCAAACGCACCAAGATCACCGGTGCCGCTACCTCCTGCTTTAGCGCTAAGCCACTGGCCGTGGTATCCAGCGTGATTTTTTTACGCGCTGCCCACTCACCGTTCCACCAAGCGTGCGCTATTTGCGGTGCGGCTAACGCCAAAATCAAGGTCAGCAGTATCTTTCGCATTGCCATTGCTTTCAGAAAATAGAGCATTTTGCCGTAGCTGTGTTACAGGCAGGTTAAGGGGATGAGTCATCTTGGTGTCCATTCGAATATCCTTTTCTTGCTTGAAGTAAGTCTTTATATATAGCTGCATAGCGTTCAGCACTTTGCTCAGATTGCGGCTAAATTAAGTATTTATGAAAATAATCAATTGGTTATTATAGATAACTGAAGCTCATCCCAGTAAAAACCAATGCCTAAGCTCCAAACCTAAGCAACTCCTTCAAGTTTTGTCACATAATTCGTCTTTTTGGTTTTGCTTGTCCATAATAGGGTTTCCAACAACTGACAGCGGAGCTGGCGATGCATGCGACTAAAATAATAGCTAAACGCCTTAAAGACCCGAACATTGACCCCAAGTCCAAAGAAATCTTCGGCGAATTGATTAATGCAATGGATGGGCGCGATAAACTGGACATCACGCGTTTATTCAAGCTGAACTACAACGACTTCGAATTATCGCTCCGCCTGCTGGTGGATTGGCGGCTGCAGCAATATCGAAAACCCGCCGGCGGACTGAAACAAGCCATCGAGGAGACTAAGCCCGATAATTATTTTTGGCATTGAAAGATTCGATAACCTTATCCCCGAACACCTCAAACCAAGTGCCGTCGGTACCTACGCGCCAGAAGCGCTAAACCCGACAGCAGCAGCAACGCGGTGGAAGGTTCTGAGATTAGGCTTGGGCCGCGTGGAGATGGGAATGGACTGACGGGGCCTCTCCCGATAATGCCACCTGAACCGGAAGAACCCGTACTACCACTCACTGAGATAGTGCCACGTGACGATACCGTCGGTGCTGACACGTCTAACAATCCGGCGATTACTTGCGAACCGGCCTCCAACACGATTTGATTACCAGCCCGCAGCCCTAAACTACCACTACCTGCGTCGATAATGCCGTTGACAATAATATCGTTGGCCGCCAGCAAATCACCGAAGGCTCCATTGTTGGGCGACAAAATGGTCAGCCGGATACCGGCATCGATAAAGATATCGGTGAATTGCGGGAAGGTGGTTCCTGATAAGTCCAAAGTAAAATCGGTCGCGGGGTGAAATACGCCACTGGAGCCATCCGATATCACACCGGCTACTACCGATTGTGTGCCGAACAAAACCAAACTCAGTGTTAATAAAGTCGCGCTTAAAAATTTCATTGCTTACCCTTTGAAAAATTGATGGATCACTCAGCGAAATACTTAAATATCATTGCGTTGATTGGGCAGTAGACTAGCAAATCAATATGACCGTTAAGTGTCACTTATCGCATGGAATACGAGCCATTCGGACTACACGACCCACACAAGATAAATTTAATTCGGCAGAACGATATTCGACATGGGGTTTTGCAGGCGATACGCCGAGCTCAATTCGCGCGCCATAGCGGGGTTAATCTGCTTGAGTTTGTAATAGGACACCAAGGCATCCGGTTTATTGCCCTGCGATAGACTCGCCACGGTCATCAACGCCCAAGCCGGGGCGAAATTCGGTACTTGGCGCAGCAGTAAAACAAGCTGCTCTTTGGTCTTAGCGAACTGCCCGCTTCCTGCATAGGCTTGCGCGATAAAGAGTCTTGCACGGTAGCCTTGGGTGCCAATTTTAGCGCTTGTTCCAGGGCGACAATCGCTTTACCGAGTTGCTTGCTGCGCAGGTGGGTTTCTCCCAGATTAACCCAGGCGTTTATCAAATCCGGTTGCAAACGAATCGCGGTTTCAAACGCTGGAATGGCTTCCGGATAGCGTTGCAGCCTCAGCAAAGCATAGCCTTTATTGTTCCAATTTAATGCGTTGGCTGCATTGATCTCCAACAAACGAAGCGCATAGGCAAGTGAATGATTGGGTTCACCCAATTTATCGTAATACATAATTAACGCGCTCAAGGTAAATTCATCTTTGGGATTAAGCTGTTCCGCTGTTTGCAAAGCTTTGAATGCCTCATCCGGGTGCCCCATGCGCAATTGCAACTCACCCAGAACGGCCCAAGCAGGACTCTTCGGGTCGAGCCGAATGACTTGCTCCAGCGCCTTGACCGCACCGGGGTAATCGTTTAAATCGCGCCGAGCTACGCCTAGTCCGTACCAAGCTGGTACAAGTGAGGTATCAAGAACCGTGGCTTTTTCATAAGCTTCTTTGGCACCGGCGTTATCACCACGCTGTTTGATTATTTCAGCCAACGCGCCCCAAGCAACGGCCATGTCCGGCTTATATTTGAGTACTCGTCGAAAGGCTTCTTCAGCTTCGGTATTGCGGCTCACACGAGTCAAGTATCTGCCTAAGTAATACCAGGCATCGGCTAATGTAGGATCGATTTTCAGCGCCTTGCGATAGGCGCGCTCCGCTTCGGCATAGTGACCTTGTTTATCTTCGGCGTAGCCTACTTGCAACCAAGCGCCTGCATCGCTTGCCAAGCCGGGAGGGGCATCTGTCAGCACCTGACGCGCGGTACCAACCTCACCCAGGGTCGCCAATACCGACACCAGATTGGTCGTGGCACCAGGATGATTGGGTTTCAGCCGCAGCACCGTTCGATACGCTTGCGCCGCCTCGACATAGTGATGTTTCCGTTGCTGTGACTCTCCCAGCAATTCCCAGTTGAATTCATTGCTGGGATCGAACTTGATTGCGCTTTGCGCTGCGCCCAGCGCACCCTCGAAATCCTCTTTTTGATATTGCCACAAGCCCAATGTGTAATAGTAAAAGCCATTTATGGGAAAGAGCGTAATCGCGTGTTGTAGATCTGCTAGCGCCGCCTCCTTTTCACCCAACTGATAGCGGGCTTGAGCCAAATAACCAAGCGCGTTTGCGTGATTGGAATCTTGCTGTAAAGCCTTCAGGAGTACCTCTTTGGCTTCCGCGGCTTGTTTCGTATTCACCAAAGCCAAACCCAGGTAAACGTTGGCGGTCGCGGAAGTCGGATAGGCTTCACGCCAGCGCCGTGATAACGCGGCAAGCTCGGCCCACTTGTTGGCGAGGCGCAAGGATTCGGATTCACCGATCCAGTCAGGATCGGGCATAGCAGCAGCCGGTGCGCGCCAGGCAACACCGCGTTTGGGCATCTCGTTAATCCAATCTGCGGGCAAGGCTAAATTTAAATTTTGTGCGCCTGGATAAAAACCAGTAGTGATACCTATTAATCGCCCTTGGCCGTCGAACAAACCACCGCCGCTCGAACCCGGCGAAATCGGGGCACTACTGAACAAGCGCGTTTCGCCTTTGTGTAGTCCGATGGATGAAACCAAGCCGGCGCTAACCGCAAGCCCAAACCCCAGCGGGTTGCCCACGGCGTAGATGGGCTCGCCGATTTGAATATCGCGGTAGCTGCGGATTTTCGCAAGCGGCGCCGTCAAGCCCGGCACATCCAATTGACACAAATCGCGCGGCGTATCCATGACAGCGATCATTGCGTCCCATTCCTTGTTACCTGCGCGCACGCGGATGGCGACCGCTTCTTGCACCACATGGCAATTGGTGACGACGCGTGCTGGCGCCACCACCACACCGCTGCCTGCACCATCGACTTCTTTACGCTCGTCATACACGGTCAAAGTAACGACCGAATCGCGTATAGTATTGAAGACCCTTTCCGCTTCGCCTGCCTGCGTATTGGCGCTGCACAAAAGCAATATAAATAAATAACGTTTCACGGCGCCACTCCATAGGGCAGAATCAGCGCGCGATAACCCCGCTCCGCCATGGCTGTGTCCAGCCCCAATAAATTTTGATAGGCGCGCTTAACATCTTCGCGACGTTCGACGATGTGGTAGGCATACATCAAGGATAACCAGACACTGGGTTGTTTGCCGTCGAGGCTCAGCGACTTTTCATAGTTGATGATAGCGGCTTCGGTTTGCGCCATGCCGGTATACACATAAGCAATCTGACGCCAGGCAAATGGATCGTCGGGATGCTCGTCGCGTATTGTCTCGAACAATTGCAATGCCTCTGCGTATTGCAAATGTTCTCGCAGCACAATGCCGTATCGCCCTTTAAGGTTTGTATCGTTGGGAGTGATCTGCAACGCTTCGCGATAGGCGGCGATGGCTTCCGGCTGAATATTCAATCCAGTATAAATATCCCCCAACAATCCCCACGCCCATTCCGGATGTTGTGGTTTCAGTAGAATCGCCTTCCGTAGGGTTTCAATCGCTTCGTGACTGCGTTTCAAGCCATATAGCGCAGCCCCCCCTTATAAAGCCACGCATCGGCGTTGTTAGGCAGCACATGAAGGGCGTGCTCGGCGCTGTCCAACGCACGCGCTGGTCGGGTATTGCGCAAATAAAGCCCAGCAAGCTCAACCCAGTTGGTCGGACTCTCGCCTTCAATTTGTAACAACTGCCGCTGCGCCGCCAACGCACCCGGCCAGTCGCCGCGCAAGCTTGCAATACTCACGAGTCCAGCGTAGGCCTCGCTGTTCCAGGGCTCCAATTGTGCGACATGCGCAAAAGCTTGTTTGGCCACATCCAAATGTCCAAGCACGCGCTCGGCGCTGCCGATAGCGAGCCAGATGGACCCATTTTCAGTCCGATAGAACAACATGCTGCGCGCTACTTCCAGCGCGAGTTGTGCTTTGTTCTGCGCTAACAGCACCCGCGCCAACGCAACCCCCCCCCTTGGATTGTCGATGGTTCATGGCGCAGGGCTTCACGATAGGCGAGTTCCGCAGCCGGCCAATCCCGGCGCTGAGTTTGTGCACTACCGAGCCACAGCCAAGCTTCCGTACTATCGGCGAGCGCCTTGCTCCAAGCCATGGCGTGTGCTGCTAAATCATCCCATTTTGCGCTGCGTTCCAGATCCAGCGCCTTGACACGCCACGCCTCGGCGGCATCGGCGCTGGCGGCGCGCTGGCTAATTTCTTTAAGCCATTGGGCCGGAATTGCAAAGTTCACATTTTGACCATCGCGCTGTCGATAACTGATTAAACCAAGCAAGCGACCTTCCGTATCGAACAAGCCACCGCCTTCCGAACCCGGCGCGATGGCGGCGGTATGTTGAATAAAGATTTCGCCTTGTGCAGCGCGAACGCCCGACACCACGCCACTGGTAATACCGATGCCTAAACCCAGTGCATTGCTGACGGCATACACTGGCGTGCCCGCCGGGGGCGTATCGTCGCGCAGTTTTACGCCGGATGCGCCCACACCCGGTGCATGCAAAAAGACAGTGCGCGCAATCTGAGTTGGATAAATTTCGGTGCCTTGCCGTAACTGCAAACTGGGCGCACCCTGCACCGATTCGCATTGGGTCGCCAGCGTATCCGCCTCGATCAGCACCGCTGTATGATAGGAGAAAGCTTCGCCTTTCTCGTTCAATACTTCCAGTATAAAAACTTGGTGCTCGGCTTGGCGGTAAATTTCCTGTGCGGACAGGGCGCTAGCATCATGGGTCACGCCCATTAATCCACCGATTAAAACTCCATAGTGGAGGACGAGTTTTAACCGCTGCAGCATGGCAAGTAGTTTGTTAAAGACAACGTGCTGTTGATATCGGGACACACCCGGAGTGTCCCGTATTAAAATGAAAATTTAATGACAGTCCGATGCTTAAAGCATCCGCGCTTTCCGCCGCCGCTGTGCGGTACCGAGTAAAAGGCTTGCCATTAGGATCGCACCCCATTCCGGCAAGGTCGGCGCATCGGTATCATTGCTGCCGCCTGCGGTCCCGGCAAGATTCACTGTACTGAAAAAACTATAGCTGTTGTTCGCCGTGACCGGGTCGGGTGTATCGGTGCTGACGCTGGCACCAACGCTATAGGTTCCCGCCGTGATTGTTGCGGTCTTGATGCTGACACTGCCGCTCCTACCGGCGGCCACGGCCCCTAGGTTGCAACTGACACTACCACCGATGGCCGTACACGGCACGGAAGCGGATACATAAGTTAGCGATGTGGGCAGCGTCACGGTAAGTACGGTGTTGGTCGCACTTTGCGGCCCGGCGTTGTTTGCGCTGTAATTGATAACTAAATTATTACCCACCGCGACACTGCCGCTACTGGTGGCCGTAAGCGCGAGATCGGCGGCGGCGCTGGTATTGAGATTCCAGTTCAAGGCAATATCGCCGGCGGCACCGTTAAAACCATCGACCGCGATTTCGTACTCGATACCTGCATGCGCTTGGAACACGACGCTGCTGACGTTACCGATGGTGCCGTCATTATCGTTTGCAGCGATAACGCTCAGCGCATTAACAACGCTGCCGGTATAAACCCCCAGCAGGGTGTCGAAAGAACTGCCGTGGGTATTGAGCGCGAATTGGCCGTTCGCGGGCGCTGTCCATTTCCACCAAACCGAAACGCCGCCAAGATTATTGGCATGGTTGGGTTCGCTACTTTCCTTGGTCGCCAGTACGTTATAACCGATCACACTGCCGCTCGCGCCAGCGAGTACAACACGATTGACGAACGCATCGTTCGCAGGACGTGCGGCGGCAAACAAATTGAGGCGTGGTATGGTGAAACCATTGCGCGTGTCGATTATCGGTTTACCGCTACTGGTAAGACGGATGATGGTTTGGTCAGCCGTCTCGGTATAAAACGCGGAGCGTAGAACCGCCGCAGCTCCGGCGACAAAAGGCGCGGCAAAAGAAGTACCGTCACCGCCGCCGACCGTCGTCGTGACGACCGAACCGGGGGCCAGCAAGGTCAGATAAGAAGCGCTGTTTGAGTAACAAGCTATTTTGTCTGCGGCTGTGGCGCTGTCGTTGCAGAGCGTACCAAAACTGCGCGCGCCGACGTTCGCATCGTACACCGCACCGACCGATACCGCATTCGGTGTACACGCGGGCGATGAAATACCGGTACTGTAGGCGTTGTTGCCCGAAGCAACCGTCACCACAATACCCGCCGCTTTGGCGTTTGCGATCGGTGTTACATAGGGATTGGTTCCCACATTGCTGCACGGCGTACTGTGGCTGGAGTTATCGCCCAGACTCATATTCATCGCCACAATATTAAGCTTTACTTGATTGACGATACCAAAGTTGATGGCCGAAAGAATAAGACTATCGGTTGTATTCGCGTTTGCACCGAATACGTTGATCATCGCGATATTGCTCTGCGGTGCGACCGCCAGCGCAATGGCCGACACCACAGAACCATGACCGAGCGTATCCAATGCGGTGCTGGTGTCAGCAATATTCGCGTAAACAAGCACGTGGCAACCCGGCGTACCCAGCGTGGCAGCAGTGCAAGAACCGAATGCCGGCTTGGTGTAATCAACACCGGAATCAATAACCAGCACCGTGGAACCGATCCCTTGATCGCCGGCTGCGGACACACTGTTCTGCCCGATCAGCGGTAAGCTTTCCGTTAAAATCGCGTGCTTAATTTCATCGCGGTATACCGCAATAACTTCCGGGCGCTGCAGTAAGGTGCGCAGTGCCAGTGCGCTTTGAAATCGCACAAAAGCCATCGGCAAATGGCTGTAGTCGCGCATCATCTGATATTGGCCGGACGGCATGGCCGCCCAAATGGCCCGCTTTTGTGCGGCGTAACGTTCGGCCTTCATCGCCTGTATCGGAGCGGTATCGGATTTCGCGTGGAGTTTGGCGCGCATCGCACCGGCTTCGCGCTCGATAGCTTGATCGTCGAACAACACAATCAGTGATTGCGCCTCGCCTTGATCCAACTTGAGCATCACGCCGGCGGGGACCTTGGACGACCAAGCCGCTTGTGCGGCCCCAAAAGTCGATCCCGCGACGCACACGAGCAGGATACCGACGGCAACACTACGACAGTTGTTATACCTACTACCCCAAATCGTCATTCTTCGTCCTCTCCCTTATAAGAACTATAAAGGCGGCACATGACAATCATTCGGTGTAAATTGCGCTAAAACTAGCCCGTTTGGGTCATTTTGCTATTTGCCGCTGCTCCCGGGATTGGATAGTGCGATTTCGTTAACGGTGATCGGGGTGCGGGAAACCATCTGATCCAAATAGCGTTGTTCATTTTCTTGCGCGCGCTTTAATCGCAGCGACTGCGTCAGACGTTCGCGCACTTCCGCCAACGGAATGGGTTCTGTACCCTTGCGAGCGATCAGTTTTAAAATATGCCAACCGTCCGCAACTTTGACGGGTTTACTGACTTCACCCAAAGCGAGTTTTTCAACCACTCCACGCACTTCCGGTGTCAGTTTTTCGACTTCTAGCCAACCCATATCGCCCTTGTTGCGCGCACTTTCAGCGTGCTGCGAGTACTGCGTACTTAGTTGCGAAAAATCCGCATTTTTTTCGCGCGCCTTCTTTGCAACCACCTCGGCTGAAGCTGCCTCTTTGGTATAAATTTGTGCTAAATGCACTTGCGGCGGACGTACCAACAAAGATTTGTTCGCCTCGAATGCGGCTTGGACATCCGCCTCTGTCGGGTAGTCCGCTGCCGGGCGCGCCTGCTGGTTAATATAAGTCGAGACGATCACCTGTTCCCGCGCCGCTTCGATCTGGTGCAGCACCTCCGGTTTTTTATCCCACTCCGCACGTAGCGCTTCGCTCAGCAACGCGCGCCGCATCAATTCCGTCCGCAAGGCCTGGTCGAGCGCCTTGACCTGCTCTGACGTCGCTTTGACGGGAAGCACACCGACTAATTTTTCCATATCGGCGCGCTTGATTTCAGTGCTTCCCATACGGGCGAGCACTTCGTCGCCGCTGCCTGCGGCAAAACTATCGGCGGCAAGATTCATACCCACGCACAATAATAGAATCAAATAAGAATTAAATTTCATGTTGCGTATAGCTCCATTGTAATAAAAATGACTACTTTAACCGGCTAGGATGAACGAAAAATGACAGCGAATATTCGTTTTACAGTGTGTGCAGTGCCTTCGGTACGTCGAAGGCCCGTCCTTGCAACGCGCCGACACCCATCGCCCGAAAAACGGCGGCCTGTTCTTCGGTTTCAATACCGGCGACAATAAACACGCTATCCAATGCGCAGGCCAGCTCCATTAACATTTCCACTAGAGAGCGTTTGGGCGACCCCGCGTCCATGCCGCTGAGCAGAGTCTCGTCGCATTTTAAAAATATCGGTCGCAGATGACGAATCGATGCCAAGGCCTCCGGTACTAAACCCACATGATTAAAACCGAAGCGAATGCCCATACTCGCTAGGCTACTTATCAAGCGCGACACGCACGCGGGAGCTTCGGCGGCAGCCCGCTCCGGCAGCTCCACCAAGATTCTGTTTACCTCAACATTGCTCGTGCGTAGCCGTTGCAGCAGCCAATTTGCAAATTCTTCATCCTGGATGGAATCCAGCGACAAATTCAGTACGCGCGGCGTTTGGTTTGAAAAATTTTGTGTTAAGGCCAACTCCACGACAGCACGGTCAATCGCGCTGCTTAATTCAAGCCGATGCGCCATCGGCAAAAAAGTTGCCGCGCCGATTAAATGTCCGTCTTCGTCCTGAATACGCGGCAGCAATTCGTAATGCAGCGGCTCACGGCTTAAGGTGTGAAACACGGCCTGTTCAAACAATACTAGTGTGTGCTTCGTCAGTGCGTGCTCGATCATGCGACGCCAGCGCGAAGCACCAAAAGTCATTTCCGGTGAAATTGCACTTGGCGGGTACATGAAAGCCCAATAGCGCCCCCGGCTTTCGGCCGAACGTAGCGCCATGTCGGCTTGAGCAAATAATTTGGAAGGATCGGTCATATCGGCATCGCGGAAGCCGATGCCGATATGCGCCGCACCTAAAAATCCACCGTGTGGACTCGCCAGCGCGCGTAATTGAAGCAGCAAGGTATTGGCGAGCGCCAGCGTTTCCTCGGGTGAAATTTCGCGCACCAACAACATAAATTCAGCGCCGCCGCTGCGCGCGGCAATCGCCTCTTGTAATTTGCGCGCCTGATCGTGCAGCAGTGTTGCGAACTGTATTAATAAATCACTGCCCTCTGCATAGCCCCATTGCGTATTCACATCCGCCAAATCAGGAAAACGGATGAGGAGCAGCGCCGCACTTTCGCATTCATCCGCACCGCTCATCAGCAAACCGATATGATCATTTAAAAAGTTACGGGTATTCAAGCCCGTCAATGCATCGCGGTTTGAAGCGATTTCGAGCTTTTCGATGGTTTTAATTTTATCGCTCAACATGGCATCTACTTTGCCTGCCATTTGATTCATCGCCATTGCAACTTGCCGCAACTCACGCGCCCAGGGTAGCGACGCAAGTGCTACGAAATGCCCGGTGCCGATGGCTTGTGCTTGCCGCTCCATACTCACCAACGGCCTGAGCGCGGAGCGCGCCAGTGACATTAGAATGGCCAAGGCGATTCCGCCCGCAATTGAAAACCAAAGCAATAAGTCGCGCGCATCGTCCCAAAGCTGTTGATACGCATATCCGGGATGACTGCTGATCTCCACGTGCCCGACTTCACGCCATCCATCCATTATGAGCGCGCTGCGTGTGGGTGTTTGCAGTGTCAGCCAGCGCACGAACCACGCCGGTACGCCGGCAACGTCGAGCGTTGAGGCTTGCTCCGCCAGCACGACGCCATCCGTTCCGACCACACGAATCGAGTGGAAATAACCACCGTCGCCGACGGCTTTCACTAGACTGTCAATGGCCACCCGATCACCCTGCCGTAATGCGGGTGCGAGCGAAAGACCTAGCGCCGTGGCCGTATCCTGCGCATGCACCGCGAGTTGGCGACTCAGGTAGTGGCGCGAATGCACCACACTCAACGTAAAACTAGCCGTCAGCAACACCAGCAACAGCAACGTTAAAAGCACGAATACTAAGCGCGAAAAACTCATGCTGTGCGGCCTCGTCGAATGCCGTTAAATATCATTTCAACGTATCCATGCGCAACAAGCTCGCGCGTAGCTCACGCCACCCGGAGAGTAATTCGCCGTGACTCATGCGCCGCCCACTTTGACGTTCGTGCGCGGACCACAGCGGCGCAACATTGAAACTATAGCTCGGCGTGAGATCGGTACGACGCGATGCCGGTTGAATAGCATCGGTTAAATTATCGAGTACCAGTGGTTCCGTGCCGGGCGCACTGTAATAGGTTAATACCATGTGGCTTTGAATTTGTCCGGTCTGGCGCAAGTAAGCTTTGGCGTAGGTCAGACGCAGGCGCTCATCCGGCACGCCGAGCTCGCGCAAGGTAAAATATTTGGCCAAGGCAAAATCTTCGCAATCGCCGCCGTTGGATGCCAGTAGATCAATCGGACTCGCCCAATAATCCGGCTCACCCCAATGCGCGGCATCCTCTTCATTGGGAATGCGGTTAAAGAAATTATTCACGCGCTGTAATTTCTCCATGTCATTCAGTTTGGCGGCGCTATGCATTAAGCTGAACCAGGGTTTCAAACGGGCCTCCGCTTCCGGACCAAAATGCTGGATGGCGAAAATCAGCACCTGATGCTCTTGTTCGATGTCCATTGCGAGCGCCCATGCCAGCCACACTGCGCAAGTGAGCACCAACCAGCGTGACCCGCGTAGCGTGTTGCTGCTCATACCCTCCGTCGAACACGGCGAACCCACACCCAACCGATCACACCGACAAATCCGGAAAACCATAGGTCGCCGCTGTACGGGGTTGCGACGCTGGCGGGCGCGACCATCGCTTGGTGAATCCAATCCGCATAGGCTGGTACGAACATACCCCCACCCATAGAGCCGAACAGTGGTGCCGCAGGGCGATGCGCTTGGCTCAATTGAAAGGTATTAATGCCCGCCACCATCCACTGGCCATCGATATTAGCGAAAGCCGGGCTACCGGAATCACCGCTCGCCAGCGTAGTCTCAATATCGTTGCCCAAGGATAATCCGCCCATCGTGTTCATAACATTCGGGCCGTCGAAATCAAACAGGTAAGCTTGCGGCATGGCAAATAGTTTGGGCGGCGGCACAAAAGCATCCAGCGCATTTTGACCCACGCGTTTTACGTTAGGCTGGCCACCGACCGTTACACCCTGCAAACCATTGCCGGAGGCACCGTATCCCACCAACGAAACCACCGTTCCGATGGGCAACGGCTCCATCAGCAGCGGATAGCGCGGAACGCTGGACGGTAAATCGGCCACCAGTTGGATGACGGCAAGATCGTTTAATGCGATGCCTTGATAGGTCTGCTTACCATAATCCGGATTAATAGTGATGGACTTCGCCGCAATCGACTGCGACAAATCGCCGTCAATATTCAGGTTGAAGCTAATGCTGCTCGCCGCGGCACCCGCGACCACATGCGCAGCGGTCAACACTTGGCGCGGGCCGATGACTACGCCGGAAAAAGCACCGCCCTTCACTGAAATACTACCCACACCAGCCCAGGGAGAATGACGCGTGTTGGCATCAATACGCCGTGCCGGGGAATCGGTCGGTACGCCATTTGGATCACCGGCGATCAACGCCTGCGCCGGTAGAATGGTCGCAACGTTTAATAAAAATATCGCCGCTAAGCGCGGTACGGCATTACCTGTTCTGCGCGTTCGGGTACCGCCTTTAAGATACGCCGTCATCGTTACCTTGCTCCATTAAGCCAGGTGGAAAATCCTCATGCACACCCGCAATGCGTTGCCTTAACCCATCCAACGTGCCGATGCCGGGTACTGAATAAAAGACGCTGTCATCCATCCCCGACTGAAAGGCGAGTTCATCGAAATCCATTTCGGCAGCGCCCAATGGCGTGCCCAATGCATCCGCTTCAACCCCTGGATGAACCGACCATATTTCCCGTAAACGATTCAATAATTTCATGGCTAGCTCCTTAGCGACCGGTGCGGCGCCTAGCGCATATTCCTTCACAGCGCACGGGTGACTGAAGCTAGACTGCATCCGTTACGTTACAGGCGCATGAAATAAAAATTATTTTTGCGCATTATTCGAGGAGGGCGCACGACGGATACCGTGGAGAATACGTCCGGCTGTCCCGCAGACGGGGAATAAACCGGACGGCAGCACGATGGCCGCATGCACGCATGCGCCGACCGTTCTCGGATTGAACGTAACTCAACCCAACAAAAATTGCAGCCGCGCATCGGCCATCGACGGTGTAATTTCAAGAATTTCAAAATGAACAACATCTTCCGCCACAAATGGATCGGCATTCACTCTGTCTTGAAGGTCTAGCAGCGACGTATTATGTGCCACGATCCCACCGCCCAAATTAGGCTGAAGACTGCCGACCAATAAAAATACGCCATCGTCCATCCCGCGCTTGATCCATGCTTTGTGGCCTTCCATGAATTGACCGGCCTGGCTTTTATTGCCGGAAAATTTTAGCAATACGATAAACATCGGATTTGTTCTCCTACAAAATATGGATAAAGCGACGGACACGTGTTCACCTCAATGCCCCACTTCTTTAATATCTTCCGGGTATTGACCAGACGCACATGGATCACGGCATCCAAGATTTTATCTTTGGATTTGAAGTGATAGTAAAAATTGCCGCGCGAAACCTGCACAGTATCCGCAGTAGCCGCGAACGAAGTATGTTCGAAACCTTGCCGATAAAACAACTGGTCGGCGTGTTGACCTGCCGCTGATGAAAAATATTACCCCCTCAAGTTGTCTCTCACGATAAAAAAATACTCGGTATAGCCGGTTTTACTACCACCGCAGAAAGTGGATGAATCCGCCTTGTTTTGGTGCGATAAAGACAGGCTATACGTCCTATCTTGTCAAGCACTCGGAAAATGGGTTAGTCAAACCAAGATAAAACAAGCCGACATCCGATACCATGTTGCCTAACTTCAAAGGGCTCGGTTCGCCATCAGTAGGCGTTGCGTCCTCGAAAGACAACGAACAATGTTTTCAAGACGATCATAAAATCAAATACGATAGACCAATTGCGCAAATATTCGATATCGTAACGTACGCGCATCTCCATTTTTTCTGCGGTATCGGTTTCGCCGCGCAATCCATTCACTTGCGCCCAACCGGTCACGCCCGGCTTGACCTTGTGGCGCACCATGTAGCCTTTCACAATCTTGCGGTACTGTTCGTTATGCGCGACCGCATGCGGGCGCGGCCCGACCACGCTCATAGCGCCTTGCAGCACATTGATAAATTGCGGCAGCTCATCCAGCGATGCACGTCGTAGAAATCCACCGAAGCGCGTCACGCGCTGGTCGCCGCGTTTGGCTTGCGCAATTTGCGCACCGTCTTCGCACACCGTCATGGAGCGGAATTTATACACCACGATTTCGCGACCATCCAATCCGTAGCGCCGTTGCTTGAACAACACGGGGCCGGGCGAACTCAATTTGACTCCCGCAGCAATCACCGCCATGAGCGGTGCAATGAACAATAAAATAACCGATGCCAACACGATATCACTGGCGCGTTTGACGATGCCGTTCACGCCGTACATGGGCGTTTCGCACACCGCAACCACCGGGATGCCGTGCACCACATCAATGCGCGCCTGAATCATATCGGCCACAAAAATATCCGGCACAAAATACACCGAGACCGTGGTATCGCGTAAATCGTCGAGCAATTGCAAGATGCGTGGCTGCGATGCCATCGGCAGCGTGATATACACTAGATCGATCACACCGGCGCGCGCGCTGACCACCATATCGCGAATGGTGCCGAGCAGTTTTCCTTGCGGAATATCACCGATACGGCTTGCCCCCCGATCGTCGTAGAAGCCCTTGAGCGCGATGCCGATATCCTGTCCGTTGACGAGCTCTCTGGCGAATTTTCGTCCTAGCTCGTTGGCCCCCACAATCACCGCTTGACGCGTACTGCCTTCCAGTTCCAGTACGCGAGGGAGCAGGCGATGCGCTACTTTGTGTGCGATAAACAAAGCCACCGGTGTACCCATGCCCCAAGTAACCAGCACCCTATCCGGAAACACCGTGATGTACCCAGTGGCAAATCCCAATAAAAATAGAATTGCGACCGTAATCAACCACGGCATCAATATTTCGTTGCCGAAAGACTTGAGATTCGGTTCGGCCCAGCGCCCCGGAAAGGTCAGTGAAAATAAAATTAAGGCCAGCACCAAATAGGGCCCAATAAACTCTTCACTAAAAACAGTCGCCACCAGCAGCAGCATGCCAATCGCGACGATGGGATCGAGCAGTAATTTAAGCAGCGACGCGAGCGACAATTGACGACGAAACAAACTGAGACGCGGAAATGCTTGCGTACTGTTCGTGCTTATCAAGGATTGCGGTTTATTCATCCGACTGCACCATGATGCCGCCGGCGGCTTCGCGCCGCGTCATGGGCGTACCCCATGCGGCATCATAAGCCGCGAGTAATTTAGGCGCTTCATAACGCCACTCCAATTCGTTTAACACGCGCTGCCGTCCAAACGCACCCATCTGTCGGCGCCGCGGCGCATCGTCCAATAGTTCGACAATTTTGCAGGCAAAATCGACTTCGTTATTTTGTTGGGCGTAAACCGAAGCCTCCTGCGCGGAGAAACGTCCCTCCGTTAGATCAAATTGAACGATGGGCTTACCCAACGCCATGTACTCCATGATTTTGTTCATCGTCGATTTGTCGTTCATCGGATTGGCGACATCCGGATTAACACAAACATCGGCGGTATTGAGCATGGCGAGCATATCCGCGTCCGGCACGCGCCCGGTAAAGGTAACGTAATCGGCGATGCCCAGCGCACGCGCATAGTCCTGCATCTCCGTCAATGAAGTACCACCGCCGACCAAACCAAAATGTACATCGTGACGCTGTAGCACTTGCACAATATGCGCCGCAGCGCGCAGCAGATAATCGATACCCTCTTGCCGACCCATTACGCCCACATATCCGACGAGATAGGAACGCCCTTGCTTCAAGGCGGCAACGGGCGGCTGAATTTTTAGACGCTCCAGCATCGGCCCGCTTCGCACCACAAAAACTTTATTCGCATCCATACCGCCGCGCTCCAACGCGATGCGCTTATACGATTCGTTGGTGGCGATCGACACATCGGCAAAGCGGAAAGTCATGCGCTCGAGCCACACCATTAATTTATAAAAAAAATCGCGCCGCCCGAACTTTGCTTCGTATAATTCCGGATTGATATCATGATGGTCAAATAGAAATTTTTTGCCGAATAACTTAAAAAAACCACCCACCAAAAAAATCAAATCCGGTGGATTACACGCATGAATGACATCAAAACCGCGCGTGAACAACACGCGAAACGCCAATGTAAATTCCCAGAACAGTGCAGCACCGTATTCGATTAAATAACCCAGCGCACCTTCTGCTTCTATCGGCAGCGGGTGGCGATAGATGTGTATGCCGTCAATGTACTCATAACGTTTTTCGTATCCCTTCCCCATTGGACAAATGATCGAAACTTCGTAGCCCGCTGCATGCAATGTGCCGGCCTCTTGCCACACGCGCCGGTCGAACGGCGAAGGCAGATTTTCGACAATCATGAGGACACGGCGGCGTGCAGCCCGAGGCATTGGCATGGATTACCAGCAAATACCGTTGTACAGCGCATCCGATACACGCGCCGGATCGATGCGCACCAGATCCACGATACTTTGACCGGGGCGTAACCGCGCCGGTACGTCCTTGAACTCGGGCGCACCGTTGCCGATAACCACCGTGCCAGCGTGCGCCAGCACTTTATCGATACTGTCTTCCATTAATTTGGATATATGCGGGATGTGATTCAGGATGTAGTCGCGATTGGCGCCGACCAAGCTAGCGATATTCACATTGCGGTCGTACAGCCGCACGTCGTAGCCTTTACCGAGCAAACGTTCAATCATTTCGACCAGCGGGCTTTCGCGTAAATCATCGGTGCCCGCTTTAAAGCTAAAGCCGAGAATACCTACTTTCTTGTCACCCTTTTCCATCACCATTTTCAAACCGCGTTCGACTTGGCGCTCATTGCTGGGCATGATGCTGTTGAGAATGGGTAGATCCAAATCCATACTGCGCGCTTTATAGCACAGCGCGCGCACATCTTTCGGTAGGCAGGAGCCGCCGAATGCGAAACCGGGCTTTAGGTAATAGGGCGAGAGATTGAGCTTGGTATCGTGGCAAAAAATGTCCATCACGCGATGCCCGTCAATACCGACGGCTTTGCAAATGTTGCCGATCTCATTGGCAAAACCAACTTTCAGCGCATGCCACACGTTGTCGGTGTATTTCACCATTTCAGCCGTCTCGACATCCGTGCGAATCAGCGGTGCCTTTAACGCGGCATACACTTGCGCGAGAATGTCGCCGCTGCGGTCGTCGGTCTCGCCGATCACCGTCTTCGGCGGGTGGTAGTAATCGTATACCGCCGTACCTTCACGTAGAAATTCCGGGTTATTGCACACGCCGAAATCAATACCGGCACGCTTGCCCGAGCTTTCTTCGAGCGTGGGAATAACGACACTGCGCATCGTACCGGGCAGCATGGTGCTGCGTGCCACCACCACATGAAAATCGGTTTTGTCGCGTAGCGCCGCGCCGATCTCTTCGCACACGTGGCGCACGTAGCGTAGATCGAGATTACCGTTTAACTGGCTGGGAGTGCCGACGCAAATCATCGACATTGCGCTCTCGCGCACAGCCGCCCGCACATCCGAGGTGGCCCGCAACTTACCGTCGCGCGCCGCTTCGGCGATAATCTCCCCGATCTCCGCTTCAATTACCGGTGTCTGCCCGCGATTAATCAAATCGACTTTTACCGGTGCCGGATCGACACCGATGACCTCATGACCATCACGGCACAAGCAACCGGCCGCAACCGCACCCACATAACCTAAGCCAAAAATACTAATGCGCATAAATCTATCCACTTGTCCGAGGGTGGAATGTAACGCCGGAATGTTTTAGATTTATGACCGTGGCCACGTCACCGCGCTCTAATCGGGCATTCAACGGGTACCGTACTCGATATCAGCGCGCATGACGACGCGCGCACGGCCTTACTGCTTTCCCCTTATGCGTGAAATAGTTGCCGTAGATTCACACCGCTGTACTTCACCATTTAGATCTGCGCATAATTACCCTATCGAATAACAATCCGCCGACATGTATCGATGGAGATTCTATTTTTTGTCGCTTGCACCACACCTCCGTTCCATTTGCGCGATCTATCTGCGGGCAAAACGCCAAACCCTCGACCTTAAAAATTGGCCCCGGCACGACATATAAAATATGGCACAATTATTGCTTAAAATTAACCTAGGGCGATGCCGCAAACGAGCATCGGCACCCATCGGGGCGCGTCATTAACAAAGCAGCAACCTGCCTCTATAACAAATACAACTCAAAGTGCCGCTTGCCAAATGAATCGGGATAAACAAACAGTCGAACAGGTCGATGCTGGGCTACTGCCGTGCATGCCGCATGTTTTACTGTACCTATTAGCTTCGGACGAAACAGAACCGGACCACTACTGGCTGCAAGCCATCCACGAAGACCCGGTATTGACGGCACGCGTTGTGTCCGCCTGGGCATCAAAAGCAGGTGGCTTAAACAACGTACCCGCCGATATGGCGCATGCGATTACGGCACTGGGTTCCGACAACGTACGTGCGATTGTGCGCAATGCCGCCATCCAACAGGTCTTCAGTGCATTCAACAGCCGCCCCACCGCCGAACTCAAAAAACATTGGTGGAGGGCAATGATCGGTGCCAATCTGGCAGAAATGCTTTCCCTGCAGATCGGTTATCCGCACCCGGAAGAGGCGCGGCTCGTGGGGATGTTAGGCGCGCTGGATTCCTTAGCCGCATGGGCCGTCTCGTTTAAAAAAAACGGTGTCCATGAAACAACCGATCTCAAAGATACACAGCATCAGAGCACTATTCCACTGCCCATAGCTTCCGGCTTAGCGGCGGAATGGCGGCTACACCCTTTTTTGATTGACGCACTTCGCTACCAACGAGAACCCATTGCAATGCTGCTTGACGCGCACCCCTTGGTGCGTATCGTGCATCTTGCCAATAGCCTTGCCGATTACTTGACCGGTGCTGGGAGTATGCCCGTCGATGCCGGAAAACTTTTTTTTGGTCTTGATGCTCCCGACCTGGATCGTATGGGAGTCGATGCCCTCCATTCCGCGGCGGAAACCGCACAAAAATTCGGTATCGAATTTACGGAAAAATCCGATACGACGGCCCTTGATTCAACGGCCAGCGAACGCCGTCGACATCGGCATGCTCTCGCCGATTTAACCGCCCCCGCTGGTGAATCGCCCCTGGATACCGAAATCAAGCGCGAGCTCACGCGCGTTGTGCGTGATTTGGTGCTCATGGATAGTCTCCGTGGTTTACTGAGCAAAGCGCAGGACCCTCGTAAAACGCTGATTTACTGCAGCCAAACCGCACAAATATTATTTGGCTTAACCGCACCGATTTACTTTGTCCGCGATAAAGCGCAGAAATGGCGTGCGCATCCACTTCCCGGACAAGATCCACGGCTGGAAGAACTACTGCTTCCGACACAAGACGAACGCAGCTTAGCGGCTATGTCCATCCATAAAAATAGCCCGGTCAATAGTTTTTCGGGGTACGCGAAAACAATGTTCGACCAGCAATTGACGCAACTATTATCGAACAGCGGTGTGCTTTATCTTCCCTGCATGACGCGGGGCATACTCTCCGCTTTAGCCGTCTTCGGCATCGAACCGCATCAACGCCGCCGCTTGGAAAAGCAACAGGGCTTGCTGTCTCGCTTCGGGGTTGCCTGCGCCCAGGCGCTGCAACCTCGGGCGGAAGATAGCGCAGCGCATACAGACCGTCTACAGGCGCAATTAACGGCCTTGCAATCACAAACTCTACGAGTGGCCCATGAGGTCAATAATCCTCTTTCCATCTTAAAAAATTACATCAAGCTGATCTCGATGAAGCTCGACGACGGCATCGACGTAAAAAACGACCTGCGTATTTTTAATGAAGAAATTGATCGAGTTTCCCGGATCATTCGCGGCTTGAAGAGTCCGGTGATCCCCGTTCCGAGCGTGGTTAGCGGTATCGACATCAACGACACGATCCGCGATCTGATTGAAATCCTGGCCGACACATTGTTCGCACCGGCAAAAGTTACCGTAAAGCTGGAATTAGCTGAAAACTTACCGCCGATTACGACCCAACGCGACAAACTGAAACAAATTTTGCTGAATCTTTTAAAAAATGCAACGGAGGCTATGCCGGTTGGTGGGAATATCACCGTGACGACCTTGGATAACGTGAACCACGATGGTCGCCCATACGTTGAAATTAGGGTTTCGGATACCGGTCCCGGACTATCCGCTGCCGTGATGGCGCATTTATTTGAACCCGTTACCAGCACCAAAGGGGGTGACCATGCGGGCTTAGGGTTGGCGATTGTTCAGCAATTGGTGGAGGAAATGCATGCGAGTATTACTTGCATAAGTGCGCGTAGCGGATTAACTTTTCACCTACTGATCCCCAAAACAGTTGCGGACGGCTAAACATAGTTGCGTTTAAGTCGACCGACAACCAAGATAAAAACAGCTTTATCGCTTAGGAGCTAAGCCATGCCTCACGAACAAAAACAAAAAAATACTCGTGACGTACAAGTACTCGTTGTCGACGACGAGCCACAAATGCGCGACAGTCTTTCACGTCTGTTATCCCAAGTCGGTTACCAAGTCCAAACCGCGCGCAACGGCATCGAAGCCGTGCGCAGTTTTGAAACCAACGCCCACGATTTAGTGTTACTGGATCTCATGATGCCCGGTATGAATGGTCACGAAGTCATGGATCAAATACAAGAAAAAAAGATCGATACACTGGTCATCGTGATTAGCGGCGATATCGCGATTGAGTCAGCCATTAGCGCCATTCGTCGCGGGGCTTATGATTTTGTGCGCAAGCCCTACGAGCCGGATGAAATCCTGCAACGCATACACAATGCACTTTCCAGTCGCCGGCTGGAAATAGAAAATCGCGGCATGTCCAAGCGCCTGCGGCGATCCGAGCAATGGCACCGTTATCTCATCAATAATTCACTGGATATTATTTACGCCCTCGACACCCAGGGCCGTTTCACCTTCGTCAACAACGCCGCCGAACGTATTTTGGGTTTTACCAAACGCGATTTAGTCGGCAAACACTACACGGACATCGTCCACGACGAAGATATTCTAGGCGTAGCGCACTTGTTCGACGAACGGCGTACCGGCGAGCGCTCTATCCGCGGGATAGAGCTGCGTCTCAAACGCACGACCGATAACTGCCCGCACAGCCTTAAACGTTTTGTCCCGGTCGAACTGAACGCGATGGGCATGTACGATAGCGGCTCCGATGGGAAGCGCCGATTTGTCGGTACCTACGGCGTGGCACGTGATATCGCGGATCGAAAACGAGCCGAACAAACCATTGTTTATCAGGCGTACCACGATCTACTCACCGGGCTGCCGAACCGTGCGCTCTTTCAGGATCGGCTGGCGCAAGCGATCAATCAAGCAAAACGCAATGATGCTTGGCTCGCCGTTATGTTTATCGATCTGGATAAATTTAAATTTGTGAACGATAGCCTGGGGCATGTCGCGGGCGACAAGCTATTAAAAGCTTTAGCCACACGCCTGCGATCCTGCCTGCGCGAAGTCGACACCTTGGCGCGAATCGGCGGCGATGAGTTTGTGCTGCTGCTTCCTTCCATTAATGAAGTCACCGACGCTACGCTCATCGCTGAAAAAATCATACTTGCACTGCAACAGAAATTTGTCATCGGCGAGCATGAGCTATTCGCGTCCGTCAGCATCGGCATTGTCCTGTATCCCCACGATGCCAATACCAGTGAAAATCTGATTAAACGTGCCGATGCCGCCATGTATCACGCGAAGAGTCAGGGTCGAAATAATTACCAGCTTTTCGACAATGCGATGGATGCCCAAGCCTCCGGTCGCCTCGCACTGGTGCGCGACCTTCGCAATGCGCTGGAACGAAACGAATTCGCGGTGCACTACCATCCCCAGATCGATATCCTCAGCGGACGAATTGTGGGCCTAGAAGCCCTATTGCGCTGGAACCATCCCACGCACGGCATCCTTTCCCCAACGCACTTCATCCACCTCGCAGAAGAAACCGGTCTTATTTGCGCGATTGGCGAGTGGGTGCTGAGCACGGTCTGCGAACACGCTATCGAATGGCGTGATACAGGAATTCCACCTATCCGCATCGCCATTAACTTATCGCCGCAGCAACTTCAAAAACCCAACTTCGTAGAAACTTTTCTAAGCGTACTAGAAAAATATCAAGTCGATCCGACGCTGATCGGCATTGAGATCACGGAAAGCACCATCATGAAAGATGTTGAACACACCGCGCTCAAACTAAATAATCTGCGTAAAAAGGGTGTAGAAATTGCGCTCGATGACTTTGGTACGGGCTACTCTTCCCTGAGTTATTTAAATAAATTACCTATCAACACGCTTAAAATTGATCAGTCTTTTACCCGCGACATGCCTCAAAATTCCGGCCACGTATCCATTGTGAGCGCAATTGCAACCATGGCCAAAGGCTTGCAGTTACGCTTGGTGGTTGAGGGTGTAGAGACTCGGGAACAATTGGACACGTTGATCGACATCGGCTGCAATGAATACCAAGGATTCCTATTTGCACATCCTTTATCGCCCCCGAAAACTTTAGAATTACTGCGCAGCAATCATGCCGAGATGATCGCTCGTCAGTAGCCGCCCCAAAGCGGATGAGTATTTCTTAAACGACTGGGCATTCCGATGCCGATTATTTTTGCGCTCGGCATCGGCATGCGTCATGCAACGACCGCTGTTTAATGAAGGCCTCGACCGGCCATCATGAGCGGTAGCGTAACGGCCGCAATCATTCCGATCACCATCACCACCAACAAAATTACAAACAACACGCCGATGAGCTTCCAAAATTTTCGCTGCTGGTTTAGCGCATCCTCCATGTCCTGCGCTTGGCCGCTGTTGAGTAAGCGCCCGATGGCCGATGAATAGCGAATAAGAAACAATCCGGGAAAAATATAAATCACCGCAAAAATCAGATACGCCGCGCCCATTCCCGCAATCATGGCGGCTGGCGGCGCACCTGCGGCACCACCAGCGGCTCCCATAAACGCACTGCCGAACAACATACCGACACCACCCAAGACCATAAAAGCGGCACCGATCAAACTTAAAATTCCGACCAGTAGTACCCAGCCCTTAGTCCCGCGTAATGCATCGATCATTGTGCCGGTAATCCTTTGTCCCGACGGTGTTACATCGTCTACATTCGCCTGTGGCGGCGCATAGTGATTAGTCATTTTATCCACCTTTAATTGTCAATTTAAACTGGCATCATATGCTTTACGCTTACACGCCTCAACTGGAACGATTGCCGCTCTGACGCAGCCCGCCTAAACATGGTATAGATAAACCTTTCCGCACGCCGTCACCGCACCCGAAATAAAGATTAATGCCTGTCGACCGCTTACCCACAAACCGCGCCGCTGTTATTGGCGGCGGCCCGGCCGGACTGATGGCCGCCGAGCAATTGATGCTAGGCGGCATACCGGTCGATGTTTACGAAGCCATGCCTTCGCTTGGACGTAAATTTTTAATGGCAGGTAAAGGCGGCATGAATATTACACATAGCGAAGCATTTAGCGCTTTTCTGCAACGCTACGGTACACGCAGCATCGAATTACAAGCGTTACTGCGCGCCTTCGACCCAACGGCTTTGCGCGCTTGGATTCACGCCCTCGGCATCGAAACATTTATCGGTAGCTCCGGTCGCGTCTTTCCGCGCGACATGAAAGCCGCACCGTTACTGCGTGCATGGTTGCATCGCTTACGCGCCGGTGGTGTGCGTTTTCATGTGCGGCATCGCTGGCTCGGTTGGGACGATCGAGGCGCGCTCCGTTTTAATACGCCGCAAGGCGAGCAGACGGCGCGGGTCGACACCGTGGTACTGGCATTGGGCGGGGGCAGTTGGAGCCGCCTCGGTTCCGATGCCGCCTGGGTGACACTGCTCGCGCAACGCGGCGTGGAGATTGCGGCTCTACGTCCTGCTAATTGTGGTTTCGATGTGGATTGGAGCGCGTATTTTAGTACGCGCTTTGCCGGACATCCCGTCAAATCCATCGTGCTGTGCTATACCGATCAAAGTGGCGCGACCCGACGTAAGCCGGGAGAATTAATGGTGACGGCGGGAGGCGTAGAAGGCGGTTTAATTTATGCCGCGTCCGCCGCCCTGCGCGATCAACTGGATACCGAGGGTAGCGCGCGTATCCAACTGGACTTATTACCGAACAAAACCTTGCAGAGCGTGATCGCCGAAGTGGCTCGGCCTCGCGGTTCGTGCTCGCATGCCAGCCATCTGCAAAGCCGTCTCGGTCTACGCGGCGTGAAAGCCGGACTACTGCGCGAATTAATGCCGGCGCAAGACTACGCGCAACCGGATCGCCTTGGTGCCGCCATAAAAGCGCTACCACTGCACCTCACCGCACCTCGTCCACTGGATGAAGCGATCAGCACGGCCGGTGGCGTGCGCTTTGAAGCACTCGATGCAGACCTCATGCTGCGCACGGTGCCGGGAGTATTTTGTGCCGGAGAAATGCTGGATTGGGAAGCACCGACCGGCGGCTACCTACTCAGCGCTTGTTTCGCCAGTGGGCGCGCGGCGGGTGTCGGCGCTTTACGCCGACTGCAAGCTAAGTTGGATGCGACTTAGCATCGAAACACATGAAACCGAGTAGAATATTCGCCACTATGCGTTTACCGTTGATGGCCTTCTTGTTGTTTTTTTCACTCCCGACACCGGCAGCTACTGAGGATGTATTTAGCCGCGTCCAAGACCGTTTGGTGCAAATACGCATCCTCGAAGCGTCCACGGGCGTGCAGGCCGGTGTCGGCTCCGGATTTTTTGCATCATCGGATGGGCTGATTGTTACGAACTATCATGTAATTTCGGATTTAATCCAAAGTCCCAATCATTACCGCGGCGAGGTGGTTACAACCAGCGGACAACGCGCGCCGCTGCAACTCGTGGATTTCGATGCGGTACACGATTTAGCCGTGGTGCGAACAACGCTGCCGCCGCACCGCGCTTTTGACTTACACACGACCAACTTACCCATCGGTACCCGCCTATTTTCCATCGGCACGCCGCTGGACCTGGGTTTCACTATTGTTGAAGGTACTTATAACGGGCTGCTGGAAGCTTCGCTATACGAAAAAATTCATTTTACCGGATCCCTCAACCCCGGCATGAGCGGCGGACCGGCGCTGTTGAGTACTGGCCAAGTGGTCGGTGTGAACGTCGCCACCGCCGGCAATCAAGTCAGTTTTTTAGTGCCTGCGCGCTTTGTTCAAACGTTACTCCTGCGCGCGCGCGGTCTTCACGTTTTAACCCCGAAAGCGGCGCTCACACAGCTACGCGATCAACTCAATGCCAATCAAAATACCTATATGCAGCGTTTAATCAACACACCGGTGACCAGTACGCAACTGGGCAACTATCGTGTGCCGAACAAACTGGCTCGATTCATCAAATGTTGGGGCGATAGTAAAACCGAAGCGGCGCAGCGTTATCAACAAGTCGTACAGGAATGTTCCTCGGAGGATAATTTATACGTTTCACGCACGCATACCACCGGCGTGATCCAATTTCAGCATCAATGGTTGTCCGCTCGCGCACTCAACAAATTTCAGTTCTACAGCGTCTATCAAGAACAATTCAATACCAATTATCCGGGTATTCCGGCCAGTGCTGACGACGTAAGCCGCTATGCCTGTCACACCGATTTTGTGAAGAGCAATGGTGTGCGCTTCAAAGTCGCTTTGTGCTTGCGCGCCAATAAACGCTTGCCCGGGCTTTACGATGCCGTGTTGAAAGCAGCTACCTTGAATGAAAATCACGGCGGCGTTCTGACCACGCTAGTTCTCGCCGGGGTTTCCATTAACAACGCGTTACGCTTCTCACAACACTATTTAGAAAGCTTCCGGTGGAACCCGTAATGATTGCGGAGGTACTGGAAAAATCCGGCAAGGTGCATGAGCGCCATAAACTCACGCACTTTCCGTTCGTTCTGGGTCGTGCTTACGATTGCGATTTAATCCTCAACGACGACTTTGTCTCGCCGCGGCATGCGCGCCTGTCTCTCAACGATAACGGCGAGATATGCTTAACGGATCTTGATTCCGAAAATGGCACCCACCGCTTACCGCAATTACAAACACTGACTTCGCTCGTGCTGGGTCCCGAAACGCTACTCCGCATCGGCCACACCTTGGTGCGACTGCGTCGGACTGATTACGCGCTACCCCCCACCCGTATCGATACGCTGAACCGCCGTCGTGTTTCGCGGTTTTTCAGTAGTCCCGTTGTGCTCGGTGTATTCGCCTTGTTACTGCTGAGCTTGCTGGGATTGAGCAGTTATCAAAGTTCAGCGCAAGCAAAAACGCTCGGCCAACTGTTGCTTGAAAACATTGAAGTTGTCGTGCTGGTGCCGCTTTGGGCCGGTGTCTGGGCTTTACTCAGCCGTATTTTTGTCCATCATGCGGCGTATATTAGTCATGCGCTGCTGGCTTGCTTGGGTGTCATTGCCTATCTTTGCATTAACACCTTCGTGGAATACTACGCTTTCGGTTTTTCTGCACTGCTTTCAGCCGATATTTTACTGCAGGGCTTGCTGGGTCTACTCGTGTGCCTCCAGCTTTACGGGCATTTACGTTTTACCACGCTTTTTTCGCCGCGCCGAATTGGTTTGATCACCCTACTCACGTCCGTCGGTGTCGTCGGCTTGTTAAGTTTTACTAGTTATATTCAAAGCTTGGAATTCAACGATACATTGCCCTATCCTCCCGAGCTTAAACCGCCGCAATTCCAAATCGCGCCCGAAAAATCGTTGGAAAGCTTCATGCGCAGCGCTCAAACAATTCCCGCTCAATTAAAAGCGGCGAATTAGCTGGTTGAGAATTTTGAAATACCGCAGCGACTACAAATATAGCGCGTGACCAAGCGCCCCTGTTTTACATCAAAAGGGGTTTGCGCGGCGGCGATCCATCGGTGGTGTCCATGTTGACACAGACTTTTTCCAGGGTGTTTTACACTCGGTTTGGGACGCTTGAATTTTAGGATATCGCCCATTGGGCTGAAAACTTTCCGTATGCCTTGGTTGGATTGCCGCCCATGTCTAGTCGGGCTGCGCCCAATACTTGCTATTTAACCATTCGGCTTCCGATTTGTAAGCTCGCGAGTCGTAACCGAATAACCCGACGGGTCTACCGTGTTCAGCGCTCAGGCTCACTAAATCAAACCCCAGACCGCGCATATCGTTTTTTTCCCACAAACTGGCATGATTCAGCCAAGCCTTACCCAGCGGCACTTTCGTGTAAAGAAATTGGCTTACATCACGTAGTTGCGTCAGCAGGTGACAGGCTTGCACTTTACTCATCTGTTCCTGCACACCGGATAGAAAAGTGAAATCGAAGCGCAGGCCGGAAGCAATGGGAGTTAACCAATCGCCCTCCGCAATATGCGTTAATTGCGCTTGCGGGTGGCGCTCTAAATACTCGGCAAACGTATTGGCGGCATGCGAACCCAGCGTTAGGATGCGCTTCGGCGCTTTTTCTTCGACAATTTTAGCCAAATCGACATCATCGCTACACTGGATACGTCCGCCCATTCATACTCCCAATTCAACCGGCAGGATATGCCAAAAGGTTTTTTAACCTAGGCAAGAAATGACCTCTTGTAAAGGAAATTTCTCTTAAGTTGGCGACTAAATTTCAAACTTTACATTAACTTTAACTTTTAACCAATAGTATTCATTGCGATTTTTTGTAAATGTAGCTATTCTTTAATTTATGACGAAATGGCTTGGTACGGCATGACGGTTATCACGGTCTTCAACCAGAAAGGCGGGGTTGGCAAAACCACCACCAGCCTCAACTTGGCGGCGGCATTACAGCGCTCGTCAAAGCGGCCTTTGCTGATTGATCTGGACCCACAAGCCCATTTAACGCACATTGCCGGTGTCAGCGCTAACTCCAGCAATGAAAGCATTTTTAGCTTTTATCAAAACAACACACCACTCACCGCGCTGATCCAAAATGCCGGTAATTTGGGTCAAATCATTCCATCGCACTTGGAGTTGGCGAAAGCCGATACTTTGTTCGGTAAGGGTTACAACATTGTGACGCGGCTCTCCACTGGCTTGCGCGCCGAACGTCTGCAACACGATGAAAACTCCATTGTGATTGACTGCTGCCCAATGCTCGGCGTGTTATCTTTGAATGCTTTATTTGCCTGCGATGTCGCGCTGATTCCAATTTCGACTGATTTTTTAGCCCTCAACGGCGCGTTGCAAGTTGAAAAAACCCTTAAAGCTTTAGAGCACGTCCTGAAACGCCGACTGCCGCGACGCTATCTCCTGACGCGCTTCGACAAGCGACGTAAGATGACGCGGCAAATTTTAGCGCAGGCACAAGAAAAATTCGGCGCGGATCTGTGTCGCACCACCATCGCCGAAAATGTGAGTGTGGCGGAGAGTCCGGCCGTACATAAAGATATCTTTGCGCACGCACCGAATAGCCGCGGCGCGCAGGATTACGAAGCCTTACTTGAAGAATTACTGAGTTCCGGCCTAATTCCCAGTGCCGACCCACAACACACACCGACTTCAAGAGTCGATTATAGCCACAGCCCGCGCCTCGTTTACACCGCCCGCTAAAGCGCGTTGATTTTACTTTGTGATTAAATTAATGAGGCCTTCGACATCCAGGTTTTCTTGCCGTGTCGTGGCCGGACTCTCTGCGCAATGAATAATTTCACATTGCCGGTACATTTGCTTCAACCGTTCTTCCGCGCTAATGCAATCCAGTGCTTGTATCGTTATTTTATCCACGCGCTGGCCATTGCGGGTACGGATATTGAATTCGTATTTATTCATGCCACACTTTCTTTGGTCCACCGATTAACCAAAAAAGACGATTGAACCGCCCGGATATCCGCTCCAAGCACCCTACTCGGATTTTGGCTCGCGCGCCAACAGTTCTTCTAAAGCCTGCCGCGGCGGCAAACCTTCGAACATAACGCGTTGCACCACACGCGTGATCGGCATATCGACTTTTAATCCATCGGCCATGCGCAACACTTCCGTGCAGGTATGCACGCCCTCCGCCGTATGGCCGAGTTGTCGCAGAATATCCGCCAGCGTCCGCCCTTGCGCCAACTGTAAACCAACGGTGCGATTGCGCGATAAATCACCGGTACAGGTTAGAATAAGATCGCCCATTCCGGCCAAGCCCATCAAAGTTTCGCGTTTACCGCCCAATAACAAACCGAGGCGAGTGATTTCAGCCAGTCCGCGCGTAATCAATGCAGCGCGCGCATTGGAGCCAAAACCCATACCATCGGATATACCCGTCGCAATCGCCATGACATTCTTCACCGCACCGCCGAATTCCACACCCTCGACATCGGTAGAGGTATAAACCCGTAAATGCCGCTCATGCAAACAAGTCGCCGCTTGTTGCGCAAAAACGATATCGTGCGCAGCCAGCGTCAATGCACAAGGCAAACCATGCGCCACTTCCTGCGCAAAACTCGGTCCGGACAGCACCCCGCGCTGCACAGTCGGGGGTAGAGTTTCCGCCGCCACTTGATGCAAGAGTTTAGCGGTGCCCGGCTCGAGTCCCTTGCAAGCCCAAATGACGGGTGCACGGTTTCCAGCCTGCGTGAGTGCGGTCAACAATGCCCGAAAGCCACGGCTTGGCACGACTACCAATAACAGCTCAGCACCCGCAATGGCCTGGATTAAGTCGCTGTGGCAGCCAATCGATTTGGGTAACGAAAACCCGGGTAAATAACGATTGATACGCGACTTTGAAATCACTTCACACTGCGGCGCGGCGCGTGCCCACAGTGTTACGCTGTGGCGCTGTGCATAGCTTAATGCCAACGCCGTACCCCACGCCCCCGCACCAAGCACGGCCAATTTCATTGAGGAACTCGCAGGGCTAAAATCCCCACACGTCTTTGGCGGCGATGTAACCGCTCAGACCGCCGCGGTGTTTAACCTTGATCCAAGCGCCGGAAATTTCAACCAACTCCAGTGTCACGTCGTGCTCCGCCTTAAAGACCAGCGGCGCGGCGCTATCCGGCTGACGGCGGATATCCGCTGCGGGTACTGTCACCAACACACTACGTTTTGCCCCAAGCGCGCTCGTTTCGATCCAAGCCAATGCGCCACCGGCATCACGCACTTTCACCCAGTGATCCAGTGTTACAATAATTTCAACGGGGTAATTCTGCGAAAGAATGAAAAGCTTTCTAGCCTGCATTGAAGGCGCGTCGTAGAGTATCGCCGCATCCACCGCGACCGAACGATATTCAATAGCCGCCGCACCGGCGCTAAGCGCAAGCAACCACATTCCAAGCAACAGGCATTTCATGTCTTTACTGTATTGTGGCGGGTGCCGCCGCCTGGGCTTGTTGGGCTTGTTGGGCTTGTTGGGCTTGCTGTTCACGCTGCTGCTGGTACAGCGCTTCAAAATTAACCGGCGCTAGAAAAATTGGTTGATAACCCGCGCGCCCAATCATTTCCGATACCGCTTCCCGCGCATAGGGGAACAAAATATTAGGGCAGGTGATTTGAATAATCATGCCCAACATTTCTTCCGTTACATTCGAAATCCGAAATAACCCGGCCTGCGCCACTTCTACCAAATAAGCGGTGCGCTCACCCATCTTAGCCGTCAGCGTGACCGTAAGACTGACTTCGTAGAGATTTTCGCCCGCGAGTTTCCCTTGGTTAAACAATTTAAGTTCCACTTCGGGTGCCGACTGCTCCAGAAAAAGATCGGGGGTATTCGGTGATTCCAAAGAAATATCTTTGACATACAGTTTTTCGATGTTGAATTGCGGCTGTTCTTGTGCTTCTGCCATGACCACTCCTGAATATAGGCGTTTACAGCGCTTAAATAAGCGCCAAAAACTATCATTTTACACGCGAAACATGACAAATAATGTGCAATACCTATTTTGTCGCTAGCCAAGCCTTAAGTTGCGGCGCGCTCATCGCTCCCGCCACACGATCAACTTCCGCGCCTTGTTTAAAAATCGCCAACGTGGGAATACTGCGGATTTGATATTGCTGCCCCAAAAACTGCTCGGCCTCGGTATTCACCTTAGCAAAGCGGATACGCGTCGCAAATGCCGGTGCTAGCTGCGTGTACACCGGGGCAAATGCCTTGCACGGGCCGCACCAAGGGGCCCAAAAATCGACCAGAACCGGCAGTTCGTTGTGCTGAATAAATTTAGTAAAGTTAGCTTGCGTGAGCTCTACCGGTATCGGGGCCAATACCGGCGCACCGCATTTACCACATTTTGGCGCACTATTTATTTTATCTTCCGGAACCCGATTGACAGCGAAACAACTAGGGCAGACGAGATGCATGATTAAACTCCAAAATAAAACAAAAAGTAAGGGTCATTACATGGGTTCGTTTTTTGGAATTTCCAGCCCTGATTGTCCGCGCCACATCGCCCATAAGGCGGCCTCGAAATTGCGTGCAAAGCGCGGCGCATCAAACACCGGGGAGGCTAGGACTTGCGCGCGTAACCCGGCGCGTAGCTCGGCCAGCTTTGTAAAATTGCTCGTGAGTTGAAGCGCTTTTTCTACGTATTCTATTTCGTTTGTAGCAACCCAATCCCTCAACCCGGCCGGTATGAGTATACCGGCACCTTGCCGTGACAGCAGTGTATTCCCCGCCAGTGTGAGTGTCGGCACGCCCATCCATAGCGCTTCACAGGTGGTGGTAACGCCAGGATATGGAAAGGTGTCGAGCATAATGTCTACTTCCGCGTATCGCGCCAAATATTCCTCACGCGTTCCCGCAGCACCTTGCAACTCCACCTGGGCCGGGTTGATGCCATTCAATTGCAGCCGTTGCATCAATCGTGAGGCCACCGCCACATCCCCCAATTGCTTGCAGGCCAAGCGCAGCCGGGACTTTGGTAACCGCGTAAGGATGCGCCCCCACGCACTCAGCACCGCATCGCTGATCTTGTCCATGCGTTGAAAGCATCCCAAGGTCAGAAAACCATTTTGCAACGCGGGCAGTGTAGTAACCGGCAATTCCAGTTTAGGCGGGGTAAAGCAGAGCCAGATATCCGGCAGGTACCACACATTTTCGGTAAAGTCTGCGCGTTGCGCTTGGGGCACGGCAACTTCCGATGTCAGCAGATAGCTTATCTCGGCCACGCCGGTGGTGGCAAAGTAACCCAGCCAGCTTGCTTGTAGCGGTGCTGGTTTCCATGCAAACAGCGGCAAGCGGTTATGCGCGGTATGGCCCGATAAATCAAGTAGGATATGGACACCATCGGAGTGAATCAGGCGTGCTGCGTCAGCGTCGTTTTCGCCATAGATCGGCTTCCAGTACGAAAAATAAGGACGAATACGCGTGGTAAGTGCGTCAACCTTGCGTGACGTGGGATAAGCAATCAACTCTAATTGAGCCGGATCAATCTGCTCCAGTAGACTTTCTATCGCGTGACCGACGGGATGAATGCACAGGTCGCCCGAGACCAGCCCCACACGTAAGCGCTCAGGTTTCGCTGTACATGGCCACTGGGTGAAGCGCGCCGTTACTTGCTTAGCGACCATGCGCCCATAGGTGCGTGCCTCTTCAAGGCAGGAGTCGGTGGCATCCCTGGCATTGAAATTCAAGGTGAATAAGAGATGACCGTGCGCCTCGGAAAAATCCGGATCGAGCACTAATGCTCGCTGGTAACTGGTCAGCGCCGCATCGATCTGTCCAAGCTCCTGTAAGGCGTTGCCCAAATTATAATGCGCTACAACGTACTCCGGTTTGAGTTCCAGTGCTCGCTGGAAGCTCGCTACCGCACTGTTCAGTTGCCCAAGTTCTTGCAGCACATTTCCCAAGTTGTTATGCGCCACAGCATAGACAGGGTCTAGTGCCAGCGCCTGCCGGTAGTGGGTCAGCGCATCCTCTAGCTGTCCAACTTCTTGCAGTGCAAACCCCAGATTGTTGTAGGCCTCGACATCCCGTGGATTAAGCGCCAGCGCTCGGCGATAGCTCGCCACGGCTGCCTCGTGCCGACCTAATTCCTGCAAAGCATTTCCGAGATCGCTGTGCGCATCGGCATCATTCGGTCTGAGCACAAGCGCGCGGCGATAGCTGGCGATTGCAGCGTCGAACTGTCCCAGTGTTTGTAAAGCGAGCCCCAGGTTGTAATGCGTTTCGGCATCGTTCGGTAAAAACTGCGCTGCTTTTTGCAGCGCAGGCACAGCACTTTTACCTTGTATGCCGAGAGCTGTGCCCAATATCTTCCAGACAAATCCAGATTCGGGGTAATCGTTAAGAAGTAATTGCGCATGACTTTCCAGTTCCGTATAGCGACCTTGGTTGAACAGCGCAATCAGTTGATCCATCGCGTTTTGGGTCAGTCTGTGGGTCGATTTTTTCACGGGCATTCGTCGTCAACGATTAAACCGGTATTTTACCTGCGAATAAACAAATGCCTATTTGTGCAGATCCAAAGACGTAAAATTTACCGTGTTAAAATCGGGGCCATTCAACCAGTCGGGAGCACCAATGAAAGCGCGCATTAAATGGGTCGAGAATGTCAGTTTCTTGGGTGAATCGGATAGCGGCCATGCGGTGTTGATGGACGGCGCAGCGGAAGGCGGTGGGCGCAATTTGGGGCCGCGCCCCATGGAGCTGCTGCTATTGGGCACCGGCGGTTGTACCGCCTACGATGTGGTCACTATCCTTAAAAAACAACGTCAGTCGATCAGCGATTGTGTCGCGGAAATCGAAGCCGAACGTGCGCCGAACGATCCGAAAGTGTTTACCAAAATTCATATTCATTTTTTAATCACCGGCAAAAATCTTAAACCTGAAAGCGTGGCGCGCGCGATTGATTTGTCCGCCGAAAAATATTGCTCGGCATCGATCATGCTCGGTAAAACAGCCGTCATCACGCACGATTTTGAAATCGTATCCGAATAAGCCCGGCACCTTGGGTGGCGCACCACCCTTTCCATCGGAACTTAGTCGGTTTTAACACTGTAGCGTAAATTTTTTTCGATAATTTCAAACAAGCGGTCGATATTCGGATGCTTGCCGCGATGCTGTTTTGCGTCTTCAACATGCTCAGCGAAAAGCGCCAGCGCTTCGCGCGCGGCCTCAGCCCCTAAACTGCCCCACTTGTCGGCAACAAAGTGATAAACGCGGAACGAACCTTGCGATCTCGGTTTATTTTCGATTGTGCCCTGTGTCGCTCCGCGCGCATCTTGTAATTGTAAAAGCGTTAAAGCATCGCACGTCGGCAATGCACTTAAATTCTCGGCAAAGGTCTTCATCGCCGTTACACCCAATACGCGGCTCGCGTCATGAGTTTTGAAGTGAGTTGCATTGCATGCTTGACCGGCGGCGGCAAGGCTGCGCCGCCTTGTTCCAACGCGCTGGTGGCATGGCGCGCTTCATCTATTTTCATCTGCTCGACAATGGCGCGACTTTTTAAATCAGCAACCGGTAAACGGGTCAAATGGCCTGCGAGGTGCCGCTCGACTTGCAGCTCGGTCTCAGCCAGAAAACCTAAATTCCATCGATCGCCCAAAGCACCCGCCAGTGCGCCGATGGCAAGTGATCCACCGTACCACAGCGGGTTGAGATAGCTGGTATGCGAACCCAATTCGTGTAGACGTGTTTCGCACCAACTCAAATGTTCCGTCTCTTCCTGCGCCGCCTGCTCCAGCACGGCTTTCGCGGCGGGGTTGCGCGCCGTCAGTGCCTGACCTTGGTACAAGGCCTGGGCGCAGATTTCGCCGCTGTGATTCACGCGCATCAGCGCGGCGGCCAGTTTTTTTTCGGCAGTGCTCAATACCGCTTCGTCCAGTTGCTTACCGGGCAAGGGGCGCACCGAAACGGCGGGCGCAAACAAAGTGCGCAGGCCTTTATCGAATTCAGTAATGAAACGGTCCAGCATCATTGACTCCTTACTTTTATCCAGTCCGCATCCTATTATCCACGGCCCAAAGATCACTTCAAACCTCTATTAAAAACGGCTTCCCAACGCGACGCAGTCAAGGCGAAATCCAGTCGACTCTTTGTGTATTCCTGCATGGTGCTTATGGCTTGTATAACACCCTCCGCCACCTGCTTGAGTGATGCCGTAATGCAGATTTCCTGCCAATCGCATTCGCGCCGTCCGAAGGCGACGACATTTTTCGATGGGGAAACTGCTTGGCCTCTTACTGTCCGACCAAGTCGGAATATTGCAGGTCAGGCCAGCGGTGCGCTGTTTAACATGTCTCCGCGCGACTTTGAATCGTTACGCCGCTATCAGTTCAGCACGTTGCACCTTTGGCATACCTGCTTTGCGCACTTGCCACAAGTCATATGCGGCTTGCTCTGCAATCCACGCATCAGCATGGCCACCGTTCTCTACTCCTAACCATCCCTCCAAACGTAGCGCCATTTCCGGCGATATGGCGGCGCGTTCATTCAGCACACGGGACAGGGCGGCACGGGTAACGCCTAGTTGCTTAGCGGCAGCGGTAACGGTCAACCCCAGTGCGGGCAATACATCCTCTCTCAAGGTTGCTCCAGGATGCGGCGGATTGTGCATTGTGCTCATATTTATTCTCCTAGTGGTAATCTTGATAATCGACTAGCAAAGCATTCTCGCCTTCAAATTCAAAAATTATGCGCCAGTTGCCATTTACCCAAACGGACCACTGTCTGGTAGATAACTGGTGCAATCTCCATCCCGGCATATTCATATAGCTGGGATTTTTAGCAACGTTTAAACGTATCAATTGCCGCTTCAATTTCGAGGCATGGTGCGGCTGTATGCCTGCCTTACTGCCAGTGTCAAAGAAGACTTTTAGTCCTTTGTGTAGGAATGTCTTAATCACAATTAAACTGTATAGCGCAGGGTTTCGCTTGTCAAGCGAGCCACTGGGATTAGCAGGCATCACACCATTACCCGCAAACCGGTTTGCGCTGGCACAAACTCATAAAATATGTCGTAAAAAAAAGGGTGCCACGAAGGCACCCTTTTAACAAACCCACCAAAGGCTTGATTAGAACGTATGTCGCATACCCATCGAAAAGACGGAGCGATTTGGTTGCTCTGATAGAACCGGAGTTGCTGCTCCCGTGAAACCAACACCGGCTTCTGCGATTTGAGAAACCGTATGCGCGCCGCTAATACTCACATGTTGATAACCCACATGTACCCGCGTGCGCTTGCTCAGACTGTAAATCGCGCCGACGGTAATATTTTTCGCGGTACGTTCATTGGCTTGGTTAACGGCATCCGCTGTAGTTTTACCACCTTGTACAACCAACAACGTCTTGCCCAAGGCGTAACTCACACCCAGGTTCCAAATATTACCGTCGCCGTTCACGTTCAGCGCGTTATTACACTGCTGGGTGCTGCTGCCCGCATCACCGCCGCTGCCCGCCGCCGAGCCGCCAGCGCAACCTGCACCGCCGTTGCCGGAGTAGACAGTTGTAGAAGCGGGAGTAGTTGCCGCCGCTGCCGAACTAAAAGTATTGAGCGCGTTGGAGATGTGATCATACTGACCATACACGCCGAAGTCGCCAAATTTCAAGTTAGCACCGATACGCCACACGGTTTCGTCATCGGCAAGTTTGCCGTTAATCAAACCTTGGGCGCGCTGATTGTCGGTCGCGCTGTCGTTGGAATAACCGGCAAACACATCACCATATTGCGGAATGTTGTACTTGACGGCGACTTGATAATCCACGCCATTGCCTTTGCCGCCGGTATTACCGTTACGCTGCACAGATAGCGCCGTGGTTGCATCCGCTTGCGACGCGTTGCTGGGAGCGACCAACAAACCAACTGAAAACCCACTCCACACCGGCGAGGTATAGTTGAAAGCATGATCAACGAACGCCGCTGTGCCAAAACCGTTGGACGGCGAGTATTGCGCACCACCCGCGCCGCGCAGTTCCAATTCCGTGCCGATAAAACGATCCACCGAAGCACCGCCGGCGAAGACTTTGAATGGTGCGTTCACACTACCAATATTCACGGTACCCCAGCTATTGGAAGTCAGCCCAACCCACTGTTCACGCGCAACATCCGCAACACCGGCACCCGTCGAAATGGCGAAATCGATTTTACCAATGGCCGCCAGACCGTTGCCAAGGTCTTCTCTAAAATTTATGCCCCAACGTGAAAAAAAAGTCGGATCGCCGATCGCCGTCTGATAGCGATTATTTAGATCGGAACCGCCACCACCACTGGCGGTACTTTGTCTAATTTTCACCGCGTAGTATTCGACATTGACGTTGCCATTAATGGTTATGCCAGTTTCCTTTGGTGTCGAAAGTATAGGGAGATCATTGGCGGCGTAAACGATGCTGGGTACGGAAAAAGTAGTGGCCACTGCCAGTACGATCAGTCTTTTCTGCATGTGTCTCTCTCCTAAATCTTATTTTAGAATTATAAATTTGGCTTTACATGCCCTACGGAGCCGGGCATACACCAATTTAGGCTTGATATATCCTACCCAAAGTATGCCAGTACTCCTTGATCTCGAACAGTACTTTTAGACCATTACGTGCTAGTCGCGTTAAAGAATGTTGCAAAATAGCAACATTTCATCCAATTTATTATCTCCAACCGTATCCACCCGACCTCAATCAGGGTTAGCACATGCGCCGGTAGCATGCTTCCAGGTCCTGCGTAAAGGCCGCTTCGTCACACAACGGAGAAGCGCGCATACGCTCACGCAGCCTTCGCCGAATTTCGCCCAGAAGCTCCGGTCGGGCTTGGACATCAACGGCTCGGCGCAAGTAATCCGCCGGGCTTTGCGTAACGAACTCAGACAAACCCAGCGTATGCAAAAAGCTGGCCGATTGCCGTCCTGCGCTGCGATCTCCTAGCAAGCTGAGCACCGGCACTCCCATCCACAAGGCCTCAAGCGTCGTCATGCCACCCCCGAAAGGGAATGGATCCAGCGCTAGATCGATTTCACTGTAAGCTTTGAGCAACACGGGGTGCGGTACATGCCCGTGCATTTCGATACGCTCCAAGGGCGCGCCGACTCGGCTGAAACGCGTTTCAATTTCACCTCGGGTTGGACTATCGTCCAAAAACCGCGCGCGTAAAACCAAACGACTATTGGGGATCGTGCGCAAAATTTCGCTCCACAACGCCATCACATCGTCGTTGAGTTTGGCGAGGTTATTAAAGCAGCCAAAGGTGAACACTTTGCCCTGTAAAACGGGAGCCGTCGCCACTGCGGGCGCATAAGCCGGAGGACGGTAGCAAAACCGGGTATGCGGCATCATGACTAATTTTTCGGAAAAATAAGTTTGCCATTCCAGGGGGGTGCAAATGGCGTCACCCAAAAAATAATCCATCGCGGCAATCCCGGTGGTGCAAAAATACCCCAGCCACGACACCTGCACTGGTGCAGCTCGACGCGCGAACAGCGCCGGACGGCCCAGGGCCGTATGACCTGCCAAGTCGACCAAAATATTGATCCGATCTTGGCGAATCATGCTTGCCACGGCTTCATCCGACTTGCCGTGAACATCGCGCCAAGCGTGGCCATAGCTTTTTAACCGTTCCGTCACCGCATCGGCTTGTGCAACGTCCGCGTAGCAGAAAACCTCCACCGTCGCACGATCCGTTTCGGCCAGGATGGGTTCGATGAGATTCGCTACCGGGTGCTGGCGAAAGTCGGGGGATACATAGCCGACGCGCAAACGTCCGTCCGGGGCTTCATGCATGCTCACGGCGCCCACCGTGTCGGGGAGGCCAAACCGTCGGTCGAATTCGCGATGGGTGTGTAGCAGTTCGCTCAACGTTATCTGCGGTAAATAATTCAGCGCCATCAACTCATTGGAAAACGCCGCCGGGTAATCCGGTTTGAGTTGCTGCGCATGGCGCAGTGCGGCGATCCCCGCTGTCAAATCGCCGTGGTCTATCCAGGCATTACCCAGATTATTCCAAGAACCGGCGTGATCGGGACGCAACTCGGTTGCCCGGCGGTAGGCACTGACTGCTTCGCTTAAGCGGCCCGCCGCGCGCAATGCGTTACCCAGATTATTCGATGCCTCGGCGTAATCCGGTGCTAGGCGTATGGCTTGTTCCAGCAGCCGAATGGACTCCGGTAAATCCGTCGCAGCAAAACACAATGCACCGGCGTTGTTTAAGGCTTCCGCACAAGCGGGGTCTGCGGCAATGGCCTGGCGATAAAACCGCAACGCCGCATCGAAGCGCCCCTGAGTCTGCGCAATATTACCCAGATTAAGCAGTGCGGTGGCATCGCCGGGGTTTAGACGCAGTATCCGTTCAAAGCATTGTTCCGCCTTGCGCATCTCACCTTGACGTAACCAAGCGACTCCAAGATTGCCGTGCCCAGCGATCAAATCGGGCTTACGACGCAACGCCTCGCGGTAGTGTTTGACAGCCGCTTGAAAGTGCTCGCAGGCCCGCGCAATGTCGCCCAACAGCAGGTGCGGCATGGGGTCGAGCGGCGTAGCTTTTGCGGCTTGTTTCGCCCAATGCAGGGCTACGGTTACATTGCCCGCCTGCGCAGCGGCGCGCGCTTGCTCCATGAATTGATGAGGTTGCGTATATTGTTCTTGCATTTGTTATTCTAAAAACAACGTTGGGTCCACGAAAGACACGAAATAAACCAATATCTCAAAAGATTATTTTATCGTTTTGAATTTTTCGTGCTTTTCGTGCTTTTCGTGGACCAATCGCTTTTTATAGGATTATCAATGTTAATCTAAATCGCAAGCACCATTGAAACACAGAGTGGGCATGGCGCACCATTGAATGCGCGACAAGGCGATGTAACGCAAAGTACCCAACAAAAAAAGGGTGCCGAAGCACCCTTTTTCATCCGATCCCGACTCGATTAGAAGTCGTGACGTATGCCGATATCCCAAGTAGAACGATCCGGCTGGATTGGTAAAATACCGGTACCGGTGCCTGAGGTGTTGTCGACGGAACGTGCGCCGTCGACACTCACCTTCTGATAGCCGCCAAATATACGGGTGCGTTTGCTGAAGTTATAAATCGCCGCCACGGTAATGTTCTTGGCGGTACGTTCGTTCGCTGTGACCACACCGTTGGCCGTCACCTGATCCGCTGTAGTTTTTCCACCTTGCACGACAAGCGTGGTTTTACCAATCTTGTACTGACCGCTCAAGAACCAGATTTTGCCGTCACCGTTGGTATTGAGCGAGCTATTGCATTGTGTCGTGGTGATACCGGCATCGCCACCACCATTAGCACTAGCACCGCCGCCACAGGTGGCACCGCCGTTATTGGATTGGGCGTTGCTGATGTCCTCGTATTGGCCAACGATACGGAAATCGCCGAAGCTCCAAGCGCCGCCGATGCGCCATACATTTTCGTCGTCCGCCGTGCGGAAATTTGTTGCGGCGGAAGGTGCGACATTGCGCTGCGCGTCGCTCACGCCATCTTTAGAATAGCCGCCGAAGACCTCGCCCGAACTGCCGAATTTATATTTCAAGCCGATCTGATAGTTGTCTGCGCCGCCCTGGCCACCGACGTTACCGCCCCCGGTCGTGCTATCGGCTTGTGTTGCATTGCTGGGAGACACCACCACGACTGCGGAAAAGCCACTAATCTCCGGAGAATTATAGCGCACTGCGTGGTCCACGAAACCACCGGCTCCTAAGCCATTATTCGGGCCGTACATCGCGCCACCGGCACCAACGGCTTGCAGATTGGTATCGGAGAACAAGTCAATCGACAAACCGCCTGCGAAATCTTTAAAGGGCGATTGCACCCGGCCAAATTTGAACTCACCCCAACTCTTGCTGGCGATGCCGACCCACTGTTCACGCGCATTATCAGCTACACCGGTACCCGTGCGAAGTCCAAACTCAACCCGTGCTTTAGCACTTAAACCGTTCCCTAAATCTTCGCTGATATCCAAGCCCCAGCGCGATTGTCCGGCGTTATCGGAAAGCACCTGCTGGCGATAGGCACCGACGTTTGTCGATACTTGATCGATCTTGGTGCTGCTATATTCAGCCTGCGCACGACCAAATATTTTTACGTCTGTGCCCTCGGCTGCGGATGCCAGCAACGGTGCAGCTAGTGCGCCCGCAACGGCTACTGCGATTAACTTCTTTTTATTCATATACCTCTCCTTTTATGAGTGAACGGTGAGTTGTAACTGAACTGACACAATAGCGCTTTTATATTACAAATTGGTGACAGAGCGCCTTAAGTTAAACAAAAATTACAGCCCGTATAGGACAATACAATCAACCCGTACGAAGCCAATGGTCAATCAGCATCGGCCTAAAATTCAGGACAAAAAAATGGGGCACCGAAGCGCCCCATTTTTACATGTACCAGACTCGATTAGAAGTCGTGGCGCATGCCAATCGTCCAAGTGGAACGGTCGGGTTGGGTAACTCCATTAATCTGCCCTTGAGTGCTATCGATGGTATTACTTGCATCTCTTGCACCATCAATACTCACGCGCTGATAACCGCCAAACACACGAGTACGCTTGCTGAATTGATAAATCGCGCCCAGGGTATAGTTTCTAGAGGTACGTTCTACCGAATTTGCAATAGCATCAGCTTGAGTCCGACCACCTTGCACCACTAGAGTGGTCTTGCCTATTTTGTATTGCCCGGTCAAGAACCAGATATTGCCGTCGCCATTGGTGTTGATCGCAGAGTTGCACTGCCCAGTACCACCGGCATTGGCAGACGGCACATCACCACCGCCAAGAGCCGCAGCGCCGTTACTACAACTGGTACCACCGTTGGCACCGACACCACCCAAGGCACTGCTGACATCTTCGTACTGACCCGCAATACGGAAGTCGCCGAAGTTCCATGCGCCGCCGATACGCCATACTTGTTCGTCATCACCGTTCACCCCGTTGGTAACAACTGCCGTCTGAAAATCATTCGCGTTATATTGGGAGTAACCACCGAAAACTTCACCATTACCTGCGGATGTCGTGTTGAGTTTGTATTTTAAAGCAACTTGGTAATTACCCGTACCGCCTTTGCCGCCGATATTGCCCCCACCATTTGTAGCGTCAGCTTGTGTTGCATTGGAAGGAGAAAACAACAGCGCTCCGGAAAAACCATTGAAATCAGGGGAGGTGTAGCGTACTGCGTGATCCACAAAAGCTGCTGCGCCTAAGCCGTTACCTGGGGCATACATTGCGCCACCCGATCCGCGGGCTTGAAGATTGGTTGCCACGAATGGATCAATCGTCGTACCACCGGCGAAATCCTTGAACGGGGATTGAACACGACCGAACTGCACCTCACCCCAAGTCTTGCTGGAAAGACCCACCCACTGCTCACGCGCGCTGTCGGCAGTACCGTTACTAGCACGGAACGAGAACTCGATACGGGCATTAGCCTTCAAGCCGTTACCCAAATCTTCGCCGATCTGCAGTCCCCAACGCGAGGTGCCGGTGTTGTCTGCGATAGCTCCTTGGTGGCGGTTAGCGCTGTTAGTACCCGGCGCTTGGTCAATCTTGACGTTGCCGTATTCAACACCCACACGGCCAAATAAGGTAACGCTGCTATTGTCCGCTGATGCCAGTAGCGGTGCGCCGAGTGCGGCAGCCACTGCTATTGTGATTAGTTTCTTGTTCATCAATCTCTCCTGTATGAGTTAACGATATCTGCCGGTTGCCCAACCGATATCCGCAAAAAACCTCTTAATAAAGAAGTTGCGCCATTCTCGCCCGCTTAGAAGCACCGTGACAAGCAATCGATGGTTCTTTTACAACGATTCGGTCAGAGTTGTTGTGTTTTTACAACACTCGAAAAATGCTCGCTGGGCGGATAGATTTCGAAATGTGGCGCCGAGTCTTTGCTATTTTGCGCCGAGCTTTTGATCGATCATTTTTCTAAGGTGAAAAAAAGTCTGCAAATACTCCGGAATAGCTTGTTTTTGATACGCAATCTTTAGAGCATCGCTCAAAACGGCTTCTATCTGAAACTGGCTGAATTGCGTGGTTGAGCTTGACAAGCTAAACGGGCTATAAGCGTTGATGCTCCATTTTGCCTGCGTGGCCAGCAGGAGTGTCGCCAGCCGTTCCATGATGAATACTTTAATCGGTACCGTTTGTTCTCCGTAAACCGAGTTGGCGTTTAATTTTTGGCTCAGCGGATGCGCCGGGTTCTCAGCCATTGCAAATAACTGTTCGCCCAGCGCTAGCCATTCTTTCCAAAACGCGGCCTTGGCTACGAAATAATTACAAAATACGGTGTTGGAAGAGTCGGTAATGAGCGCGGATAAATCCACGTTCCAGCCGATTGCTTTCAGAAAATCGTGTGTCGTATCGGTTAAATTCGGATGGAAATAAGTGCCTTGCTCAAATACATTTTGAAATAACGCGGATAGATCCCAAAGCGGGGAGAACAGATGCACATCGGCATTGGGTTTTTGCGCCATAAAATCGAGCACTTGTTGTTTGGCCAGGTGTGTTCTCGCTTTAAATTTTGTGGAAAAAAATCCATAATAATTTTCCTCACTCCCCAACTCAGTTTGCAGCAAAAAATTGCGTATCGGCCAATACTCGCGCCAATCGGGGCGCGTGTTACTGCTGTTGTCTAATCCCCAATACTCGCTATCCAAAGCGGCTTGCGTTGCGTCCGAATAGTAAATTTGGTACAGGCGTATGTTTGACATTTATTATTTCCTAATGCCGGGCGCATCGCTAGGCCTCGGGAATGTGCCCAGCTTACTTGCCGAAAAGGTCTGCGCAACGAACGACTTCTCCCTCCACACCGTAAATCAATATCTAATGGATACCTCGTACATCCGACATCTTTACACCATTTCTTTTTAACAACCAATGCGTGTCTTCTTTGTATCCTCAATGTCGATGCTGTGCAGCAGTCCCAAACAAACGGGCAAGTTCTGCGCCGGGATCGGCGGCGCGCATAAATGCCTCCCCGACCAAGAACGCATGGACTTGGTGCTGCCGCATGCGGGCTACGTCCTCGGGGCTTAAGATGCCGCTTTCGGTGATGACCATGCGTTCGCGCGGAATGCGCGGCAGTAAATCGAGGGTGGTTTGGAGCTTGGTTTCGAACGTGCGCAGGTTGCGGTTATTGATACCGATCAGCGGGGTTTTGAGTTGCAAGGCGGTGTCCAGTTCCGCGCCATCGTGCGACTCAACCAGCACCGCCATGCCGAGGCTGTGAGCAAGGGCTTCGAGTTCCTGCATTTGGGGCAGGCTCAGCGCCGCCACGATCAGCAGAATGCAATCTGCACCCATGACACGCGCCTCGTAAACCTGATACGGGTCGATCATAAAATCTTTGCGTAGCACCGGTAGACCGCAAGCGTCTCGGGCCGCGCGCAGATAATCGGAACTACCTTGAAAGAAATCTTTGTCGGTGAGCACCGACAAACATGCAGCGCCATGCTGCGCATAGCTGATGGCAATTTCGTCGGGGTGAAAATCAGCGCGCAGCACGCCTTTGCTGGGACTGGCTTTTTTGATTTCAGCAATGATTGCCGACTGACCGGCAGCGATTTTCATTTGCAGCGCACCGCTGAAATCTCGTGGCGCAGGAGCTAATTCAGCGGCAGAACGCAGCGCTGCAAAAGGCGCGACCTTTTTCGCCGCCGCGATTTCAAGCGCTTTAACAGCGAGAATTTTGTCGAGAATGTCGCTCATGGGCTAGGGGATAAACTGCCGTGAAAAAGCGACTAATGCATTCAGTTTAATACCGGCGGCTCCATGCTGAATCAGCGCCTGTGCTCTGGTGTACCCTTCCTCCAAACTCACCGCCACGCCGGAAACATAGAGCGCGGCACCGGCATTCAGCGCAACGATATCGCGCGCCGCGCACGATTGCCGTCCCAAAGACTGACGCAGCATGGTTGTGGCTTCGTTGATATTGTGTACGACCAGCTTTTCCGTGGGACTTAGCTTTAAGCCGAATTGTTGCGGGTTCAGCGTGTATTCGCTGATCTGCCCGTCGCGCAACTCGGCCACGTAGGTATCGCCGCTCAAACTGATTTCATCCAAGCCATCCGCCGCGTGTACCACCAACACATGCCGACTGCCGAGTTGCTGCAATACCTGCGCTAACTTAGATACAAGGTCGCGATGAAAAACACCCATGACTTGGTTCGGCGCGCTGGCTGGATTGGTCATTGGGCCAAGCAAATTAAACAAGGTACGCACACCCAATTCGCGCCGTACGGGTGCGGCGTGTTTCATGGCGCTGTGATGATTCGGGGCGAACATAAAACCGACACCGATTTCGCGCACGCTTTGCGCCACTTGATCCGGGGTGAGGTTGACGTTAACACCCAGCGCTTCCAATACATCTGCACTACCGCAGGTACTGGAAACCGAACGCCCCCCGTGCTTGGCGACTTTGGCACCGCCCGCCGCCGCGACCAAAGCACTGGCGGTGGAAATATTAAACGTGTGTGCGCCGTCGCCGCCGGTGCCGCAGGTATCGACCAGATGCGCTTCGCCGCTCAGCGGCACTTTGGTTGCAAGCTCGCGCATGACCTGGGCCGCTGCCGCGATTTCCGTCACGCTCTCACCCTTGGTGCGCAAGCCAATTAAAATACCGGCCATTTGCACCGGTGTCATCTCACCCGACATGATTTGGTGCATAACGGAAAACATTTCATCGTGCGTAAGATCGCGTTTTTCAATCAGCGTCGCGAGCGCGGCTTGAGCATCCATTACCGATTACCCACCAAAATGTAGCCATCCATTTATTTCCACCTTTTTAAAAAATTCTCCAACAGCGCATGCCCATGTTCGGTGAGAATCGATTCCGGGTGAAACTGTACGCCTTCCACCGCCAGCGTTTTATGCTGTACGCCCATGATCTCGCCATCATCCGTCCACGCCGTGATTTCCAGGCACGCGGGAATAGACGCGCGCTCGATCACCAAAGAATGGTAACGCGTCGCGGTGAACGGGCTCGGCAACCCGGCAAATACGCTGTTGCCCTGATGGTGAATCTCCGAGGTCTTGCCATGCATGAGTTGCTTGGCATGCACGATTTTGCCACCGAAGGCTTGGCCGATGCTCTGGTGCCCCAAACACACGCCCAAAATCGGAATTTGCCCGGCGAATTGTTTGATCGCCGGCACGGAAACACCCGCTTCATTCGGCGTACAGGGGCCGGGCGATAGCACGAGGTAATCCGGTTTGAGTGCGGCAATTTGCTCCAGACTGATTTCGTCGTTGCGAAATACCT
>JAYVZN010000049.1:0-2033 GCA_043783305.1 Betaproteobacteria bacterium
CTGGGATTGTCTTTGTTGATTTTAAAATCGGCGAGTACGGCGGCAGTTTTGCCGTCTGGCGAGACGAGCGCATTGATGTAAATAGGATTGGATGCGACGGCTGCCTTCAGGCGCGCGATGTCTTCAGGAGATTGCGGCAGGGTATCCAGCAAGCCGCGCACCTGCATACCGTCAGCCGTGCCGATAATTTCTTTGGCTTGGCGCGCAGCGAGGCTGTTGATGTTGTGGCGGATGGCTTCCGGAATCGCCTCGATCCCGGCTTGGATGCGTTGAATTTTTGCAAGGATCGCAGGCTGGTAAATGTCCCCTTCTTTGGGGGCGATGCCGATCATTGTAAAATTGCGGCCGCCAAAAACACTTTCGAGTAACTTAGTGGCTTTGACGTAGGGGTGCGACTGCGGTGCCCAGAGATCAGGGTCCATATCGATTTTTAGGTTGGATATCTGCGCACCGAGGAACACGGTCACGCCGAGAATCGCTAGCATCACTAAATAAACCGCGCCAACGGAGAATTAATTCCACATACAGCCGCAACCAATTCCTTGCTTTGTTCATGACGCGCTTCCTCCTGTTCTTCGGTTAGAACCACCCAGGAATGGATGATTGTTTCAGGTGCCGTGATAGGTTGGTTCAGACTCGATTTTTACTGTACCACCCACGACTAAATAATGAATAATACATACAGTAATCACACGTAGATCAAAAAAATATCAGCGCTTCTCCAGGCCGCGCACGATTAATTCCATCATTTGCTTAAACAGTTGTTCGAATTTTTCCTTGGAGTACCAATGAAGAAAATACGGCACACAAAAAACCGTGGTCGCTACCAACACCGTTTCAGCGCTAGCCGATGGATCGTCCACATCGAACTCACCGCTTGCATTTCCTTGCGCCAAAATCGTGGCCAGTAACGAACGCGTCACTTCTTTGTGCTGGCCGATAATGTCCAGGCGCTCACGTGAGATCATTTCAACCAACTCGCCAATACGTGGCTTATCGTTAAATTGTTCGTACATATTGCGGAATAAGGCGCGCACAAAGGCTTCAACGCGCTGGGTGGCGCTCAGCCCTGGTTGCACGATGACATCCCGTAGGCGGCGTTCTTTTTCAGCAAGTGTTTGGTGCGCAAGCGCAGCGCCGATTGCCTGTTTGTCCTCGAAAAATCGATAGAGATTCGCGGCGGACATATCACAATCCTTGGCGATCTCGGCCATGGTGGTTTTGTTGTAACCATACTGGGCGAATCGCCCCAACGCAGCGGCGAGCACGCGCTCACGCACGTCCTTGGCAGTGGTTGCTTGGGCAGTTTTGATCATTGAACCGAATACTATTTCATGACAAGTGAATAGTAAAATAATTATTCAGTAGATGATTTGTATTTCTGAGGCTTGGAGTAAATCGCCAGGCAAATCATCGCCAAAGACTTCTCAGGTCTGGCGGATGACACATATGTTGCCATTGCTGCCCAAGGCGCTCCAAGTTGTTGCTTGCCCCGATTAATATGATGTTGACCGCTACCAATTCGCTCGCGCGGACGCCGGAGACAACGCAGCATGTATCCGGATACTTTCGTAGTCGGCGCCGCACACCTCCGCGTTACGTGTAATCAGGAAGGAGCATCCACTGTAAACTCCTTCAGTGACACCCGGAATTGGGCAGGTACCGGAGTTTTACATGGGCACGGAGATTTTTCTGCCGCGGAGCGGCTTCGTCCAACAACCGCATCGAGACCGCGCCTGCTGGTGCAGGCACCAGACCTCGCTTACGCTCGGCCGCTAATGTGGGACGTTTACGCTGTAGAAGGGGTCAAGCCGGGATATGGCCAGTAATGACACGTAGCCGGTGAAATCGGCCACCGGCACCTTTGATGAATTAATAATCTCTCGAAGAAACGGCCAAGTTTTCGATGGTTGCTGCATCTGAGCGAAAACGAAGAACAATCAAGGCGGCTTGGAACAGCGCAAACCGAACTAGATATTTTCGATATTGCACGGACAATACAGCGTATTTAATGGACGGCGAGTTAGGGTTGT
>JAYVZN010000050.1:0-13223 GCA_043783305.1 Betaproteobacteria bacterium
TTCCGCACTGGATACCTGATTCAGGAAAGAGGCATCGTAACCACCGACGTACAAAACTTGCCCATTCGGCAATGCCGCAGCGGCGGCATAGAAACGTGGTGTCACCATGTTGCCGATATCTCTGAAGCCGTATCCCGGCGTATATAACTCCGTCGGCGCAACTGCCTGTGAATCCAGTCCACCGGCAATCAGCACCTGACCGGTCGGCAACAGCGTAGCGAAGTGGCTCATGCGCGGATGGTTCAAAACGCCTGCGGGGCTGAATCCAGTCCCGATCCAGTGTTCCACTACAGCCACTGGCTGATTGTTGCGGTCTGAGCCGCCCGTGATGAGCACGCTACCGTCTGCCAATAAAGTTGCTGCATGGTCTTGGCGCGCAGCAGCCAGCGCCGGTGCAGCCCGGACACTGACTGCTCGCGTCGCATTGTTGTAAGTCAGAATTTCAACGCTGGTTGTCGTCCCGGATAAGCCCGTGCCGCCAACGATCAGTATCTCATCGCTGCCGGTCGTCGCCTGGGGCAGGTGCGTTGCCGTATGGTGCGCGCGCGGCATCGCCAGGCTGGCAACGACACTGAACTGTCCGGAAGCCGGATCATACAGTTCAACCTCGGCGATTGAGCCCGCAGTAGGCCCGGAGCCACCGACGATCAATACCCGACCATCGCTCAACAGGGTTGCCGTGTGATCGACGCGCGCCTTGGCCAAAGATCCAGTGGGAGAATAGGCATTGGTAGCCGGATCGAACAACTCCGCACTTGCAAGCGCCCCACCGCTACCGCCGCCGATACTGCCGCCGGCGAGCAACACCTTGCCGGAATTGAGCAACGTTCCCGTATGAAAATAGCGTGGCGTAGTCAAAATTTGCGTGGGGGAAAATAGTCCGGTACCCAGGTCGAAGCGCTCGGAGGTTCTGACCGTTGTCGTCGGTGTGCTACCGCCAGTCACCAAGATACTGCGGTCCGCCAACACCGTCGCGACATGTCCTGCGCGTGGCGCCGCCATTGATCCGACCGCGATGAAGTTGTTTCTCCAAGAACAAACATTCGGTGCGCCCAGGGCCAGAGCCATTCCATTGCTTAGCAATCCTAGCAGCAGAACGAGCACTTGAATCATCACGGACGGTTTAATCTGTAACTGCGATACTCGATTGTGCAAACCATCTTTCAGCCACGTATCGAACATAATCGTACCCCCTTAGTAGTTCCTTCTCTGACCGCACCAAGCAATACCATGCAAGCATTCTCATCCTTATCGCATAAAGGCACCCCCATGCACTTATCCTGCTTGTTTGAAATAAAAATGATCACAACAGTTGGATACTAGGTTATGTTTCGCTGATATCAAGGTATATATATCTTTTTTATTGCCGTTTAATATTGTCCAATATAAGCATCATTAAATGCCGCAAAGTAGTCCTGCCAGCTAATATTGCGCGAATACCAAGGGTTTAAGTAGCGCCGTTTATTGAATTATTGCGCAGAAAAAAGCTTACGCCGCTCTTCATCTTTGAGCGTGTCGTTGATTTCGCGCATCACGCTTTCAAGGTCCACTGTAGCCTCGCTGCGCTCGAAGCGCCCAGTCAACACACTTTCCGGTTTGAGTTGGCTGCTCTGATAGAGCGACCAGATTTCCATACCATAATCCGTCGTTAACAACTCCGGTGCAGAACGTCCAAAGTAAGTCGCAAGGTTCGTTACATCGCGCAGCAGCATTTTGCAGGCTTGGTTGTTGGCGGCGGCATCGATGGCTTGCGGCAGGTCGATGATGACCGGCCCGCTGGTGTCAACCAGTACGTTGTATTCGGATAGATCTCCGTGCACGATGCCGGCGCATAGCATGCGCACGACTTGCCGGATTAATATCTGGTGGTACTCACGCGCTGTTTCCGGGCTCAGCGCGACATCATTCAAGCGTGGCGCGGCGTTGCCTTCGCTGTCGGTCAGCAACTCCATCAGCAGCACGCCTTCATGGAAATTAAACGGCTTGGGCACGCGCACACCTGCCGCCGCAAGTTTATACAAGGCATCCACCTCGGCGCTTTGCCAAGCTTCTTCCTGCGCTTTGCGCCCGTAGCTGCTGCCTTTTTCCATGGCGCGGGCGCGACGGCTATTTTTGACTTTGCGACCTTCGGTGTAATCCGTGCTCTGGCGAAAACTGCGCTTGTTGGCTTCTTTGTAGACCTTGGCACAGCGTATCTCTTCGCCGCAACGCACCACAAACACCATAGCCTCTTTGCCGCTCATGAGTTGGCGGATCACTTCGTCAACCAGACCGTCTTCAATCAACGGTTCAATTCTTTTAGGGGTTTTCATTCACCGGATTCTGTCGCAAGCCTAATTGGATGGCCCGCAACGATAGTTTCTAAATATTTCGTCCATTATACATTAGGCGATAAACGCGCATTAAAAAGCCCGGCACAGGGCCGGGCTTTTTAACTACAACGATGCGAACGGCGATTTATTCGTCGTCGTGTTCGTGTTCGTGGTGTTCGCGGTGCCTATTTTTGTAATGTCCGCGATGGCGACCGTGGTCATGGTGCTCATCTTCATACACGACTTCGCGATGCCGTTCCCGGCGACCCGAAGTCGCAACAGCCGCACCCGCTGCACCGCCCACGCCGGCACCGATAATTGCGCCATTGCGCCCACCGACGGCAGAACCAACCGCCGCACCGGCGGCACCGCCCAACGCACCACCCACGATGGCTTCACCATCGAGTGCGACGGCTGGCATGGCCCACGCGGATACGGAAAAAACCAATGCGGCTAATAATGTTTGCTTCATGTTTTACCCTTTCTTTATCTTCCTTAAGTGCCGATGCTGGCATTTATAGCACCGAACCTGCCAAGCAAGAGTGAATCTTTTGTAAGGAAAACATAAGCAGTTTAAGTACGCTTAGCCTTCTTTGTTGCGCATATGATCCGCCGTCTTAGCAAACGCTTGCGCTAACGTTTGCTGCAAAGACTCCTCGATACCCAGGTCTTGCAGGGCCTGCCGCATACACCCCAGCCATTGGTCACGCTCGGCGATGCCGATGGGAAACGGTAAATGCCGTGCGCGCAGCATAGGATTCCCATAAGCCTCAACATAGAGCGCCGGGCCGCCCATCCAGCCGCTGAGAAACATAAAGAGCTTTCGACGCGAGTCGGTCATATCCTCCGGGTGTAGTTTGCGAATGTCGTTGTACTCCGGCTGGCACTCCATTCGATCGTAGAATTGATCGACTAATTTGCGTACGACAACTTCCCCGCCTAAACGGTCGTAATGGGATTGCATGTTTAACCTTAAATTCAAAAATTGGACTTATGCTGGTCGAGGTTACCGACAACGCAGAGAACGGCTTAGCGTACCGGCTTAACCAAACTCGCCGCCGATTTCGCCCGCGTACGCGCTTCATCGATATCTCGACCGTTCGCCAGCGCAACGCCCATACGTCGACGCTCAAAGCTCACCGGTTTACCGAACAAGCGCAGGTCGCTTTGCGCTACGGCGAGTGCCTCAGCCAGACCTTCAAAGGCAATTCCCTCGGCCTCCAAACCACCGTAGATCACGGCGCTAGCGCCCGGCTCACGCAAACGGGTATCCACCGGCAAACCGAGAATCGCCCTAGCATGCAGATCGAATTCGTTTTGTGCTTGGGTACACATCGTCACCATACCGGTATCGTGTGGGCGTGGGCTGACTTCCGAAAACCACACTTGATCGCCTTTAACGAATAGCTCCACGCCGAACAGACCGCGCCCACCGAGGTTTTCCGTCACGCGCCGGGCGATATCGCGTGCTTGCGCTAGCGCAGCGGCGCTCATCGGCTGCGGTTGCCAGCTTTCCACGTAATCGCCCTTCACCTGCACATGGCCGATGGGTTCACAAAAATGCGTTTCAATTTGGCCGGAGCGTCCCAGCGCACGTACCGTTAGGAGCGTGATTTCGTATTCAAAATCGATGAAACCTTCGACGATGACTTGGCCTTTATCCACCCGCCCGCCGCTGGCTGCGTAGTCCCACGCGGCTTTTACACCGGCGGGGCCGTCGACTTTCGACTGGCCTTTACCGGAAGACGACATCACCGGCTTAACGATGCAGGGATAACCGATACCAGCATCAATCGCCGCTTGCAGTTCAACCTGATTCGCCGCGAAGCAATAGGGTGAAGTGGCGATTTGCAAAGTCTCCGCCGCCAAACGTCGAATGCCTTCGCGGTTCATGGTGAGCTGTGCCGCACGTGCCGTGGGAATGATGGTTGCCAGCCCATCTTGTTCGATTTGCAGCAGCATGTCGGTGGCGATAGCCTCGATCTCCGGCACCACAAAATGCGGACGCTCCTGCTCCACTAAAGCGCGCAAGGCTTTGCCGTCCGCCATATTAATGACATGCGCGCGATGCGCCACCGGATGACCCGGCGCATTGGCGTAGCGATCCACGGCAATAACTTCCGCGCCGAAACGCTGTAGCGCGATGATGACTTCCTTACCCAACTCCCCAGCGCCGAGCAGCATGACGCGCGTGGCACCGGGTGATAATGGTGTGCCGATTTTCATAGCGGATTCCTGTAACGAACGCAGAATTTTAGCATGCCCAACGCTCCGATCTTGGCAAGTTGTCCCTGGGTTTTGACTGTGTTGTAATACCCATTTGAATTAGCTTCCCCTTGTGATGAAGATGACCAGCCCACTTATAGCCTGCCGCGATTGCGATCTAGTGCAATACGAAGTACCGCTACTCGTCGGCGAGAGTGCAACCTGTATACGCTGCGGCGCACTGCTGTACCGCAATAGCCGATTTGGGCGAACGCATACGCTGGCCTTAAGTTTGACCGCGGCCATTTTATTTATAATCGCCAATTTATACCCCATTGTCGGTATCGAATCCCAAGGTAACCATCATGAAAGCACCTTATTCGGCGCAGTGCGAACCTTGTGGCACGACGACGTGGGTTTAATCGCCGGGCTGGTGTTTATTACTATTTTGCTGGTCCCAGCGTTGGAACTCACACTGCTCATCTGGCTACACCTGACTTCACGCTTAAACAGCGGTCTAGCGCCCTATGCTTTGCGCTTGATCGTCGCCATGCAGCCTTGGCGCATGGTTGAAGTCTTTATGCTGGGTTTATTGGTTTCGGTGGTAAAACTCTCACATTTAGCGCACATTGTTCCGGGCATTGCGCTGTGGTGCTTTGCGGCGCTGCTGCCATTATTTGCGTTCCTTAATAATACCTTTAACCCGCGTACGCTTTGGGCAACTATGCCGTTAAAACACTAATGCATCCACACAGCGCCGCCGCCCTGGGTCTTTACGCTTGCCGCACCTGCGCCTTGGTTTCGCGGCCGCCTGCCGCCGACGAAGTTGCGCACTGCCCGCGCTGCGGTTCAGCACTGCACCGGCGCAAACCCGCCAGCATCAGCCGCACTTGGGCTTTATTGATTACCGCTTACATTTTGATTATCCCGGCCAACATCTTACCTATTATGCAAACCGGTTCGCTATTCAGCTCGCAACGCGACACCATTATGAGCGGCGTGATTTATCTTTGGACCGACGGTTCTTGGGCGCTGGCCGTCTTGGTGTTTTTTGCCAGTGTGATCGTGCCTTTTACAAAACTATTCGCTTTGACTTATTTGCTGCACACTGTGCAGCACCGATCACCCCACCACCAGCGCCGGCGCACCCGCCTCTATCACCTGCTAAAATTTATCGGGCGCTGGTCAATGCTGGATATTTATGTGGTCACGCTCCTGGTGGCACTGGTGCAATTACGATCATTGGCCACCGTCACGGCCGCACCCGGGGTGCTGGCATTCGCCGCAGTGGTATTGCTGACCATGACGGCTTCGATGACCTTTGACCCACGTCTGATCTGGGATGCGACTAAGGAAGAAAATGACTGAGATTCCCGATGATTTACCACAAGCGGTAGTCGTACCCCAAAAACAAAAGCACCGTTTTTCCCTGGTCTGGATTATTCCTACGCTCGCCGCTCTGATTGGCGTATGGCTTGCCATTGATGCCATCGGCGATCTTGGCCGCACCGTGACCATTCGCTTTGAAACCGCTGAGGGTTTGGAGGCCGGTAAAACCCCAATCCGCTACAAAGATGTGAATATCGGCGAAGTTAAAGCCGTCACCCTATCCAAAGATCACCGACACGTTTTGGTTACAGCCAGCATCGATAAAACAGCCCGAGCGCTGATGGTGGAAGACGCACAATTTTGGGTAGTGCGGCCACGTTTCAACGGCGGACAACTCTCGGGCATCAGCACCTTGCTCTCGGGTGCCTACATCAGTGTCGGCGCCGGAAAATCATCTCAATCCAAACGCAATTTTATCGGCTTAGAAGTCACGCCGATTCTAACCTCCGACTTGCCCGGACACCCCTATCAGTTGCACACCAGTGATTTAGGTTCAATCGATATCGGCTCAGCCATTTATTTTCGACATATCAAAGTGGGCGAAGTCACAACCTATCAACTGGATAAAAACGGCAACGGTGTCAGTGTGCAGATTTTCATACAAGCACCCTATGACCAATTCGTTAATAGCCATTCGCGTTTCTGGAATGCCAGTGGTATTGACTTTGCTTTAGATGCCAGTGGTGTCCGTTTACAAACACAATCCTTGGCTTCCGTGCTCTTGGGTGGCATTGCCTTCGAAACTCCGGAGCAAGACACCAACGAAACGCCGCCCGCCGCAAATACGGTTTTTACTTTACACCGGGATCACGATCACGCCATAAAGTTACTCGACGGCAAAGGCCAAGTATTCATCATGCATTTTAAAGAATCCCTGCGCGGGCTAGCACCCGGAGCACCGCTGGATTTTCGTGGTGTACAGGTCGGCGAAGTGATTTCGGTGAGCGCCGAATATGAACCGGCGCGCGATTGGTTTTATTTCCCGGTTAAAGCCATCCTCTATCCGGAGCGTATTCGCTTGCTCACCCCGGGCGGCACACGTACCCAGAGCGCTGAGCGCATTAAACACGGCTTATATAAAGCGATCAACGAACGCGGATTTCGCGCCCAACTGCGCATCGGCAACCTGCTCACTAATCAACTGTATGTCGCGCTCGATTTTTTTAAAGAAGCTAAACCGGTGTCACCGAATTGGAAAATTGCACTGCCCGAGCTACCCACCGTGCCGGGCAACTTTGAAGAACTGCAAGTTTCACTCGCGCACATCCTGAAAAGTTTAGAAAAAGTACAGTTCGATCAAATTGCAGGCGATCTGCAAAAAACACTGAAAACGCTGGAAAACTCGCTCAAGAGCATCGATAAATTAGTCGATGGTCTGGATAAAAATACCGGCCCGGAATTCACCAATGCGCTCAAAGATTTCCGCAACACGCTGAACAAAGCGGAAAAAGTATTATCGGACGACGCGCCCCTGCAGCAAGACATTCGCGAGACTTTGCGCGAAGTCAGTCGCGCCGCGCAATCCTTGCGCGCCTTGACCGATATGCTGGATCGACAACCCGAAGCGTTACTGCGTGGTAAACAGGAAACCAAACCATGAAAATTAACCCCCTAGTGCTGGCGCTGTTAACTGGCGTTTTCGTCACAGCCTGCAGCACTTCGGCTAAGACCTATTACTACACACTACAAAGTAAACAAACCGAAATTCCTGTCGCTAAAGAAGCTCCCGCGGCCCTACGTCTCAACCGCATCGCCATCAGCGCACTCAGCTTGCCGGAAATCGTCGACCGTCCGCAATTGGTACTGCGCTCGGGTGAAACCCAGGTGCTCATCAACGACAACCACCTTTGGGCGCAAGCGCTGAAAAGCGAAATCACACGCAACCTAGCCGTACACCTTGCGCGAGAAACCGGCGCGACGCAGGTCACCGTGCCGGGTCAAGCCGGTCTGGATGAAGCCGATATTAAGCTAACCATAGACATCCTGCGCTTCGACTCCGTGCTCGGCGGCGATGCCGTCATTGAAGCCCGCTGGAGCGTACTGCGTAAAGGTGTGGCTAAACCGGTGAGCGGCTATGCCCTAGTGCAAGAAGCAGCCAGTGCTGCCGGTTACGATGCCATCGTCGCGGCGCACAGCCGAGCGTTGGCGCGTTTGAGTCGGGAGATTACCGCAAGTTTGAAACCCTGAAAAATACGTTTTGCAGAATTGATTGTACACACCGCTGCACAGCTCCACATCGGATCTTGCGAATGAAAGGCCCAGATCGCCCCTGAAAAATGCTCAACCAAATCGGTACAGTGCTCGGTTTTCGGTGTACGGCCCACTATAAGCCAGTCCGTGTTGGACACCGTACTATGCGATATTTTCATAATTATCAATCAGCTTATAGAGCTCAGCGAGCTGCAACAATTGAGAAGAATCTCCCTCGATCTCATCTACGTGATGGCGTATCAAGTACCATTCATCTTTATTTTTAATTTTTCCGCGAGCAACAATTTTATCGAGGGTCTCTCGATTTTTTTCAAAGAAGCCCGGAACCATGGACTCCATAACACGACTCAACGTCTTGAGTGCCAAGCGGCGTTCAACTTCTGGCAATTCGGATAGCAGTGAAGGTATTTCTCGTAAACCTTGCTCTAGTCCTGCGACAAACGCCGACCGTTTCACTAGAGGTTTATTTTTAATGAGCATGGAATGCATTTGAGATAAAGATTTTTCCCAAGTATCTACAAGCTCAACGAGCTTGGCGTTACCAATATCTCGAAATTCTGAACCAAGCTGTGCGTAGGCTTCAGTAAGTTTTTCGAATCTTGTGATTGGTCTCGACTGTGAAATCACACGTACCTCTCATGCCGTATAACGTGCTAGCTAACCCGCCGCCGGAGCACCCAGCGCCGAGGGAATTCGCCAGCATAAGCGTAGCTGGTAGGCTGTCAGATTGAGCACCGGGTTATGCGTTACCATTATTTCGGCTCCACCATTTTTTGACTGAGATTTCGGATAAAGTGCGCGTCGAATTCTTTGCCTGTTTCTTTACGGAATTGGGCTACCTTTTTCCATGCCTCAACATAATTCTCTCTCCCATACATCGCCTGCACCCAGTGAAAGAGTGTGTACTTTTTTCTCACTGCAGGCGAAGCGAGTGCTTGGGAAAATAATTCGTCCGAATGGCTTAAATATTTCTTTCGAACCGTAGGCTCAAGGATTTTGTCCTCGATGGCGCAACCGGTGTAGATAAGCGCTGCATCAGGCAAAAAACTCGGTTGAAGCGCTCCTTTGGTTTCTACTGTTTCAACCATTTTTAGTGCACTGCAATATTTTTGTTGGTCAGTGAGTACAGACGCAAACCCCCAATAAACCTCTGGATTTTCAGAGTTGAGAAGCCAGGCTTGATTGAACCGGCGCATAGCACCGACAAGATCGTTTTGCTGGTACAGGATAAATCCACGATTTACCTAAGCGATACTTGCTTTTTCACGAGAACCAAATTCAGCGACGACTGATGAGATGAAGCTCTCATCGCCCGATTTTAACTCTGGAACCACGGTACGATCCATGCCACCGTACATCGGCATTTGATCAATGGGAATACGCGACTCACCGAATGCTGGCCAAACATTCAAGCTTACAAGCAGCACGAGCATTTGAATTAAAAAAAGACGATTGAGTTTCATAAAAGGCATAGAGACGCATAACCGTTGAAGGTAACCTGCAGCCGGATGCAGCGCGAAGGGTATCTACCAGCGCAGTTGATGTGGTGGGTGGTCCGGTTGAGCGGCAAATATTGTCTATCCATTTTACTGCTCTACGAATTTTCCAATAAACGTTACAGCGAGAAATGGGAAGGTTTTTCCTGGGTTCACCCTTTCATCCACCACCCTCGATTGACAAAGAGGGTAATAATTACCAGCCAGTTAAGCAAAGGATTGTCCACGCCTAAAAGCCAGGCAACTTGATAAAACGTAGCCTTACCATTTTGTTTGGCTAGATACTTGAGCATGTTACATTCTACATCAGTCATTTGCAGCTTAACTGTTTGACATAACCGGCTGGCGCAGCCTTATCGTGCCAGTCCGTGCTAGTGGATTCGTTAGCCTGCGTTTTCACCAATCACCTCGCGAAGAATTATCTGTGCCACTCCGCTGCTAGCTGGCAACAAAGTATGAATAACGGGGACTTGCTTTTGATTTGATAACCAATGGGCGCTGGCCTCGGCAACGGAGACCACGCCGTCGTTTGGTTCGTCACCAAAAAGACCATGGCTATTTGCGAACCCACGCACGCCAACGATGCTCGTGGTGGGTTCAGTCAGCGAGCCGATTTCACTCATGCGCAATTGCGACGCAAGCAATTGGCCGCAATCGCCAGTGAGTATGCGGTACAACAAGTTGTTCTTGAGCCGCACGGCTAGGCGCGACGGCTGAATAGGGGAACCGAGCAGGAATATCTTACTTGGGCGGTTTATGTGGTCAGGAAGTGAGTTGAGTGCAGTCCAAATTAGTACTCCACCGAGTGAGTGGCCGACGACAATATAGCCTTCATTTTCGGCGATTTTTGATACCTTGGTAATGAGACGAAGTTTTATCGAGTTGAAACTTTCAAACGTCGTGGTGTAACCAAACGTCGTCGTCCGCAAACCTGCTTGTCTAAAATGGCGAAGCATTGGCCAACCTGAGATTGGCGATCTTCCCATTCCGTGAACAAATAGTACGAGCATAGTCGGCGCTTTACACGATCGATTTTGTCGCATGAAGCATCTCATTTCTTAGGATTGCGTTTTCCACAGCTTAAATGTCTCACATAATCGGTACTGTGCGGTTTCATCGCGCAGCGTCCGTGCTGATGAATGGGGTGGGCATCATTTGATTACTCCGATGCATTTAAATTGGATGCTCCCTCTTTGAACTGAGGAGCGTTTCCGCCGATTTGATCCCACGGTGCTTTTGATTCGACAAACGTGTGCATTTCGATTTGAACACCAGGGTCACCATCAACCGTTCCAAGTGTTACACCATGCACCTCGCCGTTAAACATGCCGCACAGCGTAGAACCACAGATACGACAGAATGCAAGACCCCAGCCTTGCGCGGAAGTGTATGTAGTTAGCTCGTCCTTGCCGGTGACCCAACTGAACTTACTACTGTCCGTGATCTCGGCGTAGGTCGATGATGCACCGCTGAATGCCTTGCGGCAGAGAGAGCAGTGACATGCGCGCGCACGATCAAGCACACCATCTATTTGGTAGCGAACTGCACCGCAAAAACACCCACCCTCAATCATTACTCATCGCTCCCGATCTAATGCCCTAACAAGACTGTAGAAAAATTACCTAAGAGGTCGAACATATCATTTTTTTGAAGGACTTCCAACCCCTCCATTCTGATAGGTCGATCCTCGAATACAGCGCGTTTTGAGAGGTCGCTTTTTGCTCATTACGATTCCAGTTTTTGGCTAGGTAGTTCTTCTACAGCCTTAACGTGAAAGCCAACCTGCCGCCGGAGCGTGGAGGTGTCAACGCCGATTCAAAACTGACACACTTTTGCAACGACCGCCGATTTAAAACTGATACACCCCCATTACATGTTAATACCGCTTAAGTAGCAGGAACGGTCACTCGCTTAGATTTGACCATTCCCGCCGCCCGCTGATTTTTGAGGCGGTAACTTTCGCCAGCAATCGGCATGATGCGTGCGTGGTGCAGCAAACGATCGAGTAGGGCTGCGGTCAGCGTGGCATCTTGCGCGAAGGTCGCATCCCATTGGCCGAACGGCAGGTTACTGGTGACGATCAAGCTGCCTTTTTCATAGCGTGCCGCGATCACCTGGAAGAACAGGTTGGCCTGCTCGCGGTTCATCGGCAGGTAGCCGATTTCGTCAATTATTAACAGGCGGTAGGCGTTGATGGCTCGATGCATGACGGCCTTCAGCTGATTCTGCGTGTGCGCGGTAATCAGCGTCAGCAACAAGTCTGCCGCAGTGGTAAAGCGCGTCTTGATGCCGGCTTGCGCTGCCCGGTAACCCAAGGCAATCGCCAGGTGGGTCTTGCCCACGCCCGAGGGGCCGACGAGTACCACATTCTCATTGCGCTCCACAAAGCCCAGACCGGCCAACTCCCCGATCTGGCTGCGCTTCACGCCTTGGGCAAATTCATAGTCGAAGTCGTCCAGCGTCTCGCCTAGAGGCGCCTACTTTTGGTGATTGCCGGAAACCCCGCCAGGCGGGTAAGATCATTATGAATCGGTCGTGGAAATCGAGCGCAGCTGGTCATGGTAAGCGATGTTCCATGAAGCACCTTGCTGAGTTGGTTTCTTGTTCTTGGCAAGCTTCAACGTGGCGGCGCAAAAATTCACAATCCAAGATTCATAATAAATGCGCGGCTTGGATGCCGACATCCCCGATGCGTACCCTCTCGGTAGCGTCAAATTTCCGTACAGTCCTTCGGACGCAGTTGGTAAAAAGTGGCACGCGTGCCATCGTTGTAATGAAGGGGGATTGCCGGATTGCGCGGGCAAGCATTGCTTGCCGATTTTACAAACCGGGCTAATGTTCCTACAATCCATCGCAGTCAAAGAACAATCGAGGCGCGATGGATATCAAGCTTTCCGTACCGCAGTACCCGCCGGTTCCGAATCTCACGGTAGAAACCCGGCCCAAGCAAGTGCGGGAATGGCTTGATGCCTTGCCGCTGGCAAATACCCAAGAGTCGGCGCGCAAGCTCACGGATGCGATCGCCACCATCAATAGCGTCAAACTCGGCGACGAGGCACGCTTGAAATTGCTGGAACTATATCGCACCTCAGCGCGCCTCTTACTTCCCGCCTTGCACCAACAATACGTCGACAAGCCCTTGCCATTGCCAGAGAAGAATCAGCAGGCCGCGTTGCTGACGCGAAAATTGCTTACTGAATTAGGGAATGGTTACAAGCTGGTGCTGATTGAGCTTCTCAATCGGCGTATTAGCTTCGGCGCTAATAAACTGGTGCCGCTGGCTATCGCGCGCGCCATGGAATGTCTAAGCGCGATTCTCGATGTGTGCTACGAAATCTTTGGCCCGTCACCGGCGAGTGTGTGGTCAGAACTGCATCAGCTCTATGGTTATGCGGCGCAACAAAACTTGCACGATACACAGATTGCAGACGACGAAAAAACCAACATTAATACGATTTACAAGCAAGTATTGTTAATTGCGCTGGCTGATCCGTATCGCTTATTGCAAGGGCAATTAGTCGAGGTGAAAGGATATATCGCGCGTTTTGGTCAGCACGCACAGTTGCAGTCTTTGGGCCGTGCTGAGAATACGCATGGCCTGTTCTTAGTG
>JAYVZN010000051.1:0-2015 GCA_043783305.1 Betaproteobacteria bacterium
AAGAAGTGCTTGCCAGCAAAGGGCTCACGCTAGGCATGCGTCTGGAAAATTGGCCCGTTGCAGGTTTGGCTAAATAGATATTGCCAGCGTATTAAGAGCCTGTAGCAAGTCACATATTTATTAGCAAATTTATTAACCCATAACGATAATAAGGCTGGCCCCATTAAAATTGAGGCAAAGCGGCCAAGATTGAAAAGGAAATAACCATGCGTCATCGTCACGGACTTCGTAAACTTAATAAAACCAGCTCGCATCGCTTGGCGATGCTGCGCAACATGACCAATTCTTTGTTTCAGCACGAGATCATCAAGACCACGTTGCCAAAAGCCAAAGAGCTGCGTCGTGTTGCTGAGCCGCTCATTACTTTGGGCAAAGAGCCGACACTCGCGAACAAGCGCCTCGCCTTCAACCGCATGCGCGATCGCGATATGGTTCTGAAGTTATTTGCCGAATTGGGTCCGCGTTACAAAGAACGCAAAGGTGGTTACCTGCGTATTCTGAAATTTGGTTTTCGTAATGGCGACAATGCACCCATGGCATTGGTTGAATTAGTAGACCGCCCGGAAATTACCGAAGAGCCCAAGACTGAAACCACCGGCGAATAAATTTCGCTGGATGGTTATTCAAGTATTTAAATAAAGCCGGGCATGCCCGGCTTTATTTCGCATGTTGTTTATTTATATTGAGTGATGCCACCGCCATGTCTGCGCTCCTGAATAGTTCCATGCAGTCAAAACTTCCCCATCTTGGCACGACGATCTTTACCGCCATGTCGCAGTTAGCGCAGGAAATGGGTGCAGTAAATTTGGGGCAGGGGTTTCCTGACTTCTCATGCGATCCGCGCTTGATCGCCGCCATGACTGACGCGATGCAGGCGGGCCACAATCAATACTCACCGATGATGGGTGTCGCCGCATTGCGCGAAGCGGTGGTCGAAAAAGTGGCTGCGCTTTATGGACATCAGTATGACCCTGCTCATGAAGTAACTATTACCGCAGGTGCAACCCAAGCTATCCATACAGCATTGACGGCCGTGGTGCATGCCGGTGATGAAGTCATTATTTTTGAACCGGTATTTGATAGCTACGAGCCGGCGATTCGAATGAATGGCGGCATTGCGGTCTATGCAAAATTACGCAGTCCTGATTACCGCCCTGATTGGGCGGAAGTACGTGCGCTGATCACCCCGAAAACACGCGCCATCCTGATCAATAGCCCGCACAATCCAACCGCAACTTTGCTATCGGCAGAAGATATGCGCGAATTGGCAAAGCTGCTACGCGATACCCATATCATTTTGATCAGCGATGAGGTTTACGAGCACATGGTGTTTGATGGCGCCAGGCATGAAAGTATGGCGCGCTACCCTGAGCTGGCCGAGCGCGCGTTTGTGATTTCCTCATTCGGCAAAACCTATCATGTCACCGGCTGGAAAATCGCCTACTGCCTGGCGCCCAAAGCGCTCATGGAGGAGTTTCGCAAAACCCATCAGTTTGTCGTTTTTTCGGTTCACACCCCATCGCAATATGCGATTGCTGCGTACCTGCAACACGCAACTCATCTGACGCTTGCGGCGTTTTATGAAGCGAAGCGCAATTATTTTCTGGCGCGGGTCGCGCCATCAAGATTGCAGTGGCTGCCTAGCCGAGGAACCTATTTTGTAACCGCTCGTTATGCAGGCATCGATGAGTATCGTGGATTCAGCGATGTGGCATTCGCAAACTACCTCACTCGGCAGCATGGCGTAGCCTGTATACCGCTATCCGCCTTTTACCACGATGCATTTGATGAATCTGCTATCAGGTTTTGTTTTGCCAAAAACGAAACGACCCTAGCACTGGCCGCAGAACGCCTGGTGAAAATTTAGCGTGCTTTCTAAATTATCCGATTTCATAATCAATCGCTGCGGCACTCATTATTCAATCAGAATAACCCGATAGTCATTCACATTGGTGCGAGTAGGGCCAGTCACAATCAGTTCGCCCAGCCCCGAGAAGAATCCATACGCGTCATTT
>JAYVZN010000052.1:0-31395 GCA_043783305.1 Betaproteobacteria bacterium
GACGGCGATTTCGACCGGGTTTTATCCCGCATTTCTGAAGAAGTGGCAGCCTATTCACCGAGCTTGGTGTTTGTGGATTCATTTCGCTCCGTGGTGCAGACGGTGAAGCAAGATGAGAATGGTGCGACCGATCTGCAGCGCTTCGTCCAACAACTGGGCATGCAAATGACAAGCTGGCAGGCGACTACCTTTTTAATTGGGGAGTACGTGATGCCCGAAGCTGAATCCAGCCCCGTCTTTACCGTGGCGGACGGCATCTTGTGGATGTCGCAACATTTGCAGCGCAATTCCATGGTGCGCAAGATGCAGGTGGTCAAAATGCGCGGTCAAGCCCAGGCACCGGGCTTGCATACGTTCCGCATTAGTGATACGGGCATTCAGGTTTTTCCGCGGGCGATTATTCAACAAGGCAATACGATTGCCTTAGCGATGAATCAATCCACTGTTGTGGAGCGGGCATCGATGGGCATTCCTGGCTTGGATGAAATGCTGGGCGGAGGTTTGCCCCTTGGCTATTCATTGCTGGTGGTTGGGCCATCCGGTTCCGGAAAAACCATTTTAACCACGGAATTTCTGGCCGAAGGCGCGCGCCGGGGTGAACCCGGCGTAATTGCGGCGTTTGAGAAAAGCCCCAGCCAATTGCTGAGTCGCAAACTGCATGCGCTGGTTAAGGACGGAAAAGTGGGGGTGATTGACACGCGTTCCCTGGATTTGTCGATTGATGAAACCTTGCATGATTTGATTGAAATGATTAATCGCATGCAGGCCAAGCGCGTCGTCATTGATTCGCTGTCGGGATTTGAGCTGGCCTTGGCACCCGAGTTTAGGGAGGATTTTCGCGGCTCGCTGTATCGAATGGTGGCCGAGCTGACGGGCATGGGTATGACTATATTAATGACTTCGGAGCTGGAAGATCGCTACACCGATTTACGCTTTAGCCCCTTTGGCAGTGCATTTTTGGCGGACGCCATTCTGGTACAGCGCTATATCGAAGTCGCGGGTCAGTTTAAACGCGTGCTGTCCGTGGTGAAAGTCCGGGGTAGCGAGCACAGTAAAGACATTCGACAATTTGATATCACCGATGCAGGGATTGTGATCGGCGCGACCATGCCTGAGTTTTCTGGAATCATGGCGGGCCGGCCCACGGTTCGTGTCCCAAGTTAGAGCGAGCCAATGGTCAGACAGCCTTGAGCAGAATACGCATAGACAGCACCCCGAATCACGATGACACGGCTCGAAAGGATGCCGCGCGTCAGGAACATGAACGCGCACTCGCTGCTCGAGAAAAAGATGTGCAGCGCAGAGAAGGCGCTATCGCTGATGATGAAGCGCAAGTTCTAAGTGACGAGGAATCGGTTTCGCAACGGGAAGACGCTGCCACCACGCGCGAGCGGGATATCGGCATTGCAGAGACGAAGCAGGTCGCGGCTGACGATCACATGGCGATGTTGCAAGAAGCGAATGCGCGCTTAGTGATTGCGACCATCGATTCGCAAAAACTAGCCGAGCAACTACAAGCGGCGCAGGCGCAGGTAGAAAATGCCCGCTCCATTGCGGAAAAGGCCAACCTCGCCAAATCGACTTTCTTGTCCAACATGAGTCATGAACTGCGCACCCCGTTGCACGCCATTCTCGGCTTTGCCCAATTGCTGGAGTCCGGCTCACCGCCGCCCACCGATTCACAGAATATTCGGTTGCAGCAGATTATTAAAGCAGGATGGTATTTGCTGGAACTGATTAACGAGGTACTCGATCTTGCGGTGATCGAATCCGGCAAATTATCGTTGTCACGCGAGCCGGTATTGCTGGCCGAATTGTTGCGCGAATGCGAAAGCATGGTCGAAGCGCAGGCGCGGCAACACGCTATCCAAATACAGTTTTTACCCTTCGACCAGAATTGCCTTGCCAATGCCGACCGCACCCGCCTCAAACAGGCGTTGATCAACCTACTGACGAATGCCATCAAATACAACCGCCAGCATGGAACGGTAGTGGTATCGTGCAGCCGGAGTAGCCAAGACCGAATCCGCATCACTATTAAAGACACCGGTGCCGGATTACCACCGGAAAAGTTATTGCAACTCTTTCAGCCTTTTAATCGCCTCGGACAAGAGAACGGTATTGAGGAGGGCACCGGCATTGGCCTGGTCGTCACCAAACAACTGGTCGAGATGATGGGGGGCACCATCGGCGTGAAGAGCACGGTGGGTGTCGGCAGCGAATTCTGGATTGAATTACTCGGAGACGTGATGCCGCAATTAATTACTGAGAGCATGCCGCTGCGATTAACCGCGCAAACACCGGATAACATACCACAGCGCACCCTGCTGTATGTGGAAGACAATCCGGCCAACCTCCTGCTGGTCGAGCAAATTATGGAAGATCAGCCGCAAGTGCGCATGCTGAGCGCGCGCGATGGTAATTTGGGCATCGCACTGGCACGCGCACATCTTCCGGATGTCATTCTGATGGACATTAATCTGCCGGGTCTTAACGGCACGGAGGCAATGAAAATCCTGCGCGCAGATCCTTTGACCAAACATATTCCCATCGTAGCGCTGAGCGCCAATGCCATGCTGCGCGATATTGAAAAGGGATTGGAGGCGGGGTTCTTTAGATACCTCACGAAGCCCATCGAGGTCAAAGAGTTCTTGGAGGTGCTGGATGCAGCACTGAAATGCTCAGAGAAAGTATTGCTTAACACGAATGACGCTGGAAAAATCAGCTGATAAGCACAGATCAAAGGCTTAAAGCGCCGCTGTCGTTGCCTCCTAAAGCCACACAAATTTCCACGGCTTTTCTGCACTCGTCGCTTTTCACAAAAATACTAAGTTATGTGCGCTAGCATACAGAATCGGCTAACACGATTGTCTATCCTTTGCATATTGTGCTGACAAAACATATGTCATGCCAGCTTATTCAAGCCAGCACTTAGTCCCCTTATTCACACGAAAGGTATCACCATGAAATATTCAATGCTCTTAGCAGCACTCGTAACAGTATTTGGTTTGAGCGCTTGCGATAAACCCACTGTCGTAAATGTTCCGGCTACGCCGGTTGCCGTTCCCGGTCCTGCCGGACCTCAAGGTACAACCGGTACCCAAGGTACAACCGGTACTCAAGGCGATACCGGCGCGCAAGGCACAACGGGCACCCAAGGCGATACCGGCGCGCAAGGCGCGACGGGTGCCCAAGGCGATACGGGTAAAACCGGCGGAACCGGTGACAACATCATTGTTGTTCCAGTGCCGGTTAAATAAACAGTAAGCGGTGTGCAGATTTTCCGGGCGAGTCTCCGCTCGGCGAGTCTGGCCCGTATACGCCAGTAATTTCCTGCCACTCCCCTCCGCGAGTTGCAGGACGTTGTGGTAGTACCTCGGAGAAGTGCTTCGCAAGCTGGCCGAGCAGAAGGCTATCGGTGTATTAAACCGGGAAGCTCACTCGCGCTTCTAAGCCGCCACCGGTTCTTGTTAGCAATGCAACTTTTCCGCCATGCAGACGTGCGATTTGATCCACAATCGCCAAGCCCAGCCCCGCGCCGGATTGGCCGCTGCGTGCGCTATTCAAGCGGCTGAACGGTTGCAAAGCGCGGGTAATGTGCTCGGGTGGAATACCGGGGCCGCGATCCAGTACGGTAAGAACAATGTGCTTATCGATGGTTTCGGTTTTGAGCGTGACATCGTCCCCGCCATGACGGTAGGCGTTGTCGAGCAAATTCGACAACAGTCTTTGCATGGCGAGCGGACGCAGCCGCAGCGTGGGTAGTGTGCCTAAGTCGAGTTGCAGTTGCTTGCCGCTGCGCGCATAACGTTCGTGGGTGGCATGAATGAGTAGATTTAAATCAGCAGATTCGCAGTTTTCATTTTCGGTGCCGCGCACAAAGGCGAGGAACTGGCCGATGATGGCATCCAAATCGACAATGTCTTGCACCATGCCCAGGCGCTGGGTTTCATCGGTTTTACCTTCCTGTAATTCCACCGCGAGCCGCAGTCGCGCCAGCGGCGTGCGTAGATCGTGCGAGATACCGGCGAGCATAACTGTGCGCTCTTGATTCAACTGCGCGAGGTCTTGGCTCATGCGATTAAAGCTGCGTACAACAGTGCGCACCTCTTCCGGACCATCTTCGGCCAACGGTGCCGGCTGAGCGCCCTTGCCGATACTGTGCGCGCCGGCCACTAAGGCCGTGAGCGGGCGATTAATGCGCCAAGCAATTAACCAAGCGCCCAGTAGCGCTAATAGAATGCTGATGCCAATCCAAAGAATGAGTTGTTTAGGCAAGTTACGCTCGACCGGAATGCGCGGCAGTGCGACCCAGTAGGTGTCGTCTCCAATGGCGAAGCTGACCCACAAGCCAGGCAATTTCTGCCGACCGAATTCGATTTGCGTGGACGGGCCTAAGCGTTGAATGATCTCGCGCTCTATGATTTTACCGAACGCATGGCGTGGTTTACGACCGGGTGTTTCTCCGGCATCCGCCGGGTAGATGCGGATACCTTCTTGCCGCAGTAGTTCGGTGAGTAAATAGCGTCGTCGTTCGCGCGGTACGGCGATGAGTGCGGTGCGCGAGAGATTAACGATACTCACGACTTGCTGCGCGACTTGGCGCGCACGTGGTTCGCGCTCGTTGAATCGTGCTAGGGAAAGGGCAATTAGTTGACTGCAAACGATCAAAATCGCGAAGAGTAAAAAACTGCGCCAGAGTAAGGTGCGTGGAATGAGGTTCATGGCGGGAGGGTGCCATCGGGTACGAATACGTAGCCAAAGCCCCAGATGGTTTGAATGATGCGTGGTTTCGCAGGATTATCTTCGACCAATTTACGCAAGCGTGATATTTGCACGTCAATGCTGCGGTCGAAAGCTTCGTGTTCGCGTCCCCGTACCAACTGCATGAGTTGATCGCGCGACAAGGGTTGACGTGCATGCGCGGACAAGGTCTTGAGCAAGGCAAACTCGCCGCTGGTGAGGCCGATGAGTGTGCCTTGTTTGCTGAATTGGCGCGTTGCGAGATCGAGGCGAAATTCGCCGAATTCAACGGTGCCGTGCTCGGCATCCGGTGCCGCCGCCGGTGCCGTGGTTTTACGCCGCAGTACAGCGTTGATGCGCGCCAGCAGTTCGCGTGGGTTAAAGGGCTTAGGTAGGTAATCGTCGGCACCCATCTCCAAGCCGAGAATGCGGTCAATTTCATCGCCTTTGGCGGTGAGCATCACAATGGGAATGCGTTGGTCGTTACCGCGCAGGCGGCGGCAAATGGCAAGGCCATCTTCTCCGGGCAGCATCAAATCGAGTACCATTAACGCATAGTGGTTGCGCGCCAGTTTTTTATCCATGTCCGTGGCATCGCCCACCGAATCCACGCTATAACCTTGTTCCGTCAAGTATTGACTGAGCAAGGTGCGCAAGCGATGATCGTCATCCACTACCAGTAAACGTTGCGGTGCCGCTTTCATGGCCTCTATGCTAATGGCTCACGCGCTTTGGGTATAGTCTTATGTATCGAGATGTTGTCGGCGCGTACGTTACTTACAAATTTTTACAATTACCGAGCCCATTGCAATATAAGATTGATACCCCGAGGTTACGCTATTCAGCTATTCACAAGACACACGGATTGACCATTCCGTTGGGGAGAATACGATGAAAACCATCTGGAGTAATGTACCGCTAGCTTTCGTTTTAATAACGAATTTCGCTTATGCCAAAGCGCCGGTGGAGAAACATCGCCCGCCTAACCGCGAGGTCGACGAACGCCAACAACAGCAAGACCAAAGTACCCCTCCCGGATACCTAACGCGCAAAGAACGCAAAGAATTGCATCAGGATGTAAACGATATATCCAAGGATATTTATCGTGAAAAAGCCAACGCTGAAAAACGTTCGCACAATCAAAAACAATAATTGATTAAAAATTATTGTTTAAAACGAGGCAAATCCAAAGCGCGCTGCGGGTTTAGGGAAATCTTCTTTCAGGCTTTATAATGTTCGGGATGCGCGTTTTAGCTCTCGACACTTCCACCGAATACCTCTCCTTAGCCTTGTTCCTTGATGGCGAAGTTTTAGTGCGCGAAACGCATGCCGGCCAACGCCACTCCGAACTTACCTTACCGTTGCTGGATACCTTACTAACAGAAGCCGACGTGCGCTTGAAGAGCCTTGATGGCCTCGCTTTCGGCCAAGGCCCAGGTTCCTTTACCGGAATCCGTATTGCTTGCGGTATTGCCCAAGGTTTGGCCTTCGGCGCGGATTTACCGGTGGTGGGTATCTCGACCTTGCTGGCGTTGGCGGCGCAAAGCGAACATGCGCGTGTAATTGCTAGCCTCGATGCACGCATGGGCGAAGTGTACTTAGCAGTCTACCAGCGCCAGGAAAATGACTGGTCTGAAATTCATGCACCGGGGTTGTACAAGCCGCACACAGTACCCCGCGTAGAAGGGCAGGACTGGCTCGGTATCGGTAATGGCTTCGCAGTCGCCGACGGCGCGTTGCGTCGGCAGTATGCGGAGCAAGTTTGTTATTTTATGGAAGATCGATACCCGCATGCCCGCGAGATCGCCCAACTGGGCGCGCAGCGATTAAAGCTCGGCCAAGGCGTACCGGCGTGGGAGGCCGCACCGTTGTATATTCGCGATAAAGTCGCGTTAAAAACGAACGAACGATGAACGCCGTACCTGAACCCGTTTTTACTTTTCGCCCAATGATGAAATCCGACGTGGAAGCCATCATGGCGCTGGAACGTGTGCTGTATACCTTTCCTTGGACAGCGGGTAATTTCACCGATTCTCTGAGTGCCGGATATAGCTGTTGGGTGTACGAATTCGGTTCGATTATGGTGGGTTATGCGGCATTAATGTTGGCGGCAGGAGAGGCGCATGTGTTGAATATCGCCATCGGAGCGGATTGGCAACGTCAAGGTCTGGGACGACGTTTTCTACAGCACTTAATTAAAATTTCACGCGAGTATCACGCCGAAATGATGTTTCTTGAAGTGCGTCCGTCGAATATTTCAGCATTGTGTTTGTATCACGATATTGGATTTAACGAAATCGCCACTCGACGTGGTTATTATCCGGCGCTTGATGGGCGTGAAGATGCGATTTTGATGGGACTGACGTTGTGAAACCCTATTCGCAAGCTTGGTTGGAAACCTTGAATTTATCGCCGCTGTGGTGCGAGCGGGGAGCTGCGGCTGTCGGCGCTACGGAAAATCGCTTACGGGTAGCGCCAGCACTTCACGTATCGACACCGGCGGATAATTTACGCCCTCTAACAACCGAGGGCGGAATCTATTTTGTTACTTTCCGTCTCGCCGACAGTTTGCCGCCATCGGTGCTGGACGAGTTAAAGCATATCCCCAAAGAAACACGCGCCAAAGTCATCGAGGCCCACCTCGATGCGGGACACGGCGAGTGCCTCTTGAGTCAGCCTCAAATTGCGCAATTACTGGTACACACACTCAAAACCTTTGACGGCGAACGCTATGTACTGCACGACTGGGTGGTAATGCCGAATCATGTGCACTTGGTGATTGAGCCCCGTGGGGAACACCGTTTGAGCGATATTTTGCACAGTTTAAAGTCCTATACCACGACCGAAGTCAATCGCACCCTGGGGCACCGAGGAGAACTCTGGCAGCACGAGAATTACAACCGCTTGTTGCGCGATCAAAACGAATTCGAGCGCTGTGTACAATATGTACAGCAAAATCCGGTGAAGGCGCAGTTGGTTGCGACACCGGAAGACTATTTGTACGGACGAGCAGGGTTTGTTGAACGGGAAAAAACGGCTGAAAAACCTTTGGAAATTACCGCAGTTGATCTTACCGTACTCGATTTACCCCAACTGCAACAAGTCGTAGCGACCTGTACACTGTGTCCGCTACACGCCCATCGTACCCAAGCCGTTTTTGGTGTCGGCGATGCGCAAGCGGATGTGCTGTTCATCGGTGAAGCACCGGGAGAGGAAGAAGATTTACAGGGCGAGCCTTTTGTCGGCCAAGCCGGGAAGTTGTTGGACAACATGCTGGCCAGTATTGATCTAAATCGCCAGCAAAAAGTTTATATTACCAACGTGGTGAAATGTCGTCCGCCGAATAATCGCGATCCGGAGCACGGCGAAGCTAGCGCTTGTGCGCCTTATCTTGACCGTCAGATTGACTTGATCGCGCCCAAGCTGATCATCGCCCTAGGTAAGGTAGCGGCTACGCGTTTACTGGGCAAGGAATCCACGATCGCCAGCTTGCGCGGGCAGGTGCATCATTATCAAGGTAGGGCCTTGATCGTGACGTATCATCCGGCGTATCTGTTACGGACTTTGCAGGACAAAGCCAAAGCCTGGGAAGATTTGTGCTTCATTCAGCACACCTTGCAGAACTTGCAAAATGCTTAAACGCCCCCATTTATCTGTTACCGGTTTTTATTTGAAGAGGAGTATTGCGATGTTGCGTCGTTCCTGGTTGGCTGTGTTTTCCCTACTGGTTGTATTGTCCTTAAGTGGCTGCGGCTATAACGATCTGCAATCGCAGGACGAGCAGATTAAAGCGGGTTGGTCCGAGGTGTTGAACCAATATCAACGCCGTGCCGATTTAGTACCGAATTTAGTGAACGTGGTCAAAGGCTATGCCTCGCACGAGAAAGAAGTGCTGACACAAGTCACGAATGCGCGCGCTCAGGTTGGACAGATCCAAATAACCCCCGAACTTGCCAATGATCCGCAAGCTTTGCAGAAATTCCAAGCGGCGCAAGGGCAGCTCGGCAGTGCTTTATCGCGCTTACTGGTGGTGTCTGAAAACTATCCGCAATTAAAAGCAGATGGTGTGTTTCGCGATCTTCAGGCGCAATTGGAGGGCACAGAAAATCGCATTACCGTGGCGCGTAATCGCTATATTCAAACGGTGCAAGTTTATAACACCACGGTACGTAAATTCCCTTCAAATTTAACGGCAAAGATGTTTGGAATGTCCGTGAAACCGAATTTTTCGGTCGAAAATGAGAAGGCTATTTCCACAGCGCCGCCGGTCAATTTTGATGCTAAGCCAACGCAGTAATTCCACATGTCACGCCGCCAACGATTCAGCCTAGCGCAATGTGTTTTTGCATTGCTGTTCAGTGTGCTTACCGCAACAACGGTACGCGCGGAAGTGGCCGTGCCGCCACTGTCGACGCGCGTCACCGACCTCACGCAAACCTTAAGTGCGCAGCAACGCCAAGCCATTGAGCGTAACTTAGCCGAACTGGAGCAGCGCAAGGGTGCCCAAATTGCGGTGTTGTTGGTGCCGACCACACAGCCGGAGACCATCGAACAATACGCGCGACGTGTGCTGGATGTGTGGAAATTGGGGCGTAAAGGCATCGACGATGGCGCACTGCTAGTGATTGCTAAAGACGATCATGCCTTGCGTATCGAAACACAATATGGATTGGAAGGTGTTATTCCAGACGCTATCGCTAAGCGCATTATCGCGGAAGACATTACGCCCTTTTTCAAGCGTGACGACTACTATGGCGGTATCGAGGCGGGTGTCTTGCGTTTGAGTCGCCTAGTGGCGGGTGAGCCCCTACCGGCACCGCGCGAGAAATCACTTTCTTGGTCCTCTCCTCAAGATTATTGGTCGATGGTTTTATTTGGTATTTTTATACTGGGCGGTTTTCTGCGAAAGGTGTTTGGCCATTTATTAGGCGCGATAATTGCCAGTGTCGGAATTGCCGTACTGGTCTGGCTGTTGATGGGTACGCTGGTATATGCCGTGATCGGTGCTGTGGTCGGGTTTATCTTCGTGTTACTAGGCGGTAGCATGGGTGGCTGGAGCAGCGGTGGCGGGAGAGGCGGTGGTTGGGGCGGCGGTGGTTGGGGCGGCGGCGGGGGATTCAGTGGCGGCGGCGGTTTTGGCGGCGGCGGCGGCGCTTCGGGGAAATGGTAGGAGGGAATGAAAATGCACAGATTATTTCAAAATATTTTGTACTCTCCCTGGTATTTACGTAGGCTATTTACCCAATCCGTATTGGCGGCAATTGAGCGTGAAATTGCCTTGTCGGAAACCCGGCACAGCGGGCAAATTCGCGTTGCTGTGGAAGCCAATTTAGGCCTCATTCCACTGATGAAGGGTGTGACTTCACGCACACGAGCACTGGAAGTTTTTACGCAGTTGCGCGTTTGGGATACCGAGCAAAATAATGGTGTGTTGATTTATTTATTGCTGGCCGAGCACCGCGTTGAGATTGTCGCTGATCGCGGTATTAACGCGCTGTTGGAACCGGTCGTGTGGCAGCAAATATGCCAGCACCTGCAAGCGGCTTTGCAGCTCGGCGCGTATGAAGTCGGTGTGTGCTCCGGTATTCGTGAAATCGATGCGCAACTGAGTGCGTATTTCCCGGCGGTAACGGCACCGGTCAACGAACTGCCGAATCGCCCGGTAGTCCTATAAATTTTGGGCAATATTATTGCGAACTGTTCCGGGCGACTTCCAATAATTTTTGAATTTCTTCCCCGTCCCGCGCCAAATTACAGCGAAACCAATTCATAACCAAGAGCATGGCGGCGGTTACAAAGAGGCCAAAGATAATGACCGAGCCGTTGACGGAGACATCGGCTTTTGTCAGTAAGTAATAGACACCGACCATCACCAAAATACCGGCATTTTCATTGAAGTTTTGTACCGCGATAGAATGGCCGGCACCGACCAGGATATGCCCTCGATGCTGTAGTAATGCATTCATCGGGACCACAAAAAATCCGGCGGACGCGCCAATTAAAATGAGCAAAATAACGGTCAGCGGGATTGAAGTAATGCCGACCATAATCATAACTAAAATTCCCATCATGGCACCAATGGGCAACACTTTGATGGAATTTTGAATCGGTACCCAGCGTGCCGCCAAGATGGCACCGACGGCTACCCCTATGGCCACAACGCCTTGCAGCATCGAGGCTTTATCCAAGGAGAGATGTAAGGAGGTTTTAGCCCAGTCCAGCACAATAAACTGTAGCGTCGCCCCAGCCGCCCAAAACAGCGTGGTTACCGCCAGCGAAATTTGTCCTAACTTGTCCATCCACAACAGCTTCACACAATGAGAAAAATCACGCACTAAATACACCGGGTTACGGTACACCGGTTTGTGATCTACCCCGGTGTTGGGTACATACAGATTAAAAATGGCTGCGAGTACATAGAAAAAACCAATAACGGCAATGGCCATTTCCGGCGGTGTGTTGATCCCCGTTTCAATTCCGGGTATATCGACGGTCGCCAAAATACCGCTGATTTGAGGGCTGATTAATAAACCACCGACCACGGTGCCGAGAACGATGGCACCAACGGTCAATCCTTCAATCCACGCATTGGCCAGCACTAAATTTTTGGGCGGTAGTAATTCGGTGAGAATGCCGTATTTAGCCGGCGAGTAGGTCGCGGCACCTAAACCAACAATGCCATAAGCGAATAATGGATGGACATTAAAGAGTAACAATAAGCAGCCGACTACTTTAATGGTGTTGCCGATGAACATGACCCGACCTTTCGGCATCGAGTCGGCAAATGCTCCGACGAAAGGGGCCAGTACGACATAGGAGATGGTGAAATAAAATTTGAGTAGGGGGGATAAATCCGGACGATTAAAAAATTCAATTAACAGCGCAATGGAGGCGATGAGAAGAGCATTGTCGGCGAGGGCGGAAAAGAACTGCGCCGCCATGATGATGTAAAAACCGCGAGTCATTTAAAAATAATGGTTACCGGATCAAGGCCGGTATCGTACGGAGATTGCAAAGGCTACCTTATACCACACCTGCGGGAAATGTCGTAGGCGACTTCCGCTAAATCCTATTCAATCCAGCGGAAGTATGGTTAAATTTACTGTTTCTCTGAATACAGGTTCCCTCCTCCCGGACAATTTTATGGCTGATCGCAGGCTCCAAGTTTTTTATACCGTTGCCAAGCAGTTAAGCTTTACCAAAGCGGCTGAATTGCTATACATGACTCAGCCGGCCGTGACTTTTCAGGTTAAACAGCTTGAGGAGCACTTTAATACGCGTTTGTTCGAGCGCAGCCACAGCAAAATTACGCTGACCCCTGCCGGTGATATTGCACTTGGATACGCCGAACGTATTTTGAACTTGAACGGCGAAATGGAGACCCGCTTAGGGGAATTGACCGGAGAAATTTCCGGGACTTTACTGGTCGGTGCCAGTACAACAATTGCGGAATACATGCTGCCGCGTTTACTCGGCGCTTTCAAAGCGCAATATCCACATGTGCAAGCGCGCTTAACGGTTGCCAATTCCGAAACCATCGAATTCAGAGTATCGGACCACACCCTCGATGTCGGTTTAATTGAATCGTCATCCCATCATCCCCAATTGACTTCACATATTTGCCGTGAAGATGATTTAGTGGCGATTTGCTCGTCGAAGCATGCAGTGGCTGCATTTAAATTAATTACGCCGATTCAATTAGCCGAATTACCGTATGTCAGTCGCGAATCGGGTTCGGGTACACGCGAAGTGGTGGATGAGTACTTCCGCCGAAATGGCGTGCAGCCGGAGGATTTGCATATCGCAATGGAGTTGGGCAGCGGCGAAGCCATCAAAGGTGCCGTTGAAGCCAATTTGGGTGTAGCCATCGTCTCTCTGTCTACGATCCAAAAAGAACTTAAATTGGGCGATTTGATCGCTGTACCCTTGCAGCCACGCCTGAATCGTCCACTCTCTTTGGTTTATGCCAACGAGAAATTTCAATCGCGCCTACTGCAAACCTTTCTGGAATGTGTTCTCAGCACCTTCAAAGGTAAGCGTTGATTTGCAGACTGATCTAACGGCACTATGAAACGCAGTGAAAAAAACTTTCTGGAGTGTTTGCGTGCGCTTTCGCCCGAAGCGCAAGAAACTCTTTTTTCCTTTGCCGAATTCCTTGCAACGCGCGCCGTACAAATTCCACGCGAATACGGGCTGCCGGAATCCATCGCCCGCCCGGAAGATGAAGGCGTGGTACAGGCCATTAAACGCTTACGCTTAACGTATCCGATGCTCGATCACAGTAAAATGTTGCATGAGTTGACCGACCACATGACGCAGCACCTGATGACGGGTAAGCCCGCGGTCGAGGTCATTAATGCGTTGGAAGCGGTGTTTCGTCGTCATTACGAGCAGTTATTGCAAAGCCGTGATTAAAGCACCTCCGCAGCATGATCGGCCAAGCGCGAGCGTTCGCCGCGCATCAACGTAACATGCCCTCCGTGTATCCAGCCTTTGAAGCGATCCACCACATACGTTAATCCGGAACTTCCTTCGGTTAGGTAGGGCGTATCGATTTGAGCAATATTCCCCAGGCAAACCACCTTGGTACCGGGGCCGGCGCGCGTGATCAGGGTTTTCATCTGCTTGGGGGTTAGATTCTGCGCCTCATCGATAATCAGAAATTTATTGAGGAAGGTGCGACCGCGCATAAAGTTGAGGGATTTAATTTTAATACGCGAACGAATTAAATCTTGCGTTGCAGCACGCCCCCATTCACCAGCCGAGTCGTCGGTTTTATTCAGAACATCCAAATTATCTTCCAGCGCGCCCATCCAAGGGGTCATTTTTTCTTCTTCGGTGCCGGGTAAAAAACCAATATCCTCACCAACCGGAACCGTGACGCGCGTCATGATAATTTCGTTGTAACGCTTGTCGTCCAGCACTTGTGTTAAACCGGCGGCCAATGTCAGGAGTGTTTTGCCGCTACCCGCTTGGCCGAGCAGCGTGACAAAATCTATGTCGGGATTCATTAACAGATTTAAAGCAAAATTCTGCTCGCGGTTACGCGCCGTAATGCCCCAAACATTGTTTTTACCGTGCGTGAAATCGCGTACCGTTTCTAATGTGGCTGTGTTCCCGACTTGTTCTCGAACCACGGCGTACAACGGTTGCGGGCCTTCCTGATAAACAAATTCATTCATTAACAATTCACGACACAAAGGGCCCTTGATGCGGTAGTAGTTGTGTGAATTTTCTTGCCACGATTCCATGTCTTTGCTGTGTTTATCCCAAAAATCATCGGCCAGTTGGCGTGCGCCGTTGTAGAGTAAGTCAGTGTCTTCTAAAACTTTATCATTAAAATAATCTTCAGCCGCAAAGCCCAGCGCGCGCGCCTTGATGCGCATATTGATATCTTTTGATACTAAAATAACGTCGCGCTGGGGAAATTCTTGGTGCAAATGCAGCATTACGCCGAGAATTTGGTTGTCGCCTTTGTAGCTGGGTAAGGCTTCCGGTAAAACGCTGTTGATGGCATAGGTTTGTAAAAATAGGTAGCCGGTCGCGGCACCGCCGCTGTGCGGGGAAAGGTCGATACCTTCTTCCATATTCGCGAGCGGGTCGCTAACAATTTGATCCAAAAAACGGCTGGTTTGGCGTGCATTGCGCGCGACTTCGGTCATGCCTTTTTTGTTGTTGTCCAACTCTTCCAAGGTCATCATCGGCAGAAAAATGTCGTGTTCTTGGAAACGCACTAAGCTGGAAGGGTCGTGCATCAATACATTGGTGTCGAGGACAAATAATTTAGTGAGCGCGGCGGTGGTTTTAGTCGTAGTGCGCTTCTTAGCCATGTGGGCGATATCTCCGCAAGATTAGAATACGTTACAGCGTTTTGAGGAATTCCAGTACTTCGGGTACGTGGGTCGCTACTTTGACACCGCGCCATTCTTTGAGTAACCGGCCCTGTTTGTCGAATAGAAAAGTACTGCGCTCGATACCCCGTACTTGTTTACCATAAAGGTTTTTCATTTTAATGACAGCGAACAATTGGCAGGCAATTTCATCGGCATCGCTCAGTAAATCGAAGGGTAATTTCAATTTGAACTTAAAATTTTCATGGGTCTTCAGGCTATCGCGTGAGATGCCCAATACGTCGCAGTTTAGCGCTTGAAATTCGGTGTAATGATCGCGGAATTGCAGGCTCTCAGTGGTGCAGCCGGGCGTATTGTCCTTGGGATAAAAATACAGGACGAGGTGTTTACGCACGCGTTTGCTGGATTGAAAAAGCACCCCACCCGTGGCGGGTAGTGAGAAATCAGGAATGGTCTGCATGGACATGGTGTCCGTCGAACCTGTGCAGCGGAGTCATGTTTGCATTGTTGTCAAATTCGTGACGCTTGGCAAGTGTTATGAGCGCGCCACCAGCAGCACACCTAAAATGATAATGCCAATCCCGGCAATACGCGTGGCCGAGAGTGACTCGCCCAATAATTGCCACGCCGCGATGGCCGTCAATACATAGCCGATGGATACCATCGGATAGGCCATGCTGACTTCAACGCGCGATAAGGCCATGATCCAAACAATTAAACTTAATCCATAAGACAGAATGCCGCCAAGAATCAGGGGCTGGGTTGCCAGTTGCCAGCCGACAGGCCATAAATTTGCGCCGCTAAAGGCAAAAGAACCGACGGCATTGGTACCGGCTTTAAGCAGTAACTGCGCGAGGGTTCCGAGTAAAACGGCACCCAAAATAAGTAACCAATTGGTCAGTGGCATATTTGTTCCCTTGTTCATTTTAATGTTCCATTCAGTCGATTTTTAGAGCCGCGCTTTAGCAGCACCCTTAAGGCACCGGCACCGCCATCCTCGGGGCGCGCTGGAATAAAGGCCTGCACTTCCGGGCGCTGCATGAGCCAGCTTTTTACGAGTTGCTTTAAAACCGGTTCTTGGTTTTTCGAACCGAAACCTTTGCCGTGAATAATGCGTATGCATTTTATGTCACGGTGTAAACAAATTTCCAAAAATGTAACTAGGCGCGTACGTGCTCGATCACGCGTCAGGCCGTGCAAGTCTATTTCATCTTGGATCGGCCAATGGCCTCGCCGCAAGCGACGCAGGGTTTGCGGTGTAACACCGGGGCGTAAAAACCCAAGCGCGTTATCATCTTCGGATTCAACGCTGTGCGGTACGTGGTCTGTTAAGCGATCGGGGGCTGCGGTGTGCTCCGGTGCGCGGCGACGCGGCACCGGTAAAGCGCGGGCGGGCGGCGCTACGATGCGCCCGGGATCGGGCAGTGACTTCACCTTACCCACAGCATCGCGAAATAACAGCGCGTCGTCCGGGGTAAGTCCGGCATCGCAGCCGGTAGAGGGTTGGGGCGGTTTAGGTTTTACCAAGTTGGTCGAGATAGCGCTCAGCGTCGAGCGCGGCCATACAGCCGGTGCCCGCGCTGGTAATGGCTTGGCGGTAGATGTGATCTTGCACATCGCCGGCGGCGTATACACCGGGTATGTTGGTGGCGGTGGCATTGCCTTTATTGCCGCTTTGCGTGACGAGATAGCCACCTTCCATATCCAACTGACCTTCAAATAAATCCGTGTTGGGTTTGTGCCCGATGGCAATAAATACGCCGGTCAGAGCGATGTCTTTTTTACTGTTATCACCGGTCGTGGTTTTCAAGCGTATGCCGGTAACACCGGTTTTATCGCCCAATACTTCGTCGAGTTCTTGATTTAGCTCTAAGCTGATTTTACCGTCGGCCACTTTTTTCATTAGGTGGTCGATCAAGATTTTTTCCGACTTAAAGGTTTCGCGGCGGTGCACCAAGGTGACATGGCTAGCAATATTCGCCAAGTAAAGTGCTTCTTCGACGGCGGTGTTACCACCGCCAATGACGGAGACCTTTTGGCCTTTGTAGAAAAAACCATCACAGGTTGCGCAACCCGATACACCTTTACCCATAAAAGCTTCCTCTGAGGGTAGGCCCAGGTATTTTGCCGAGGCGCCAGTCGCAATAATTAGAGCATCGCAGGTATAAGTGCCAGCATCGCCGATCAAAGTTAAGGGTTTTTCCGTTAGCTTAGCGGTATGAATATGGTCAAAAATAATTTCCGTCTCGAAGCGCTCGGCATGTGCCTGAAAGCGTTGCATTAAATCTGGCCCCTGTACACCATTGGCATCGGCTGGCCAGTTGTCAACATCGGTGGTGGTCATGAGTTGACCACCCTGGCTTAGACCGGTAATTACAACGGGTTTTAAATTGGCGCGGGCCGCATAAATAGCAGCGGTATAGCCGGCGGGACCGGAACCAAGAATCAGTAGGCGGCAATGCTTGGTGGACATGTAAAACTCCTGAATCGATATAGAGGCGGTAGGGGGTAAAAAAAGTAAAACGAGGCACAATTTTACCAGTAAACCGCAGGGTTCAGTGGGATGTGCTGTGACAGCGTTGATGTGGGTATAATCAAGTATTATTCAATCGTTTGAATCAATGGCTAATTCCTACCGCAATACGGGTCGTCATACAGGCCCGACGAATAGCTCTCAAGCCAACGCGCGACTGGTCATCCTGCTCCGCGAAGCTTGGTGGATCGCGCTGATCGCCGGTGCAATTTTTCTGGCGCTGATTTTACTGACTTATCACAAATCCGACCCCGGCTGGTCCTACGGCGGATCGGATTTAACGGTACATAACGCCGGTGGGCGCTTTGGCGCTTGGTTTGCCGATGTTTTACTGCATGTGTTCGGTTTATCCGCGTATTGGGGGGTGGTTTTTGTCAGCTACTTGGTGTGGTGGGGCTATCGGCGCATGGAACGCACAGGAATCACGGAGCGGCGTTCGGTGTTCGTCGCCTTTGTCGGCTTTGTGTTGGTGTTGTTTAGCAGCTCCGCCTTAGAACATTTACGCTTATATAACTTGGGGGCCCAGTTACCCGATACGCCCGGCGGTATATCCGGCGCAGTTGTTGGTGAAATGTTATCGAGCGCATTTGGATTTACCGGTTCTTCTTTATTTTTATTAGCCCTGTTCGGCATTGGTTTTAGCTTGCTTACCAATGCTTCCTGGCTGGCGGTAATGGAAAAAATTGGCGCTGGGGTGGAGTGGATGTTCATTACGTTGCGTAGTCGCATTGAAAATCGGCGTGACCGTAAGGCGGGCGAAGCGGCTAAGATTGAGCGCCAAGAATCGGTGCAAGTGTTGAAGAAACACTTTGTGGACGATCATGAACCCATTCGCATCGAGCGCCCGGTACTGGAAATACCCAAATCAGCGCGGGTCCAAAAAGAAAAGCAGGTGCCGCTGTTCGCCGATTTACCGGACTCGCCCTTACCGCCCGTGCATTTGCTGGATGAGGCGGATGGCGGTATTGAATTACTTTCGGCGGAGATGCTGGAATTCACCTCGCGCTTGATTGAGCGCAAGCTGCTGGAGTTTGGCGTTGAGGTCAAAGTGGTCGCGGCTTATCCCGGACCGGTGATTACGCGCTACGAAATTGAACCGGCAGTGGGAGTGAAAGGCAACCAGATTTTGAATCTCACCAAAGACTTGGCGCGCGCATTGTCGGTGGTGAGTATTCGGGTGGTGGAAACTATTCCCGGTAAAAATTACATGGGTCTGGAATTACCCAATCCAAAACGCCAAATCATTCGCTTGTCCGAAATTGTTAGCTCACAAGTGTATGCGGATATGGCATCACCCTTAACCATTGCTATGGGCAAGGATATTACCGGCAAAGCGGTGGTCGCTGATCTAGCCAAGATGCCGCATGTATTAGTGGCGGGCACTACCGGCTCCGGCAAGAGCGTGGCCATTAATGCCATGATTTTGTCCCTGGTGTATAAGGCGGATCCGAGCCAGGTGCGCTTGATTTTGGTTGATCCAAAAATGTTGGAGCTCTCGGTGTACGAAGGTATTCCGCATTTGCTGGCACCGGTCGTCACTGATATGCGCCAAGCCGCGCACGCGCTGACCTGGTGTGTGAATGAAATGGACAAGCGCTATCGTCTGATGTCGAGCCAGGGCGTGCGCAATTTGGCCGGTTTTAATCAAAAGATCGCTGATGCAAAAAAAACCGGCACCCCGATTGCCAATCCCTTCACGTTGACACCCGAGAGTCCAGAGCCTTTGGACGAGTTGCCGATGATTGTGGTGGTGATCGACGAATTGGCCGACATGATGATGGTGGTGGGCAAAAAAGTCGAAGAATTGATTGCACGCTTAGCGCAAAAAGCGCGCGCCTCCGGTATTCATTTGGTACTTGCTACGCAGCGTCCCTCGGTGGATGTTATCACCGGCTTAATCAAGGCCAATATTCCCACGCGTGTGGCGTTCCAGGTGTCGAGCAAGATTGATTCACGCACAATTCTTGATCAGCAGGGCGCGGAAGCCTTGCTGGGGCAGGGTGATATGCTGTACTTACCGCCCGGTACCGGCTACCCGCAACGGGTACACGGCGCTTACGTGTCGGACAACGAAGTACATGCCGTCGTAAATTGGTTAAAAAAATTAGGTGAGCCGCAATACATCGAAGGTATTTTGGACGGCGACGAAGGCGCGGATAGCGTCGAAGGCGGGGAGGCCGGTGCCGCCGATGTTGAGTCCGACCCGCTGTACGATCAAGCTGTAGAGCTTGTACTAAAGTCGCGTCGTGCTTCGATCTCCAGCGTACAACGTCAATTGCGCATCGGTTACAACCGCGCAGCTCGCTTGATCGAGCAGATGGAACGCGCAGGCTTAGTATCCAGCATGCAAACCAATGGCAATCGCGAAGTACTGTCCCCTAATCAAGAATAGAACCTTGTGGGTCTAAAACGCTCAAACAATTTTATGCATGAATCGTCAGGAAGGTTTTCTTTGAAAATAATTTTAGGATTATTGGTTCTGTTGTTAGGAAATAGGGCTCACGCCAGTAGCGTCGATAGCCTGCGCGCCTTCGTGCGTGAATCGCAAACCGTACGTGCGCAATTTTCGCAAACCGTACTGGATCGTAACGGCCGCAGCACCAGTCAGGCCTCCGGTGTTATGGCGTTTTCACGCCCCGGTAAGTTTCGTTGGACCTACGACAAGCCGTATGCGCAGTTGATTGTCGGCGACGGCGCAAAGCTGTGGATTTACGACAAAGACTTGAATCAGGTGACGGTGCGTAAACTGGACGAGGCACTCGGCAGTTCGCCGGCGGCCTTGTTGGCGGGCAACAACGAGATCGAGCGATTTTTTACCTTGAACGATGTCGGTAGTCGCGATGGCTTAGAGTGGCTGGAAGCCGCACCGAAGTCCAGCGACACTATGTTTGCTGCGGTACGCATGGGGTTTTCCGGCAACACGCTGAAGCAAATGGAATTGAAAGACAGCTTTGGTCAAACCACGATCATTCGATTTGATAAGCTAGAGCGCAACCCCAAGCTACCCAGCGATCAATTCAAATTCGCCCCACCCAAGGGGGCGGATGTGATCGGTGAGTGATCTTTTTTCGCACGAACCGGATGCACCCTTAGCGGAACGACTTCGCCCCAAAACGCTGGATGAAGTCATGGGGCAGGCACACTTGCTTGGATCGGGTAAGCCCCTCCGTCTCGCGTTTGAATCCGGCAAAGCGCACTCCATGATTTTGTGGGGCCCGCCGGGCGTGGGTAAAACCACCTTGGCGCGCCTCATGGCCGGCGTTTTCGATGCGGAGTTTATCGCACTCTCCGCCGTATTGTCCGGGGTCAAAGATATTCGAGACACCATTTTGCGCGCACAATTTGCTTTGGAGCAAAGTGGTCGCCACACCATTTTGTTTGTGGATGAAGTACACCGCTTTAATAAATCGCAGCAAGACGCCTTTCTGCCATTTGTCGAACAAGGTTTATTCACCTTTATCGGCGCCACCACCGAAAACCCTTCTTTTGAAGTCAACAGTGCTTTGCTGTCGCGGGCGCAGGTGTATGTGCTGAAACCATTGTCCGAAGAAGAACTTGGGAAATTGTTCGATCACGCCTGCTTAACGGCTTTGACCGATCTGAGCTTTGAAGCAGGGGCCAAATCCATCATCGTCGGCTGTGCCGATGGCGATGCGCGGCGCTTATTGAATATTCTGGAGCAAACGCGTACCGCAGCCTTGGTGGGTAAAACACCGGTGGTGACGGAAGAGTTTGCGCGTGAATCGGTGGCTAAAAGCGGTCGTCGTTTTGATAAGGGTGGAGAAGAATTCTACGATCAGATTTCCGCTTTGCACAAATCGGTGCGTGGCACCAACCCCGATGCCGCACTGTATTGGTTGATGCGGATGCTGGACGGTGGTGCCGATCCACTTTATTTGGGGCGACGCATGATCCGCATGGCGTCCGAAGATATCGGCTTGGCCGACCCACGTGCGCTACGACTCACATTGGATGCGGTGGAAACCTACGAACGCCTGGGCTCGCCGGAAGGCGATCTCGCTTTGGCACAAGCGGTGATTTACCTAGCTTGTGCGCCAAAAAGTAATGCCGTTTATGTTGCGTATAATAGTGCCCGCGCTTTCATCAGCAACGACCGGTCACGACCGGTACCACTGCATTTACGCAATGCGCCGACGAAGTTGATGAAAGAACTCGGTTACGGTCATACGTACCGCTATGCGCACGACGAACCGGATGCCTATGCCGCGGGAGAAGACTATTTCCCCGAGGATATGCCGAAAGTTAATTTTTACGAACCTACGCCGCGCGGACTAGAATCTAAAATCGCCGAGCGTTTACATTATTTGCGCGAACTCGACGCACAAGCCAAACGAAAGAAATAATTATGTTAGACATTCAATTACTGCGTAACGATCTGGAAGGCACGGCGCAACGCTTAAAGGCGCGTGGCTTTGATTTGGATATGCCGCGTTTTCAAGAGTTGGAACAAGAGCGCAAGGGTGTGCAAATGCGCACACAAGAATTGCAGGCGAAGCGCAATCAAAGTTCGAAACAAATCGGCATTGCCAAGTCGAAGGGGGAAGATGTTTCAGCGGTCATGGCCGAAGTCGCGAGTTTAGGCGATGAGCTGAAGGCGGCGGAAGAGAAGCTCGCTTATATCCAAAGTCATTTAAACGACCTGTTAATGACAATTCCGAACTTGCCGCATGAGAGCGTTCCACTGGGAAAGTCAGAGCAAGATAATGTAGAGGTGCGGCGCGTAGGCACGCCACGTAGTTTCGATTTCACGGTGAAAGATCATGTGGATGTCGGGGAGGGTCTGAAGCTGTTGGATTTTGAGACAGCGGTTAAAATTACCGGCGCACGTTTTTCTGTAATGAAAGGCAGTCTGGCGCGATTGAATCGTGCGCTCGCGCAATTCATGCTGGACATTCATACCCAAGAGCATGGTTATACCGAAGTGTATGTACCCTATTTGGTGAACGCGGATAGTATGCGTGGGACCGGACAGTTTCCGAAATTCCAGGACGATCAATTCCACATCTGCATCGATAATTTGTACCTTATTCCGACCGCGGAAGTACCGGTCACAAATATCATGCGCGATGAGATTGTTGCGCTTGAAGACTTGCCGGTTAAGTTTGTTTCTCATACACCATGCTTTCGTCGCGAGGCCGGCTCGTATGGTCGCGACACACGCGGCATGATTCGTCAGCATCAATTCGATAAAGTGGAGTTGGTACAAATTGTCGCGCCTGAGCAGTCTTACACGGCACTAGAAACACTGTTGGACCACGCTGAGGCGATATTGCGAAAACTCGAGCTGCCGTACCGTGTAATGGCTCTCTGCAGCGGCGACATGGGTTTCGCTGCCGCTAAAACCTACGATTTGGAAGTGTGGCTACCGGCGCAAAACACTTATCGTGAAATCTCTTCTTGCAGTAATTTTGAGGCGTTTCAAGCGCGACGCATGCAAGCGCGGTATCGGAATGAAAAAAATAAACCGGAATTGGCGCACACCTTGAACGGTTCCGCTTTGGCCGTGGGGCGCACCTTGGTGGCGATTCTGGAAAATTACCAGAATGCGGATGGCAGTGTGAGCATTCCTGCGGTGCTACTGCCGTACATGGGTGGAATCGAGAAAATTACGCTAGTTTCTTAAGACGCGCTGAGTTTACGTTTAAGCGGTTTAATTTCGCTAACTTCGGGTGCAAACAAGGGGCTGTACGGCTTCTCAAATTTGACCAAAATGTCGTAGTAGGTACGAATATTTTCGGTGAAGATAACCGGCTCGCCACCGCGGGCGTATCCATGCTTCACGCTGGCATGAAATTCCACCTTACTCAATAACGGTAAAGTTCTTTTCAAGTCGGGCCAAACATTGGGATTGAGTCCTTGGCGTTGCGCTAAGACACGCGCATCTTCCAAATGCCCGTAGCCGACATTGTAGGATGCCAGCGCAAACCACGTGCGATCCGGCTCGGTGATGCGTGGCGGAATCACCTCTTGTTGGCTCAACAAATATTTAGCCCCGGCTAAGATGCTTTGCTTCGGGTCCAGGCGGTCCGTTACGCCCATCGCATCGGCGGTATCCTCGGTCAACATCATTAAACCACGTACATTGGTCGGAGACGTGGCGAGGGGATCCCACTTGGATTCTTGATAACCCAGGGCGGCCAGCAAACGCCAATCGATGCCGGTTAAGTTCTGTCCTTCTTGAAACCAAGCACGGTACTTGGGTAAGAGCGTATTCATCTTCGAAAGAAAACCAATTACGTCAGCCTGTTCTAAGCGTTCAAGATGACCGTAATAGCGGTCTTGCAAGCGCTTGAGCGTACCGTCACGCTGTATTTTTGCAAAGAACGCAAGGGATTGTTGATACAACCATTGATCGCCGTCTTTAGGAAAGGCCCACGCCAAGTACTCAGGGCGGCCCACATCAAAGCCGACGGCTAGCTCCGGATGGAACAGATGCGAAAGTTGAACGATGTGCGAATCGGCAATGACGTAGTCGATTTCGCCTTCGGCCAAACTTGCGAGCAGGTCTTCTGTTTGGCGTTGTTGAACGGCATCCCAACGGAGTCGCGTATATTTTTGCTTGGCATTATTTAAACGTTCTTCGTAACTACTACCGGCAACGACTTGCAGTTTTTTACCAATTACATCTTGAAAGCTTGCCGGTTTATTCTGACCCAGACGATAAACCAATTGTTGCTGCACAGTTTGATAAGCTGTACTAAATTGAACTTGATGCTTACGTTCATCCGTAATGGTGATACCGGCTGCGGCAAAATGCACTTGGTGCGCGAGGACGCTGGGTAAGATGTCGGTAAATCGATTAGCGACTATAAATCTAACTTTAAACCCGGTCTCTTTGGCGAAAAGCATGACCAAGTCGTGCTCTAGGCCGACAAAGTCACCTTGGGCATTTTCATAATAGGTGGTAGGGCCATTGCGCGTAACAACCACTATTTCGCCCGATTCACGTACCGAGGGAATTGGAGCGCTAAGCTTGCCGCAGGCGGTAAGCCCAGTGCAGAAAGCAAAGATAATCAGCACACGCATAACAGGAGTTTGGCGAACGAATCGAATTTTGTCCATGCGCCCGTGAAAAGTTATCGAGCTTCTGTTAAAATCGCGGCCTCCTGGAGAGGTGGCAGAGTGGTCGAATGTACCTGACTCGAAATCAGGCGTACGGTTTTCCGTACCGTGGGTTCGAATCCCACCCTCTCCGCCAAGTATCTTTGATTTATTGGGTTTTAAAAGGCTGGCTTAGTCGGTCTTTTTCATTTCCGCTTCGGTGCAGGAATAAAAGTGTAGCAACACTGCGTAACTAGAAAAAACTAGTACTGCAAGACACCATCAGGAAATGGTGATTGAGAATATATTCCTAAGTTGATTACGATTGATCTGTATTCTTCACCCAAGCGCTAGCGTTGCAGGGCTTGCATAATCGATTTGGGTGGTATCGGCCCAGAGAGTAAAGTAGGGGTTGCGTCCACGCGCAATTATGTCGACCAGCCGGGCTGCGTTGCCAAATGCCTAGCAAATAGACGAAATCGAATCCGCGTGATTGAATCCGATCCCATTCGATATCCAGCAATCAATAATTGTAAGCTGCGCCCAGCTTGTTTCGACAGGGCGTCCAACCACGCCTAGGTGTGAATTTGGTAAAGATTCGGGTGCCGTCGCCAGGACAGTGTGTGTACGGTTGTTCGAATGTCATGCAATCTTCCCATTAATTTTTCTTGTCGTGGTCTTGTTTATTGGAATGGTATAGACGGCGCTAACAAGTACGAAATTTTTTCTATCACGGCGTGCCTGCTGGAACTTACCAGCATCAGTTATGATGTTTAAAAAACTGTGGCGACACATCGATGAAATTGGCAATTTTTTCGGATATACATAGCAATTTAGAAGCGCTGCAGGCCTGTTTGGCGCATGCCAAAGCGCACGGTGCTGAGCAGTTTGCTTTTGTCGGTGACCTGGTTGGCTATGGGGCCGATCCGGTAGCTTGTATTAGGATGATTGCTGACTTGGCTCTTCAAGGCGCGATCGTGGTGAAAGGCAATCATGATGCCGCCGCACTGTCTGGATTGTGCGAAACCATGGAGCTAACCGCGCGCGATGCCATTTTTTGGACGCGCAAACAGTTGGGGCAAGCCGAACAAGCGTTTTTAACGGCGTTGCCGCTGATGGCGCTACACGAGGATATACTGTTTGTACACGCGTGTGCGGTTGCTCCGGAGCAGTGGACCTATATATCGAGTCCAATGCTAGCGGGACGTTGTATGCTTGCATCACAGGCGAGATTGACCTTCTCCGGACATGTGCACCAACCAACCTTGTATTACCAATCACCGAAAGGCAGGCCGCAGGTTTTTTATCCTGTGCCTGGGGTAGCGATTCCATTGCTTTTTAATCGCCAATGGTTGGCTATTGTCGGCTCCGTTGGGCAACCGCGTGATAGCAATCCAGCGGCCAGCTATGCTCTTTTTGATTGCAAGCAACACAGCCTGACCTACTTTAGAGTGTCTTATGACTATTCAAAGGCAGCGAGGAAAATCCTAGCTGCTGGACTGCCGTCAAGCTTGGCACGGCGTCTAGAGAGGGGTTATTAACCATGGCAATGGACAGACTTCCGTTAGCCGGCAGCGAGATCGACGGCTTTCATCTCCTCGAAAAAATTCACGAAGGAGGGATGGCGGTAATCTATCGGGTATCCAAAGCCGGCATCGATCTCCCGCTGATTATGAAAATTCCAAAACTGGGATTTGGCAATCATCCTGCCTGCTACGTCGGTTTTGAGATCGAGCAGATGATTTTGGAGCGGCTTTCCGGGCCGCATGTGCCGGCTTATATTGCCAAAGGAGATATGGCGGTTCAGCCTTATCTGGTCATGGAATATATCGATGGGCCTTCGTTGCACGACTACCTGGATCGCGGTAGTTCGAGCTTCGAAGAAATAGTTCGTTGGATCGCCGCAGCGGCGGATGCATTGCACGACTTACATCGGCAAAATATTGTGCATTTAGATATCAAACCAGCCAACATTTTATTTCGCCCTGATGGAACGGCAGTCATCATCGATTACGGGCTTGCACACCATGCGCATTTACCTGATTTAATCGAAGAAACATTCCATAAACCGGCGGGTACAGCGGCTTATATCTCGCCGGAACAAGTACTGCATAATCGCTGCGATCCTCGTAGCGATATATTTGCGCTTGGCGTCATCCTGTATCAATTCGCTACGGGTTGTTTGCCATTTGGCAATCCAACTTCGGTCAGTGGTTTTCGTAAGCGTTTATATCTTGATCCCATTCCACCGCGCGTTATTCGAAAGGATATTCCACCCTGGCTGCAGGAGGTTATTTTGCATTGTCTGGATGCGCGAGCAACGCATCGTTATGCCAGCGCAGCCCAAGTCGCTTTTGATCTAACACATTACGACAAAATTGTACTCACTGAGCGTGGGAATCGCCTTAAAACAGCAGGGATATTTACCGTTGCACGTCGCTGGTATGCGGCGCTTTTGTCGCCACAAATACCATGCCTCGATCCATTGTTTCACTTAAGCGGCGCGCCACATATCGTGGTGGCGCTCGATATTCCGCATGCGGACGAAAAACTACTGCAAGCATTGCGCGATGTCGTACGTCGCGCTGTTGCTGCCGATGCACATTGTCGAATTACTTGTGTGACTGTATTAGCCCTCTCGATATTGACGGAAGAAGATCAAACTCAGGAATTGGCCAATAGTCTATATATCCAGAGCTTGATTGAAATGCGGCACTGGGCGCAACCGCTGATGCTGAGCAGCGAAAAAATACGTTTCCATGTGTTGGAAGCCGACGAACCCGCGGATGCCTTGTTGGGGTTTTCACGCACCAATCATGTCGATCAAATTATTCTCGGTGCGCGTGGATCTTCAACATTGCGTCGGATTTTGGGCAGTGTGTCTGCAAAAGTGGCCGCCGCTGCTCCATGCAATGTCACTGTAGTGCGGGTACCGCAAGCACAAGTATTTTAGTGTATTAGCTAATAATGAAACTGCCGTCATCCGTGAATAGCTAAAATGTAATATATAAATTTTTGATGTTGACATCAAATACCAGTCCGCGTAGAAAGTTCATACGCAAAAAAAATTGCGCTTCAAAAATAGCCACGCTAAGAGCTATTCAGTTTTGAGAGATTTTAAGAAATTAAAATACTTGCAAAGCTCAAACCAAGTTTGTGTTGAACAGTTAAATGTAAAGTTTACCACCCATCACATGGAGGAATGCGGCATGAATAGCTATAAGCGTTTTACGATGATGTTAACGGTACTTGGATTTATGGCAACGTCCGGTTTCGTGCTTGCGGCACCAGAAACACCTGAGGCAGCACCCGCCGGCGTAAAGCTGGTAGATGCCAAGCAAGTTCAAGCCCTTCAAGCAAAAGGTGCCGTACTGGTCGATACACGTAAAGCTTCGGAATATGGTGAGGGCAGCATCAAAGGTGCAATTTCAGTTCCTTACGATCCCGAGAAAAGCGCCAAAGCGGCGGATTTTGATGCGTCGCAAGACAAGTTCGACATGAGTAAAATCGCGGATAAAAATGCCCACTACGTCGTATTTTGTAATTCCGGAACCTGTTTTAAATCCTATAAAGCATCTGTCGTCATGACCAAGAATGGCTATAAAAATGTTCATTGGTATCGCTCTGGTGTTCCTGACTGGAAGGCACGCAAATTACCCATGGAGTAATACCTTCGCAAAAATATAAAACCAAATTGGCCGAACCCGCTATATGCGCTGTTCGGCTGTTTTGAATATGGGCTTTAAAAAGCTCAAAAAGGAGGAGAATTTATCATGGTTTACTCAGTCAAATCACCGGCCTTACTCATCATCGGCATTCTCATGTTGGTCTGGGGTTGGCTCAATGCGAGCGGCAAGATTGATGACATGCAGTCTTACCTGCAAAAGTCTGCTTATAGCGATCACCTAAAAGTTAAAGAAAAGTTCGATGCGGAATTGCGTGTAGCCACTGAAATCGCTGCCACAGAAAACAAGCCCGTGCCGGATATGAAAATGCCGAAGACGAAGTTCGACAACGCAAAAGCAACGCAGACGAAATTGTCCTATTATTTCGGCGGTGCTTTTGTCTTGATTGGTCTATTTAGCCTGGTCTGGAAAGCCAGTGAAGGCAACTTGGATTATTTCGTCTCTGTGGTGCCAGGCGTCGCGTACATTCTGATTATTGCTTTTATCGTCAGGTGGGGCTTGGATCCGATCTTCGCCAACTGGGGCAAGGCGGCGGAACCCACACTGGGGTGGGACTTCGCCAAGATATTAAACTTGAACTATGTGGTACTGGGGATCGTGATCGGCATGATCATCGTGAATGTTTTCAAGATTCCCGTTTGGGCCGCGAATGGCGTGCGCACCGCGCGTTTCTTCCTAAAGAGCGGCGTGATTCTGCTCGGCACCTTGTACAGTGCGGCGGAACTGGCGCAGTTGGGCGGACTTTCAGTGATCATGATTGGTATTTTCGTGCTGGGCTCGGTGGGCATCGTGCTGTTTATGGGTAAGCGTATGGGTATACCCAATTCCATGACGGCAGTGCTGTCAGCGGGTATGGGCGTGTGCGGTGTATCCGCGACCGTGGCGGCTTCCCCAGTGGTTCAGGCCAAAGCCGAGGAGATTGCCTATACCATCGGCACCATCCTAATCTTTGGTGTGGGCTGCATGTTCTTGTTCCCTACTGTCGGCCATCTCCTGGGGATGGGACCAGTGCAGTTCGGTGCATGGGCCGGCACAGGTATCCTAAATTCGGCACAGGTGGCCGGCGCGGCGCTGGCATTTGATCCGCACGGCATTGAAACACTTAAGGTGGCAGAGATTTTCAATATCACCCGCGTGTTGTTCCTACCCATTATCGTACTCTGGCTGGCCGCTTGGTATGTCAAGCATGAGTCAGGCGCACAAAAGGTGAATCTTACCCAGGTCGTAATCGCTAAATTCCCAGTATTTGTACTGGGCTTCATCGTCATGTTTGCCTTGAGTTCCGCCGGCATTTTTGCACCTGCAGGCCACTATCAGGGCAAATACTTCAGCAGCGCAGAAGTTAAAGAAGACAAGCTGCTCAAGGGTAAGGAGACGCGTGCGCTGGAAGGCGAACTGACGCGTTTACGTACGGCGGAAAACTCCCAGGTGCTGAGTAAGTATCTGGTTGATCAGAACGTGGTGCTTGAGGGCCATAAAGTAACATCGGAAGAAGTCTACCAGGCTATGAAGGACTTGATTGCCAACAAGAAAATGATGACACGTCAGCAGGAGAGTATTTTGAAATCCGTCGCTAAAATGGAAGGTTTAGATGCCGTAGCCAAAGGCTCGATTGAGAAGGCTGGTAAGGCGGCGACGCACGATTCCAAAAATATCCGCGCTTATCGCGACTGGATTGCATGGTTGTTTGCTTTCGGCCTCATCGGTTTGGGCATGCAGATTACCGGTAAAGCGCTCAAGCAAGCGGGTGGTGCGCCGCTCATTATCGGCGGCGTAGTTGGCACCTTGAAGGCCGTGGGTTCATTGGTCGTAGTACTGCTGTTCGTCAAAGAATTTATTTAAAGGAGATGACTATGGAAGCGCGAAAATTTGAACGTGGAACCAGTTTGTCAATTTTTGTGAGCGACCGACGCGAAGACATTAGCGCCTTGATCTTTGCTTTTGTTATTGCTTTTGGTGTGATGTACTTTACTTAAGGTTTTTAACGCACCATGCGCGGGAGCTTTGTTCAGTCAGGGCTCCCGCGCATTTTTTTGTGAATCGATATGATAAATACGCAAATATTGTTACTAGGCCAGCATGGCACGGATGGCGCACGTTTGGCCGAGCAAGCTGCCTTTGATCTGGCGGTACCAGAAAAAACCTTGATCGTTCACTTATTGGTTGTCCCTGATTTATGGGAGGGCATGCAAGGCGACGACTGGTTGAACAATGCATCGACACGCGATACTTTTGGACGCTACGTGGAAGGATTGTTGGAAAAAGATGCAGCGGACCAACTGCACGCCCTAGAAGCGCGCTGTACGGAACGGAAACTTACATACAAATCCATTTTACGCATGGGCGATCCAACGGATTGCTTTATAGAGGTGGCCTCACAAGAACAAATAACTCTGGCTGTTATCGGCCCGCCGCGCCCTAAGGGTATTTTGGGTTACCGTTCGGGCATGAAGTTGGAAACAATAGTCCGCAAGATCAGAGCGCCGCTGATTATTGCAAACTATGCCTTATGAACGACTCCTCGACGATAGGAAAAGACAATAGCACTTGGGTGACGCTAAAAATTTCGGTACCACCGGACACGTTATTAGATATTTTAAAAAACACCGAGCGCCTATTTCGTCTCAATCCCTATTTGGATATCAAAAAATGGGAAGAGCCTTTGGAGGGGCAGAAATTTCATTTCGAGGCTTTGAACGAGATGAATGGCGTGACGTACAATCTTGAAATCGAACGTGAAGTGCAATTAGATCGGAGATACTTCCTGCGCTATAGCCAAGGTTTAAAAGCCGCTTTAGAAGTGACTATACAAGCAACATCCGACCCCAGTAAATCGGTACTCACCTTGCGCGAGCATTACCATCAAGCTGCGCCAGCGCAACCGGAACAGTTGAAAGAAATTGATCATAGTCTTATTCCGTGGGGAAATAGTATTCGTGCTTATGTACAAGGCATGCGGCGCTGGGGTTGGTTTTGGCCGTATTGTTGGTGCCGTGAAAAACTTTGGCTTGGGATGCGCCCGACACACCGCCGTATTGCACGGATGTTGATATGGGTAACGTTGTTAGAATTCGTGGTTTTTTTATTTGTTCTTGTTATTTACGGGATTGAGCGAGCGCGGTAAAAACAGAGTAGGAAGGGATGACCTTGCCCGCCCTCAATACAATGAAAACGCCGTCACGAGGACGGCGTTTTCATTGTATTGGTGGAGGCGGGGGGGATCGAACCCCCGTCCGCAAGTCCTCTACAGACAGATCTACATACTTAGTCCGGTCATTTAGTTTTAACTCGAACACCGCCGTCCGAACAGGCTGAGTTCAAGCGAGTTGCCTTGAGTTTCGCGTTGGTGCAAAGCAACCCTGCATAACGCTATCCCGTGTATATGACTCTGCGTCCAATTTCTTGGTCCACCGCACGGGAGCAGTGGTACAGAGTCCAGCCGGTATTAAGCGGCTAGAGCGTAGTTGTCGTCGTTGGCAACTATAAATTTCCAGATGTATTTACGAGGTAACTGGTCCTC
>JAYVZN010000053.1:0-31181 GCA_043783305.1 Betaproteobacteria bacterium
CTATAATCCATGCCGCACCTCCCTTTGTGCAGCATATTCTCGCAGCTAAAGCTGACCGGCTAAAGCCGGTGGTTTAAACCTTAAGATGGAAAATTAATTAACCATACCGGCTTTCATTCGCGCTCCAGCCTTGCCCGTTCTCCTGATTTCGGACATAATTATCATTTTAGAACAATGAGTTCCCACAGCCATTTCGGGGCTACTGTGTATGTCTGATCTTTCAAGTGCCTCGGTACTGCGCCCGAATGCGACGCAACTTCCTATCGAGTGGTATTTCGATTCCAAAATTTTCGAAATTGAAAAACAGCATTTGTTCGCGCAGGGGCCGGGCTATATCGGTCATGAATTAATGGTGCCGAATGTCGGCGACTATCACGTTTCGGATTGGCCCGATGCCGGTAAAGTGTTAGTGCGCAACGCACAAGGCATCGAGCTCCTGTCAAATGTGTGCCGCCATCGCCAAGCGCTCATCTTAAAAGATCGCGGCAACGCCAAGAATATTGTTTGCCCCTTGCACCGCTGGACCTATGACTTGCAAGGCAAATTGTTGGGTGCGCCGCATTTTCCCGGTAACCCTTGCTTAGATTTAGCGAAAAACCCATTCCAAAATTGGAATGGGTTGCTGTTTAACGGTCCACGCAATGTCGCGCAGGACTTAGCGCAGCTGGGCGTGCTGCGCGACTTGGACTTCTCCAATTATCTATTGGATAGCGTCAAAATCGATCACCACCCGTATAGTTGGAAAAACTTCATCGAAGTGTATCTGGAAGACTACCACGTCACGCCCTTCCACCCCGGCTTGAGCCACTTCGTCGATTGCGATGATTTGAAATGGGAATACGGCGCGAACTACAGCGTGCAAACCGTGGGTGTGCATAAGGCCTTATCCAAGGCCGGTACGCCGACGTATCAAAAATGGCAGGAACAAGTACTGCAATACCGCGCCGGAAAAGCGCCCGCGCATGGTGCCATCTGGCTGACTTACTATCCCAATATTATGGTGGAGTGGTACCCACATGTGCTGGTGGTCAGCACGGTCTGGCCGACCTCGGTGGAGTCTTGCGTCAACGTGGTGGAGTTTTATTATCCGGAAGACATCGCGCTATTCGAACGCGAATTTGTCGCCGCCGAACAAGCCGCCTATAACGAAACCGCCATCGAAGACGATGAAATATGCCAGCGCATGCAGGATGGGCGCAAAGCCTTGTGGCAGCGTGGCGATAATGAAATGGGCCCGTATCAATCGCCGATGGAAGACGGCATGGTGCACTTCCACGAATATCTGCGGCGGCAAGTCACTCCGCACTTAAATAAATAAACCCGAGTCTATCCTTCATGAAATCCGGTTGGATGGTTGTTGCCGGATTGTTATTCGGCCTGATGGGCGTGTTCGTTAAACTTGGGACACAATACTTCTCCAGTGCTGAATTAGTATTTTACCGCTCCATCATTGGCCTCGTCGTGATCTTCGGTATCGTGCGTGTACAAGGTCTTTCGCTCGCCACGCCGCATGTCGCCAGCCATTTTTGGCGCGGCCTATCGGGTTTCTTAGGTTTGATACTGTTCTTCTACGCCATCAGCGCCCTGCCGCTCGCGACGGCTATTACGCTTAACTATACTTCACCGCTATTCCTGGCTTTATTGCTTACGCTGTGGCTAAAAGAGAAAGTACATTGGCGCTTGATCGGCGCTATTCTCGTGGGATTTGCTGGCATTATTCTGTTGTTGCGCCCGAACCTGCAATCGGAACAAATTTTGGGCGGCCTGCTGGGACTGGCTTCAGGATTTTTTGCCGGTTTTGCTTATCTGAATATCAAACAACTCGGCGCCCTGGGCGAGCCGGAATGGCGCGTGGTGTTTTACTTCACACTATTTTGCACCGTTGGTGCCGGTGTTTGGATGTTGATACATGAGTTTCACGCACTCCGCTGGAAAACCCTACCCATCCTTATCGGCTTGGGTGCCAGTGCGACCTTGGCACAACTGGCCATGACCCGCGCTTATCGCATCGGCAAAACGCTGGTGGTTGCCAGCCTTGCCTACACCACGGTAATTTTTGCCAGTTTATTCGGTATTTTACTTTGGGATGAATGGCTCTCGCCGCTGTCCTGGCTGGGTATCGGTTTGATTGTCGCCAGCGGTGTACTCAGTGCGCTGTGGCGCCCTAGCGTATAAAGATTAAAGGGCGCTTCTTGCAGAGGGGCATTGCGGTACACTACGCACTACCCTATAGTTCAAATCAACTCCCACTCAAAACTACCCTTATGATCAGCATTGACTTCAAAAATAACTTGGTCAACATCGCCGTACTCGGCGAATTTACACTCGCCGATTTCAAACAATTCGAAGAACATATTTTGCGCGACATTAAGTTGCAAGGCAGCGTAAATTTGCTCATTGATTTACGCGATATGCTTCGCTACACCGTGGATGTAGCCTGGGAGGAAATTAAATTTACCCGCGAGCACCAGTTTCAATTCGGCAAAGTCGCTATCGTTACCGATGACCAATGGATCGCATGGATCGCTTGGCTGCAGCGCTTTTTTATTGAAGCGGATTTGGAAGTTTTCAGCGATTACGACAACGCCGTACTTTGGGTTAAAAATCAGGAATTGCCTCCACCCGCCTAGGGCATCCGCTTACATTTCGACACAGACAATCCCATCGGTATATCCAGGTAGTACTTAGAGCTTTCTGTCATGACGGCTTTATGTACGCTCCAACTGCTAGCTCGCGCTATTACCTTGTTCTAAGTAAAAAATATATTTTGCATTTGTTGTATGAATTTAACATTTATAATGCTATATTCATACATAGAGCCACTTGATTACCTGATCTGGATATCATGCGGCGACATCCCTGGAACTTTAATTAACTATGGAGTAAATATGATGAGTACAAATTATTTATACAAACTCAGTGGTTTGGCACTCGCGGCCGCCTTGTTCTGTATGAACGCGGCACAAGCTGTTCCGCTGTTTACGCAATGTCCCTCTGTTGGTTTGGCGGCAGGTTGTGCCGTGCTCTACACATTTAACCCAGATGGCTCAGTATCCACGCAGGTTGATACTACAATCGCTTCTACGGATGGCATTGAAGACACCTTGGCCGGTGTTTTAAATCTTTCTGGCCATGTCATTAACTTCATTACTCTGAGCGGCATCGGGATCAACAACATTCCGCTGTTCAGTTTTGATGGTGATGGACAAAGCCCTTTCGGTAGCGGACCTGGTGCGACGTATTCCGGTCAATATTTTAATGCGGGCAATATATTACTCGGCATCACGACGTTCTCCGCCATCAGTCCCGACCAAAAAACCGGTACCATTAATTTCCCCAATCTAACGAATGGCGGGCATGCCTGGTTTGTACTGGAAGACCAAATCAGTTTTACGGCACCACCCACAGTCGGTCGCATTCCAGAACCGACGGCGCTAACGTTGCTCAGTATTGGGTTGATTACTCTCGGCGTTGTGTACCGTCATAAACGGAAAATTGGCTAGTCAGACAGCTCTTTAAATTGGATAAAAAAGCGACCGCGTGTCGCTTTTTTATCGCTATCGACAAAGGGAATGAATGCAACCATTTCGGTTGTAACGGCAAGCTTACGGCACTTCAAAACGGCCGTCTTTGCGAGCCGAAATGTTTAAAATTTCTGCCGTCTGCCGATCCCGAGTCCCACTAGGCCAAGGCCGAGAAGCGCGATTGAAATCGGCTCGCTAATCGCGTTCGGAATACGCGTCGGAGTAAACACAATAACATCTTGTGTGAATTCACGCCCGCCGTCGTTTAGGTACGTGAGTGTGTAATTGTCGGAAACGGGGGCGGTGTTTAAGTTAGCCAACCATTGATTGGCCAAAACACCAAAATCCGAATGTACCGTTGTGTTACTCCCCACGTGAAAACCCGGATCCGACGTGTCGATGTGATAAACCCCTAACGAATCCGCTGTTCCATAAGCGATGGCCCATACCGCCAATTGGAAAGCTGCCGACTCCGCTTTTGTGTTGACAGCGCTATACACTTGATCGGCTAGTTTAATCAGTTGACGCACCCTTTGTGCTCCGTTGGGTGTTCCCGGGCGTAAGGCCGATAGTTCTGTAGCGAGATCGCCCCCAGTGCCCACGATGTAGGTAACGGTGCCGTTGATCATCCAGTGGTAGATATCAACACACCACACGTTAAATTGGCCCGTACTGGAAAAATCGTAAGTCACGTTGGTCGATGTAAAACTATCTCCGCCAATGCCGACACCCGCAAGGTTGGTATTCGAGTTTGGGTTTGGCGCGACCGCACCGTTCTCATATCCGACAGATCCATTGCCGAAATTAGAAGCCCCGGCATAAGTTGTTACGATAACCCCAGCTTGGGTCGATTGACCGATCATCATCGCACCGATAAAAGCGGATGCCGCCAGTGTTTGCTTTAAATGCATTTTTTTCTCAATATAATTAACTTTGTGTAACGATGTTTAGCATGATTCATGCCGAAACTTATTTTATTTATTAAATCAATAAGTTACATTAAAAAAATGTCTGGGTAGCGCTCTTTTATACTGATTTTTTCAACGCAATCGTTAACTTTTCAGCACGCGTACAAATCGTTTTTTCATTGTGGCATTTCGCTGCTTTCGGCCATCGCATGCGCAAGAAATTTCCAATCGTATGCACCAAGCGCAAGCAAAACGGACTTATACCGCACAAGGAAAGGGCGCTCGGTTGCTTAAAATCCATTGAAGAATCCACTCCCAGTAGGTAACCGCTTATTAATCCACCGCGCCGCGCACTTTGCAATAAGGCAATTCCTAGAATTAATTCAATCTTTTACAAGAATTTACTATCCCCCATTACGCAACCATTTGACGACTCCTTGATCAGCCCAGCGTGCAACTTGGTACGCGAAATGCATGTAATGCAGATGTCTCCCAAGGTGTTGCAAAAGTCTGCCATGAGCTATCTGAATACCATTGAACGCTACCATGAGTACCGCATTGCGATTCGCGAGTTGCTCGGCTCCATTCTGACCGGCATTAGCCATAACCGTCTGTTCACCGACCCCGCCGCGCTCCGCGAAGCCATGTGCGATGTAGCCCGCCACTATCCCTTTGTTTCGCTTTTATTCACGCTTGATGATCGAGGTATTCAAACCAGCGACAACATTTATTGCCCACGACGCAAGCCCGCACTACACACCGAAGGGAGTGGACGAGATCGCAGTCAACGCCCGTACTTCATACCGACGGTTCAAGGCGAGGCGACGACAACTGAAGGTGTTACCGTAACCGAACCGTATTTATCGACCGCTACCGGCACGTTGTGTATCTCAGCCTCGATGTGCGGCAAAGACAGTCAGGGCAAGTTGCTCGGTTACATTGTGCTCGACATTGACCTTGGTAAAACCGTTGAATGCTTGATGGGCGATCGGTTACGTCGACGCTTTCAGCCGGCCTTTCGCGTGGTCTATAGTTTGATTGTTACCGGCTTGTTTACGGTAGTTGGTGCGTTACTATGGGCCGCTTTTACCGAAGTGGCACAAGTATTTGTACCCGGTCAAACGCATGATGCTATTCACTTACGTCCGTTTGGTGCGATTATTTATCTGACGCTTGGCCTGGCTGTGTTCGATCTAGGCAAAACCATACTCGAAGAAGAAGTGCTCATGCACAAAGACATCTTTCGCCACAGCTCCACGCGGCGCACCATTACCCGCTTTGTCGCAGCGATTTTGATTGCCGTCTCCATTGAATCACTGTTATTGATGTTTAAGGCCGCCTTAGGTCAAGGTGAAAACATGCTCGCGGCGGTGTGGATGATGTTTACGGCGATCGGCCTATTAATCGGACTGGGTGTTTATGTTTTTCTCGGTGCTCAAGCGGAAGTTGCACTACTGAAGCAACGCGGCGCGAGCCACTAATGGATGGCGTGTTGCGGTTGCATGCAATACAAGCGTTGTAGGGAATCTCTTTATCTAACTTGCGCTAACAATGCGTCGAGTTTCTGTTGAGACGGCGCACCCTGCCTAACATTAATCTGCCCGGTAAAATCTCGGAACAGTAGGGTCGGCACCGATTGTCCACCCACTTGTTTGAGTAATTCACTGTTTTGTTCTAAATGTTTAGCGGCTTCAGGGCTTGCAAAAGCTTCGCTGACAGCACCGAAGCCATCGGTCGCTGAAAATTTTTCTTCATTTTGGCGCAGTGCTAACAGCGGGTCTTTGGCATCGAGTATGGCGGCTGCTTTACCCAAACTCGTGGGCAACAAAATTCCAACCGGTATCCAACGCACTTGCAGTTCGTTCTGGCCGACACGTGTCCGTAGTTCTTCATAAAGCTTGTGGCAATAAGGGCAGTTGGGATCAAAGAAAATGTACACGACATGAGCGCCGTTTCCTTCCGCGATCCAACTGGCTTTTTCCACGGCATGAAGCGTCGCATTTAACGACTGCTGCCGCGCTTTAAACGTTACAGATTGTTTGGTATTCACATCTGTTTGAATTGCGTTTGCCTGCAGTACGCCGCACGCTAATAAAACAGCGATCAGCAAGGCCCGGCTAGGCTGGGGGTTTTGAAACATGGTTTCTCCTTGTCCGTGTATGACCGGTGGACGTGTCTATGGTTAGCCGCCGATTTTGAAAATTTCCAGCGATAGGACTTTAGCGCCGACATCCAACTAAAATCTAGCGGCACTCTTTGTCCAAATACACCGGTTGTCCCAATGCACCGGTTCAAGCATTGAGACCCATCGCAAGCGAATTTGTTCCAGCACCCGTCAAGAATCCGATAACGCCTCAAAATTTAACTCGCTTAAATTTTGAGACCTTTCTTCAGCAATTCAGCTACAACTTCGTTCAAACTCATCCGGCGTTCTTGCGCGACATCCTGAATCTGTTGCACCAAGTCGCCATTTAGCTTAACGGCAAAGGGCACCAAGCCTTGCGCTTGGTCTAGTTTGCGCTGTTCACGTCGGTCGGGCACTGTACCGGAACCTCCACCAAAACGCTCTGGAGTGCCCGCGTGACTCATCCGTGCGTTAACTTTAAGGGCTTTACTTTTTTCAAGGTCGGTTTTTTTCATGCAGCGTATTCCGGGTTGATTCGAGACAGGACATTCTACGCGGAAATGTTTGCATCACCTTCAGGTATGCCACCCGAACGATAAAAGAAAAGTCGCCATCCCAACGTCCAGCCAACGATACCAAGCTTATCGGCAGCGTGCACGCGGCACGGCAATTTCACGCACAACGCGGCACTGCTGCTTAAAGATCGCCTTTTACACCCGCATCCATGATACTCACAAGCGCATCACGCACGCTTATCGCTAACTTTGACATGTCCGGCCCTAATTTGTAGTCCGCCAGAATTTCATCCAGATTAACCATCACCAACCAACCTTTACCCTTTGCGTCTTCAATCAGCGCAATGCGGCAGGGTAAGTAGGCCGCGAAATCAATACTGACATCCACCATGGCCTTCGCCGTTACGGCATCGCAAAATTGAAAAATCTCCATACGTCTCTGCGGTTTCCCGGTGGTGGCCTCGACCTGTTTCGATAAGGGCAACTCCGCAACCAGCTTAAAATTAAGCGCATTGGCACGCAGTTTCATCGACTGCACGGCTTCGTCAAAACTGATACCGGGCTCCAACGGACGCTTAATAACCGGCTCGGCATACGCCGGAGACATCAGCCCCGTAAACAACATAAAAATCACACACCAATAAGTTTTCATAAAGCCTCCAAAAAAATAATTAAATTCCAAAGGTAATTTTCCGAGTGGTCATGCCCTTTTCGCAACTGTATCCGCCCCAATCAACGCGTAACAAACCAGCTTGAAGTAGGCTAGGCTTTTAATCATAGCACCGGTAAGCCCATCATCCCATGCAGCAACGCATCGCATATTGCTGAAGGATTGTTTCAATCACACGATCCCGTTTGCAAGCTTGCTAAGGTTTTGCTAAAAAACTTACCGCACACGGCTCAGAGCTATCCTGTATTACGCATCCCCGCCGCAATGGCATTGATGGATCGCAATAGAGGCTCCAGCCAAGGACTTTCGTCTTGTTCGTCGTTACGCAGTTTCCGCAACACCACCGCTTGAATATGATTAAGCGGGTCAAGATAACGTTTGCGGTGTTCAAACGACACGGCTAAGGACGGATTATCTTCAAGCAAAGCTGTATTATCCGCCACGTTCAAAATTTGATTGATCGAACGTTCATACTCCTCGCGAATAATGCGGTAAACATCACGCCCTACTTGCGGGTCAACGCACAGCCCGGCATATTGTTCTGCGATGCAACCATCGGCTTTCGCCAACGCCATTTGCGCATTACTCAACAAAGCACGAAAAAATGGCCAAGCGCGATACATTTCCTGTAATTTGACCAGTCGTGCCGGGTCGTTGTTACGCCAAGTTTCGAGTGCTGTGCCGATGCCATACCACGCCGGTAGCGTATGCCGTGATTGCGCCCAAGCAAAAACCCAGGAAATCGCACGCACCGATCCTTTGGAACGATCACCTTTCTTGCGGTGCGAGGGACGCGAACCAATATTCAATAAGCCAATCTCGCGCACGGGTGTGGCTTCATAAAAGTAGTCGAGAAAATTCGGCGTTCGCTCCGTCAGCGCACGGTAGGCCTGTTCTCCGATGTGCGCGATCTCCTCCATAATGCCTAGATAGTCGTTTCGATCTTCATTCGCCGGATGAATCAGGTGCGTACTGGCTTTGATTAAGCCGGTTAATGCCAATGTCAATTCATAAACGGCGGTTTCCATGTTGTTATATTTATAAAACAACACTTCGCCTTGTTCGGTCAGCTTGAGCGTGCCGCGCACGGTCTGCGGTGGTTGTGCTAACACGGCCTCGTGCGTCGGGCCGCCGCCGCGTCCCAAAGTACCGCCGCGCCCGTGAAACATGCGACAGCGCACACCGTGTGTATCCGATAATGCGACGATTTTCTTTTGTGCGGCGTAAAGCGACCAAGCCGAGGCAAGAATGCCGCCGTCTTTGCAACTATCGGAATAACCCAGCATGATTTCTTGTTCCCCGCCGGATGCTGCCAATAGTTGCCGGTATACCGGCAATTCGTAAAGTTGGCGCAAAACTTGTTCCACCTGAGACAAGTCTTCAATGGTTTCAAACAAGGGGCTCACACCGATATGGCAATACCAAACACCCTTTCGGCATCCGACTAAACCCGCGTGCGTGCCCAGCAGCAACACTTCCAGTACGTGACTCGCCGTATGCGTCATGGAAATAACATATTTACCAAAACATTCCGCGCCCAATTCCCGGCGCAGGCGCGCAATGCAGTCAAACACCCGCAGGACTTCCTGCGTTGATTCCGAAACTAACGCCGGCAGCGCTGACAATTGCTCCGGGTCTGCCAATAAACGAGACAGCAAAGCAAGACGTTCTGTCTCATTCAGGACGGCGTAATCAATACCCATACCCGCTTGCAACCATTCCGCAACAGCGCGGCTGTGGACCGTTGATTCCTGACGCACATCGAGCTGCATTAAATGGAAGCCAAAAGTTTTGACTAAGCGAATTAAATCGGTCACTTCACCGGCGGCAATGTCTTCATCGCCGTGCTCGATTAAAGAGTCACGGATTAAAAACAAATCTTGCAAAAAGTCCTCCGCATTGCGATAGCCGACGGCATCCGCTTCGGGTTCTTGCTCTTCAATCGCACGTTGTGCCAGCGCTAAATTGCACTGCAAGCGATAACGCATAATCTCAAGTTTACGTCGATACGGCTCCTGCTGGTGGCGATCCGGTTGATCGCCGAAGCGCAGCGACGCGTATTGTGCGTCTTCCGCTAAGCGGGCGGTAAATGCTGCCGAAGGGCGGCACAAACGCAATGAAAACGAGAGTGAACCGCTCAAAGATTCAACGCGGCGCAAATACTCTTCCAACACGGTGCGCGCTTGCATGCGCCAAGCCAACGCGGTGACATCGGCGGTCACTAACGGATGTCCGTCGCGATCGCCACCAATCCAGGAGCCGAAACGATACAAACCGGATACGCTCAGTTTGGCTGCACTGGCTTTACCATACACATCGCGCACGGCGTGTGCCAGATTGCGATAGGACTGTGCGACCGCTTCGAATAAAGACAAGGGAAAATAGGATAACCCGGCACGAATTTCGTCGCGTACATCCGGCTTTGAAGCGCGCACTTCATCGGTCTTCCATAAAATCTGAATTTGGTTGGCCAATTGCTGCATCGCTTCCGCGCGTAACGCGCCGCAGATACGCGTATCGTTCAGCCGATCCATGCTCACAAAAATATTGCGCAGCGCACCTTTAATCGTCCGGCGCTTCGCTTCCGAAGGATGCGCTGTCAAGACCGGCAAAAAACACAATTGACCAAGCAAGCACTCCACCTCATCAAAGGGTATACCGCGATCTTTCATCTTTATGAGTGTGTCATGAAATGAATTCGGCCATCGGTGGGCGTTCGCACGAATCGCTTGACGCCGTTCGTGCAGCGCCATTGATTCCTCGGCAATATCGAGAAGACTAAAGTAAATATTGACAGCGCGCACAATCTGACTCAGCGCCGCCGGCTCCAGATGGTCGATGCGCGAAATAAGCGCTTTGCGCAATACGGCATTGTCACGTTTGCGTAGACGACTAAATCCGACACGCAGCTCACCCAGCGCATCAAACACGGCGGGGTTAAGCTGGCGCTTCAGTATCTTGGAAAGTAAGGCGCTCAGTAGCCGCTCGCGGCGGGAGAACTGGCGCTTCTGGAAGGCGATATCCATAAAGCGGGTCACTAATTTCAAAAAAGTAGAATGCTGCCACGAAGTGGGAATTAATGCAGTTCTTATTCGTTACAAATTTGACAAACTGTGGCCCTAAGTGTGGTTTTTACACCATCCGTTCGTGCGCACGGTAGCGCTTGACGATGTGATACACCACTGGCTCCCGGCTCCTTGTGTCTAAAATGAAGAAAGAATTCCGTGTAAGCTAATGTTACAGACAGCCCATAAGGAGTTCGCGTGCAACACGTTTTAATTATTCATGAGGTCGCGGCCTACCCAGCCTGGAAGACTCTCTTTGGTCAAGCGGCGGGCATCCGCAAAAAAGCCGGAGAAATAAGTTACCAGTTATTACGTTATGACAATGATGCAAACATCATCGTTCATTTTTCCGAGTGGTCGTCCCTTGACAAGGCGCGGCGTTTCTTCGAATCCCCGGCGCTGGTGGAAATCCGCGAAAAGGCCGGTGTAAAGGCCCCTCACTTTATTTACCTACAAGAACTAGAGCGCGGAGTGCTGTAAACGCATTCTAAAACGAGCATCGGCAACATCCAAGCGCGCGGCCATCCAGGAAAAATCACAGGCACCAGAATTTGCACGACACGCTTGGTAGAATCCGCCGACATGCGGCACAATACGCGCATGAGTATCTATGCATGGCAATCCGAACTTGCCGTTGGGGCTAGTCGCGCCGGGCGGCTACTCGCCTTCGCTGCTTTGGCCTATGCGCTGCTTGCGCTGGCAATTCTAGCCTTCGCCGTCGCGTCGCTGTGGTCTATGCTGCTTTGGTCCGGTGTTGTTGTTATGGCATTACCTGCGCTTTACCTCGGCACGCGAATTGAAATCGACCATGCCTTGTTTTTGCGCCTAGCCCACATCCCCGATGTCAGCCCGGAGCCGCTGGGTGAACTTGACCTGGCCTTATCGGAGTTGAATCTCAGCGCCTCGTCGCAATCCGGACGCTCCTTGGTGACGCGTATCTTGGGTTTGTTGAGACTGGTACGTCGGCTGGGAGGATGCGTTACATTGCAAACCGTGCTGGCGCTGTGCGCCGCTTGGTTGCGTTAAAGATATTGATGCCATCAGCGCCACAATACCAACGTCGTTACGCCGTTTAAACCGCTTATTCATCCGCCTCTAAATTAAACCATGATTACCTTAAGAGATTACCTTAACACCGACGCTAATCGGCTGGTCGAGCTCGCGAATAATGAACGTGTTTCCAAATATATGGTCGACACATTTACCTTTCCCTTCACCTTACGAGACGCGACGTGGTGGATCGAAATCGGCTCCAGCGCGGGTAACGCCATAACCAAAGTCATTGAGTATCACGGTGAGTTTATCGGGAGCCTTACCACCCAGCCGCAAGTCGGATGGAAAAATCATACTGCGGAAATTGGCTACTGGTTAGGTGAACGCTATTGGGGTCAAGGCATTGCGACTGAAGCATTACGGCAGATGAGCGCCCTTGCTTTTTCTGACCCCCATTGTAAAAAACTCTTCGCGCCTGTTCTTGCTCCAAACAAAGCGTCCATGCGCGTTCTTGAAAAATGCGGTTACGTGTTAGAGGGCATATTTAAAAACGATGTCGTTAAGAACGGACAGTTTTTTGATCGGCATTACTATGCACGACATTACCAACCGGGGAAATAGACTATAAAAAACTCCGCGCGTATAGCAGTTGCTATTCGTTACGGAATGGACAAGCTCGGAGAAAGACGCTAAAGCGCGCACACCCAACCACTGGCTACAGCGCGCGCCAACGTCTCTGCTACGCACTGTGAAATTTCTTGAGGTGCGGCATGTTTAATCATTTTTGCACAAACTAGCGCTACTGTTGCGCCCGCTTGCAGATTTATGAGTATTGCATATTGCATTTCAGTGATGCTTATCAATGCCGGGCCTTGAGTACTACGCACGATCACCAGCCAATTTATCGCACTAAGCGCGAGCGTTGGTTGCCGTAATCTGCTGTGTCGCTCCTGCCAATAAGCAGCGGCATTACTGTTGAGTGCGAGCAGCGTCAGGCTCGGGTGCAGGCACACGCTTAGCGTCGCCCAAGCCTCAGGGGCTAACTGCACTAATGCCGTTTGATCGAGTAAACACGCATCTGCCGCGTCGAAGACATTCAGCACGGCCCATTCGAGTGCGGCTAAATCCGCATGCTCCACTTTGCCTTGCGCATGCAACCACAGAGGCAACGCATGTCCCAGATCCCGCAAGGTTGGTGAAGTGGAGGGATGCACACGCAGATATTCGACCATCAAGCGCCCAAAGTCGTGCTCGCCGAGTGCTGCCAGCAACGCCGGAAAATCGTGCGCTAAAGCTTCTTCTAACCGCGTGTAATAGGCATTGCGATAAACATCAAGACATACTTCGGGCGCGATGTGCTGCGCTGTAATTTGCGCGCTCAGCGAGGCTTCGCCACTGCCGTTTTGCAGGAAGCCGGTAAATGCTTCCTGCCATGCGGTAAGGTTAAGCGTGGTCATGCGGCAAATTGCTGCTGGCTGATACTGCGCGCCTTGCTCAGCTCGGCCAGCAATTCTGCTAAGGGCGGAATGCAGTCATCGCGCTCAATCATGCTCGGTACCGGGCCAAAACGACGCAATGCGTCGGCGTACAAATCCCACACTGGATCGGAAACTGCTTGATCGTGGGTGTCGATGCGCAGTGGGCCGCTAACGCGATGCCCGGCAAGGTGTATTTGGCGTACACGCTGCACCGGTACGGCGGCCAAATAATGCTGCGGGTCAAAACCGTGGTTGTGGGCGCTAACAAAAATATTATTCAGGTCAAGCAATATATGACAGTCGGCGGCATCGCTCACCGCTCCAAGGAATTCCCATTCGTGCATTTGACTCTGTGCAAATTCGGCATAGCTGGATACATTTTCAATCAAGATGCGGCACCCGAGCTTGTCTTGCACCGTGCGGATACGCCGTGCGACATGTTGCACCGTTTCTTCGGTATACGGTAAGGGTAACAAGTCGTGCAAGTGATAGCCGCCGTGGCGTGTCCAGCATAAATGATCGGAGACATGCATCGGCTGAACACGCCGCACGAGTTGATCAAGGCGTTTGAGATAAGGCGCATCCAACACATCGCTCCCGCCGAGATTGAGCGAGACACCGTGCAGCGCGACCGGGTAGTGTGCGGTCACCGCGTCCAACACGCGCAGCGGATTACCGCCGTCGACCATAAAATTTTCACTGATGAGCTCGAACCAATCTACCGCCACGCGACCCTGCGCGGCTTCAGCGTAAAAAGGCGGTCGCAAGCCAAGGCCGAGTGCAACCGTGCCCGGTATCTTACTGATGGCTGGGCTTAGCATGTCGCTTAGCCTTTTGCCGGATCACCGGGCGAACCTTCCAGCGGTTGGCCGCCACGCTCGGCGCACACTTTAGCCGGTACATAAATATAGCCTTTGCCTTTGCATTCGTTTTGACTGGTGCAGCCGTTGAAGGCCGTGGTGCAAGCCGTAGTCCCTTTGCATTCATTGATTCCCCAGCAAGCCATGTCGCCCGCAACCACCGTCGGCGTAAAAGCTTGCACGGATTTATACATACCGTAAAACGCAACCGCAGCACCCGCGCTCATTGCCGCACCCGTGGCAATGCGTCGCGCAGGATTTGCAGGGGAAAGTAAATCAGTTACCGCGCAGCCGCCGGCTTTAGCACGGCGACCATTGATGAAATCCCACGCACTGCCCAGTACCAAAACACCCAGGCCAGCGTACACCAGCCAAGGCATGGGGCGAATTCCAGTCACCATGAGCCATAAGGCAACCACGCCTATACCGCCACCCAGAACGGTGCTCGCTGTGCGTGGGCGCGACTTGAGCGATGCAACATCCATAAACTGAATCCAATGAAGCCGACGAATAAGGGAAACAAATAAGCATCGTGAACGATAAAACCCAAGCCCGCCGCGCCCAGCGCTGCCAGTACCACGGGAAAACCAAGGCAACACGCCGCCGCAATAGCGGCACCGATTAAGCCGGAAAATTGTTTAAAAAAATCTTGCATAATGCTACCTCCTATTTAGATTTGCCAACTTTAACCCGCACAGCATGATAATTGTTTGATGTCTTTGGTGAACGTTTGTGCGCAGAGTTTTAAACCTTCGACCATCGTCAGATACGGAAACAATTGACCGGCTAATTCTGCGGCGGTCATGTCGGCGCGAATAGCGAGGGCGGCGGTCTGTATAATTTCGCCACCTTCGGCGGCCAGCACTTGCGCCCCGAGTAAGCGTCCCGATGCCTTTTCGACTACGAGCTTGATAAAACCACGCGTATCAAAATTGGCGAGCGCCCGCGGCACATTCTCCAGAGTAAGGATGCGACTGTCGGTGTCGATACCTTTGCGCTGTGCTTGCGCTTCACTCAAACCCACGGTCGCCACTTGCGGGTCGGTAAATACGACGGTCGGCATAATGGATAAATCCAACACGGCATCGCCGCCGGTCATATTAATCGCGGCGCGCGTTCCCGCCGCCGCAGCCACATAGACGAACTGCGCCTGATTGGTGCAATCACCCGCCGCATAAATATGCGCCACGGAAGTTTGCATGCGGTCGTCGATCACGATGGCTCCACTCGTATCCGTGGTTACACCGGCTTTCCCTAAATCAAGACCAGCCGTATTGGGCTTACGCCCGGTGGCCAGCAATAGACGATCACCGCTGAGAATTTCACGCCCGATATCCATTTGAAATTGTTGGCCATCGTGGCTGATATCTTTCACTTCAGTGTTGATCAAAACACGCATACCTTCAACTTCTAAAACCGTCTGAAGCGCTCTTCCAATTTCGGGATCTTCTTTGGACAGCAGTGTTGATCGCGCCACCAATGTTACGCGCGAGCCTAAGCGCAGAAAGGCTTGCGCTAATTCCAACGCAACAACAGAACCACCATAAACGATAAGGTGTTGCGGCAATTCTTCGGCCACCAACGACTCCGTTGAGGTCCAATACGGTGTGCCTTTCAAACCGGGAAAATCGGGTATCGCAGGTGAGCGACCCGTTGCAATTAAAATCTGATCCGCGACAATTTCTTTTTCACTGCCATCGGTTTTTTTGACAACGAGTGTGTGCGCATTTTTAAAGCGCGCATAACCGCGCTCCAAATTAATCCCGGCATTGGATTCGAGAATACTTTCGTATTTAGCCTGCCGTAGTTCTTGCACACGTGCTTGTTGCTGCGCTACCAGCGCTTTACGATCAACAATAGCGGGTTGGTTTTTTAACCCTGTAAATGGATTTTTACTTTGCAAATGGGCGATGTGTGCCGCACGAATCATTATTTTTGAGGGCACGCAGCCGACATTAACGCAAGTACCGCCAATTTCACCGGCTTCAATGAGGGTAACCGTAGCCCCGGCTTCAGTAGCCCGGATGGCCGCTGCAAAGGCGCCGGAGCCGGTACCAATAATGGCAATTTTAAGTTCAGTTAGTTTCTCCGTTGGGAGGGGTGCGCCATCCGGTTCCGCGTTATAGCCTGCACTCTTGACGGCATTGATGAGCGTCGACAAGGCCACTTTGTCTCCTATTTCAACTTGGGCACTGGCACCAATATAAGACACGCTTACTTGGCTTACGCCATCGACCGCCCCCAACGCTTTTTCAATCGATCTACCACAGTGCTCGCAAGTCATTCCACGGATACTGAGATTCATCGTACGCATGTCTGCCACCTCGGATTGCTTAGAAATGGCACCACCTTAACAACCGTACCACAGTACAGAGTCAAGCGTATTTTGTAAGCGTGTAAATGCAAAAAACCCACAACGTGGGTTTTTAATTATTTAACGACTTTTAGATGCCCGCCGCGAGCGGGCCTTGGTGGGGGAGGTGGCTCGTCCCCTTCGGACGAGGGGGACGATAACGCGGCGGACGGATACACTTCGGCGCTGGCAGTAATTTCTTCCGTGGCATGAAAAAAAAGACCTTGCCCATTTTCTTTAGCAAATACGCCGACGACCGCCTGAATCGGCACTTCTAATTCACGCGAGGAACCGTTAAAACGCGCCGAAAAATTAATAAAGTCATTACCGATTTTAAGATCACGAGTAGCGGTATAGCTGATATTTAGAACGATTTGACCGTCCTTTATAAATTCCATCGGGACTTTGGTCTGCCCATCCACCAACACCGCCACGTAGGGTGTTAATCCTTGATCCACACACCACTCGTAAATGGCGCGGATCAAGTAGGGTTTAGTAGACGCATCGTACATTAGCGACGCATAGCCTTTTCCGATGCGGTAATCGCATCGATGAAAGCCGGGCGCGAAAACAAGCGCTCAGCGTATTTCAAGACCGGCGCGGCTTGTTTCGGCAGCACGATGCCATAGTGCTCTAAGCGCCACAGCAGGGGCGCTATCGCTACATCCAACATCGAATATTCGTCGCCCAACATGAATTTTTGCTTTTGAAACACCGGGGCAATCAAACTTAAATGGTCGCGAATCACCCCACGCGCCTTGTCCGCCTCGCGCTTGCCCGCACCTTCCAACGTATCAATATGGCAGAACAATTCTTTTTCAAAGCGGTGTAAAAATAATCGCGCACGACCACGCATGACGGGGTCAACCGGCATCAATTGCGGATGCGGAAAACGTTCGTCGATGTACTCGTTGATAATATTGGCTTCGTGCAATACCAAGTCACGCTCAACTAAGACGGGGACACGGTTATAGGGGTTCATCACCGCAATGTCTTCCGGCATGTTTTCCACATCCACATCGATTACCTGAAAATCCATGCCTTTTTCATACAGCACAATACGGCAGCGCTGGCTGAAAGGATCTTTCGTGCCGGAGTACAAATTCATCATAGCCAATCTCGATTCGTTTTAGCAGAAAAATGAGCCACGTCTAAAAACGTGGCTCGAACAGCAAGTGGTGTTTAACGCGTACCCAAATTAACGTGCGGCGGGCCTCGCAAAAAATTAAGCCACCGATCAATGAATATCTTTCCAAAATTCTTTCTTCAAAAAGAAAGTTAAAATCGTCAAGCCAAACAAGAAAAATAAAACATAAATACCCGTGATTTTACGTTTGGTTTGCGCTGGTTCGCCCATGTAAACCATGTAATTAACCAAATCCTTGACCGTGGCATTGTAGTCGTCCGCACTTAATTTACCGGGTTTATCCAGGACAAAATGCTTTTCAGCATGATCGCCGTGCCCCTTGCCTTCTTCTTCTTTCAACACCGGTTCGCCCTGTAAATCCCACAAAGCGTGCGGCATCGCAACGCTCGGAAACGTGGTGTTATTCCATCCGGTCGGACGTGAAGAATCGCGGTAGAAAGTGCGCAAATAAGTATACAACCAATCCGCGCCGCGCGAACGCGCAATCACCGTCAGGTCCGGCGGCGCAACACCAAACCAAGCCTGAGCATCGCCACGCCGTAAAGCGGCTGTCATGGTTTCCACCGGCTTTTCACCGGTCACCATTAAATTTTCCACAATCTGTTTTTCAGTTAAATCCAGATCTTCCAGACGCGAATAACGCATATAACTGGCGCTATGACAGCCCACGCAGTAATTCACGAACGTCCGCGCGCCTCTTTGGAGGGACAGCTTGTCCTCCACATTGATCTGCACATGATCCAATTTAACTTCTGTGTTTGCCTGAGCCAACAGCGGCGCGCAAAAACACGCAGCCAGGATTATTTTTTTCAACATACTGTTACCCTCTCTGGTTCCGGCTTGGTTTTATCTTTGCTGGTGTACCACGGCATGAAAATAAAAAACGCGAAGTAAATAATGCTGAAAATTCGCGCCAACCAGGTTTTAGTTTCCGATACCGATTGCGTGCCCAGATAACTCAGCACCAAGAAAGCAAGCACAAACAGGGACAACGACCATTTATACAGCCCACCCCGATACCGCAACGACTTCACTGGGGAACGATCCAGCCAAGGTAACAAGAACATCACGACAATGGCCATGCCCATAGCGATCACGCCCGGGAATTGCGAACCGAACATCGGCGGTACGGCGCGCAAAATCGAGTAAAACGCGGTGAAGTACCACAGCGGCGCAATGTGCTCCGGTGTCTTAAACGGATCGGCGGGTACAAAGTTATTCGCTTCGAGGAAATAACCGCCTACCTCCGGCGTGAAAAACAAGATCACGGCGAATACGATCAAGAACACACAAACACCAAAAATATCTTTCACCGTGTAATAGGGGTGGAAAGGAATACCGTCGAGCGGGATACCGGTATTGGGGTCTTTGTGTTTCTTAATTTCGATACCATCCGGATTGTTTGAACCGACTTCATGCAGGGCCACCAAATGCATCACTACCAAGCCTAACAGCACCAACGGTACAGCGATCACGTGGAACGCAAAGAAGCGATTCAAAGTTGCATCGGAAATCACAAAGTCGCCACGAATCCACGTCGACAACTCAGGGCCGATCACGGGAATCGCATCAAACAAGTTGATGATTACCTGCGCGCCCCAGAATGACATTTGGCCCCACGGCAGCAGGTAGCCCATAAAGGCTTCCGCCATCAAAGCGACATAAATGAAACAACCAAAAATCCAGATCAATTCACGTGGTTTGCGATAAGAACCGTAAATCAAACCACGGTACATATGCAGGTACACCACCACGAAAAATAGGGAAGCGCCGGTCGAATGCAGGTAGCGAATCAACCAACCCCATTCCACATCGCGCATGATGTACTCGACCGAGGTGAAGGCGACGGAAACACCCGCCGCGTTCAACGAAGCATCGGGTTTGTAGTTCATCGTCAAGAAAATGCCGGTAACGATTTGCAGTACCAACACCAACAAGGCCAAGGAGCCGAAGAAATACCAAAAATTGAAATTTTTCGGTGCGTAATACTCGGATAAATGTTGTTTCCAGGTCGAAGTCAGCGGGAAACGGTCATCCACCCAAGCTAACAGTTGTACTAATTTATTACTCATGACTTACGCTCCCTTACTATCATCGCCGATACGAATCATCGTGTCGGTGAGATATTTGTGCGGAGGCACCACCAAATTCGTCGGTGCCGGCGACCCCTTATAAACACGGGTCGCCAAATCAAAGCGCGAACCATGACAAGGACAATAAAAACCACCGTCCCAATTAGGGCCGGTTTCGTTATCCGATTCGGGCTTGAGTTTGTCGCTCGGGGAACAACCTAAGTGGGTGCAAATACCCACCGCGATCATATACTCCGGTTTGATCGAACGCGTGGAGTTCTTGCAATAATCGGGTTGCTGCGAGGTCGCCTCCGATTTTGGATCGGTGAGTAAGGCGTTATGATTCTCCAGTCGCTGCAGCATGTCTTTGGTGCGCGAAATAATCCAGACCGGCTTACCGCGCCACGGCACCACCAGTTTTGCACCTGCTTCCAGCTTGCTGATATCGACCTCGACCGGCGCGCCTAGGCCTCTCGCTCTGGCGCTCGGCGACATGCTGGCGACAAACGGCCAAGCAGCCACCACCACGCCTGATCCACCGACAGCGACCGTCGCGAGAATCAGGTTGCGCCGGGTGCGGTTGATTTCATTATTGCTCATAACCCCATCCCCGTAATTAATTGTAAAAAGATTGCGCCACAGACAAAAGCGGGCATTTTAGCAAATAAACCCCGCAGAGTTAAAGCCTGACGTGGTTTTGTTTTCTTAAGCCCCCGAATAGATTAAAAATTTAGACCGGATTCGCGATTTCGATGAATTCGTGCTTTAAACCAAAATGAGCGGATAAATGCTCTCCCAGTGCCTGGATACCATAGCGCTCAGTGGCATGATGGCCTGCGGCGATAAACGCTACCCCACTTTCCCTAGCGAAATGAACCTGCTGTTCAGAGGCCTCACCGGTTAAGTAAGCATCCACTCCGATTGCCGCAGCAGCCTCGAAATAACCTTGAGCGCCACCGGTACACCATGCAATGCGACGCATTGGAAGATTTATATCGCCGATTACCAGCGGCACACGTTGCAGGCGCTCACCGATACGTGCGCCGAGCGCCTGAAGCGTCAGATCTTCTGGTATCGTGCCGTAAGCAATGAGGTTTTGCTCACCGCTCCAGCCTTCGAGTTGAAAACCCAAGCGCTGACCGAGTTGGACGTTATTACCCAAAGTGGGATGCGCATCCAACGGCAGGTGAAAACCGAATAAAGAAATATCGTGCGCCAGCAAAGCTTTGATGCGCGCCTGCTTGACGCCGACAATGCGCGCATCTTCGTTCTTCCAAAAATAGCCGTGATGCACCAAAATTGCATCCGCGTCGCGCTCAATCGCTTGCTCGATCAACGCCAAGCTGGCGCTGACACCGGTTACAATTTTATGCACCGGCTCTCGCCCCTGGATTTGCAAACCATTCGGGCTATAGTCGCGGAAGCGCGCGGTGTCGAGCAACGCGCAAGTATAATGTTCTAGTTCAGATCGCTGCATATAAGGATTGAATAAGTCTGCTATGAAAAAACTTTGGTTATTGTTCGCGCAGTTGACCACGCTGATGGTGGCCGCGTTATTGGTGCTCTCGGTATTTAAGCCGGAGTGGTTGAGTTACCGCACCAACGCAGCACCGACGACGGCTCCGGGTACTACGCTGAGCGCAACCAATCCCGTCGCGGCACTTAACATGGCACCCGAAAAAACTGCCACAGCACCCGTCGTATCCTACCGCGCAGCCGCCAAAAAGGCCATGCCTGCCGTGGTTAATATCTATACCAGCAAGCAAGTCCGCACACAGCGTAATTCGCTTGAAGACGATCCGGTGTTCCGGCGCTTTTTCGGCGATCAAGCACCGCAGCAAACACAACGTGTCGCAAGCTTAGGCTCGGGAGTCATCGTAAACAGCGACGGCTATATCCTAACCAACCACCACGTGGTAGCGGCGGCGGATGAAATCGAAGTACTGCTGGCCGATGGGCGCACAGCACCCGCTAAGATAGTCGGCTCCGACCCGGAGACCGATCTTGCTGTGATCCGACTCCACCTTAAAAACCTGCCGACCATTACCTTCGGCAACGCCATGAAAGTTGAAGTCGGCGATGTTGTGCTCGCCATCGGCAATCCCTTCGGCGTCGGCCAAACGGTCACTATGGGCATAGTCAGCGCTTTGGGGCGCACACACCTCGGCATCAATACGTTCGAAGATTTCATCCAGACCGATGCCCCGATCAACCCCGGCAACTCCGGCGGTGCCCTCGTGGATACTCAAGGCAATCTAGTGGGCGTGAACAGCGCGATTTTCTCTAAAACCGGTGGTTCCCAAGGAATTGGCTTCGCCATCCCGGAAAATCTCGCCAAAAAAGTCATGCTGCAAATTATTGAGCACGGCGAAGTCACGCGCGGCTGGCTCGGCGTGTCGATGCGCGACATGAACGCCGAAACCGCACAAGCCTTCAATCTCCCGAATGTCAGCGGCACCCTGGTGGCCGGTGTGTTGCGCAGCGGCCCCGCCGACCGCGCCGGTATACAACCCGGCGATATTTTAACGGCGGTGAATAATAAAACCTTACCCGACTCCGCCGCCTTGCTGAGCTATGTGGCGCAACTGGATCCCGGCTCCCAAGCCCAGGTCACTGTGATGCGTAAAAATAAAACATTCAAAGTCAACGCCACCATCGCCAAACGCCCGCCGCAATCCAGGGAAGAGTAATGCGCTCTAACCGCGGTTTTTCGCTGATTGAAATGGCCTTCGTGCTAGTCATTATCACGCTGCTGTTAGGTGGCCTGTTGGTGCCGTTTGCGACGCAAGTGGAACAGCGGCGGATTGCGGAAACGCAGAAGGCGATGGAGGAAATCAAGGAAGCGTTGTTAGGATTCGCGGTGGCGAATGGGCGGCTACCTTGCCCGGATACAACCGTAGCCGGTGTGAATGCCAACGACGGCCGGGAAGATCCCCCGGTCGGAGGACCTTGCGCTGTCTTAGAAGGAAATCTTCCGTGGGTAACGCTCGGGGTCAGCAACAGCGATGCCTGGGGCAACCGTTTCCGTTATCGTGTAACGGATTTTTTTGCTACTCCCGGAAAAATCACCCTTGGCCCTCCACCCACTCTCGGAATGCTTCGCGTTTGCAGCACATCCGGCTGCGGAGCCGGCACCATCATCGCCGACACTATACCGGCAGTCGTAATTTCCCACGGTAAAAATGGCTACGGTGCCGTCAATTCCAATATTACCGCCGGTACTACCGGTACCAACATAGCGCCCACCAGTCCTGACGAGCTGGCGAACACGGATAACAATAACGACTTCGTGAGTCGCACCATCACGACGGCCTCCACTCCCTGCGGCGGCGCAGGACAACCATTGTGCGAATTTGACGACCTCGTGGTTTGGCTCTCGCCCAACATCTTGTTCAATCGCATGGTCGCGGCCGGCAAGTTACCCTAAGCCGCCTGCTCCGCCATACGCAGTTCAAATCCAACCTGCCCCTCTGCATTTTGTGCAACGCGCAGTCGATAACCTAATTGATTTGCTTGGCGCGCCGCTTGATAAAGACCGATACCCAAGCCGGTGTGCGAGACCACCGGCGCATCGAACAGTTTTGCCGCCACCGCCATTGGCATGGCGCTGCCGCTGTCCAGTACTTGCAGTGTACCGCCTTGCGCCGGAGCAAAATGCGCGCGAATCACGACACCGGCTTCCATGCCGCGTTTTTTAATTGCGTTTTGCAATAAATTATCCGCCACGCTATCGAACAACTCGGCGGGAATAGAACAGTCGTCCAAGGATCCGTCCAATTCAAATTGGATACCGTGCGCCGTGTAGCGCGTGTGTAAATTTTCCCACCATTCGGCGGCGGTTACCTCTTCGCGCCCGACCATGTGCGGCGCTTTGAGTTTTTTCAGCGTGAGCTCTAAGCGCCGCGTAATCAGCGGCAATTGCCGCTGAAACAAGGTTTGCAGCGATGCCGCCTGATCGGCTTCGGAATGCTCGGCGGCGGAACACAAGGCCGTGAGCGATTGCAGTAGATTTTTCACGTCGTGCGTCAGGCGTGCGCCGGTTTCATGAATCGCTTGTACGTAGGCATTTTGATGCTGTAATTTTTCGCGTAATTTTGCCTCGTAAAAAAAATCCAGCAGACTCGTTAATAAGCGCACATGGACAACCAACGAGGGCGAAACGCGCCCTTTTGTATATAAACCCAATTGCATTTGATGCACTTCGATTTCCATCCGATGCGGTGTCGGCTGGCCAAATTCACCGGTCGTTTCTAAGTGGCGCCAGGCACCGCCCGCCACCCAAGGCAAACGCTGTATTTCCTGCATCGCCTTTTGTAAAAACATTTCCGGTTCGCGCTCTACGTTGGCTAAATGCGCCAGACCTTGGATCCATTGTTCAAACGGTAGACCGACGCTCAGAAAGTAACGCGACAACAATTGCCCTAAGCCAGCGAACCCGGCGCGTGGCTTCCACAACCAAGCCAGCACCACCAGCAATGCCGCCATCCCCACCAAGGTTTGCGCTAAGGCAAACAAGTAATCCCCTTGGGTAACGAGTTTTAATGCGAAACTGCCCAGCACCAGCACCAAAGTCATTAAGAGCAGCATCACGCTGTAGATAAAATCAACCGCGTGGGCGGCGTTGGCCGCGCGCTCTTGAGCGATAAACAAAAGTAGAATCGGAAACGCCATCCAGCCGTAGCGCATTAAACCGAAGAGCGCTGCATTTTCCTGATAATCGGGAAATAAATGCGGCACTACCCAGCCCAGTAAAATGCCGAGCAGATACAACAAGGCGATCAAACTAGCCGTGTGCTGCCGCGCTAATTCCGCATTAAAGGCTTTGCCGCCGACCAAGCCGATCAGCACACCCAACCACAAGGCCGACAACCACCAACTGGCGAAGAAACCCAAGGTCAAGCCGGTGGCAATAATAATCAGCGTGGAGACCACCGGTACATCACGATCGACGCGCCACAGAGGCTGCCACATCAGAAAAAAACCGAAATGCGCCAACATCAAGCCGTGCGCCCACCAACTCCCGACACCGCCGGTTAGCGCCAAATGCAGCGTCAGCAGCATCGACCCCATCCACCAATGCGGGTGTCGATAGACCCATTCATTAAAGCGGGTGCGTTGCATTTCAGCCATCGATTAAAAGCTTTCAGAAAGACCTAAAAACCGCATTTAACCACGGCTGTACCGGACATACATGAGTTTTCCCATAACGTCTGCACGTAGCGCGTGTATTTTTTGCTTTAAAACGTTTCCCAATTTGATACCATCGGGACTCATGCGCAAAATTATTGCTATCGCCCGCTTTACCCTGCTCGAAGCCGCGCGCAGCCGCTTGTCCTGGCTGGTATTGGGCGCGGTCTTAGTGCTGAGCTTAGCCAGTCTTTTGGTCAGCGAATTGGCCATTACCGAAAGCCATCGTTTACAACTCGCATTCCTCGCCAGCCTACTCAGCGCGACCAATGCCTTGCTAATTGCAGCGTACATTATCAGTACACTGCAACGCGAGTTTAACGACAAAGTTCCGGCACTAGTACTGGCGCTGGATGTACCGCGCAGCCATTTTGTTTTGGGCAAGGCTTTGGGACTAGGCTTAACCGCCACTCTCATCGCACTCAGTTGCGCACTCCCCTTAGGACTACTCGCACCCGCATCGGCCTGGTGGCCTTGGACTGCTTCATTGTTACTAGAATCATGGATGATTGCCGCCGTCAGCCTGTTTTGCGCTTTTAGCCTGCGCAGCGTTGCCGCTGGTTTGCTGCTAACCATTGGTTTTTACGCATTGGCCAAGAGCTTGGCGACCATCCAACTCATCAGTCACGCCAGCCTCAATGCCGCCTCGATCTCCCATCGCTACATGACCGGTCTCTTGGATACACTCGCTTTACTATTACCGCGCCTGGATCAATTTGCGCAAACGCGCTGGCTGGTGGATGGGGTTGAAACCACCATGCTCGGCGGGCTAGCACTGCAAACGCTGATTTTTGTGAGCTTGGTGGTCAGCGCAACCATATTCGATCTGTATCGCAAGAATCTTTGAAAATACACGAACGCTCACTCAAAGCTGTACCGCGCAGCGTAATGCTCGTCGGTGCCGTCCTGCTCGTACTGCAAATCGGCTGGCGCGCGCAGCAAGCCGCACCGACGGCCCGCGCTGAATCCTTAAGCTTGCCGCCTAGTGTAAACAGCGTGCGCTTGAGCAGCCTGGGTGAAACGATAACCGCCAGCGGCCTATTGGCGCTACGCCTACAGGCTTTCGACAACCAACCGGGTATCAGCATCCCCTTCGCCGCGCTGGATTACACACGGTTGGTCGCGTGGCTCGAAACCTTACTCGCGCTTGACCCACATTCGGATTATCCGCTGCTCATGGCCAGCTACTTATACGCCCAAGTACCGGACCCAGCGCGGCAACGTCTGATGCTGGATTTTACCTACCGCCAATTCATAGCCGACCCGGCGCGGCGTTGGCGCTTCCTGGCGCATGCCGCCCTCATCGCCAAACACCGCCTGCACGATCTTCCTTTGGCGCTCACCTACGCGCGCGCGATTCAAGCTTATGCCAATAACCCCAACATCCCCCACTGGGCAAGCCAAATGCCCATCTTTATCCTAGAAGACATGGGCGAAGCAGAAGCCGCCAAAATTGAACTGGGCGCACTCCTCGCGACGGGTGCAATCACCGACCCACAAGAAAACCATTTCCTTACCGAGCGTTACCAAAAATTAACCGCCGAATTGTCAAAACCTCGGCAGGCGCGTTGACTTTTCATCAAGCCTTATTTTTTAGTTTCGGAAATAGCGCCACATCGAGTTTTAACTATTTGTTTTATATTATTCTTATATAAATATAAGCAGAAATCTTAAATGGCATTTATTTTGCTTAATTGAAAACCAATCTACAACCCAGATAATAAAAGGGCAAGCAATGCGCAAACAGCAACAAGGTTTTACTCTCATCGAAATCGCCATCGTGCTGGTGATTATCGGGTTACTGCTGGGCGGCGTGCTTAAGGGGCAGGAGTTGATTCAGAATGCGCGGGTGCGGAATGTGATTGCGCAGCAGGACAGCATTAAAGCAGCCTATGTCGGCTTTTTAGATCGTTACCGCGGCCCCCCGGGCGATCTTATGCTGCCAATTGCGCTGGCGAACATTCCTGCGGCGCCTGGCATAGCTAATTGCGGTGGGGACGGTAATAGCTTAGTTGATACCAATCCAGAAGCGGCCTGTGCCTGGTCCCACCTGTCCCGCGCTGGCTTCATTACCGGAAGCTACACAGGCGCATTAACCGCTGTCGCCCCATTTTTTAATAATACCAATTCGCCAGTCAACCCATTTGGCGGCGTGATTCAACTTATTTTTGACGCAGAATTCGCCGATGCCGCTGGTTTAGCGATGGCCGGAAATCCAAGACTTAATATCAAAACTGGAACCAACATCCCAGCGACCATACTCGCGGAAATAGATCGTAAAATCGATGACGGCTTACCTCAATCCGGAACTTTTGTTTTTAGCGACTGGCAAGATTTACCCCAACTAACCGCCGCACGCTGTGTCACTCCCGCTGTAGCGGCTGGTGCTGGGCCTACTTGGTCAGTAAATGCTGGTGCTACAGTCTGTGGTGCCGCTTCAATATTCTGATTTACACGAAACAGTTTAAATGTAACTCGCTTCAAATTTCATAATACTGCACTGAGACGAAATTTCGCTGAACAGAATAATGTACATGTCAGGCAAGCCCCCACCTTAACTCGGCCCGAGCAGTCAAAGCTGCCGATCAGCACCAGCGCATCTCCTTGTTCCAAAGGGCGAATCCGGCATCGAATCGACGCGGCGAATATCGTGCATGCGTCTCAATTGTGTTGAGTCAATTAACGCTGGCCGCCCTAGTGTTTAGCGGTAGCTGGGTTCGTTTTTTCTCCAACACGTTTACCTTGTTGGGAGACTATCTGCGTTTCGATAAGCCAGTCTTCAACAAGCCTACGTCGATCACTTGATAATCTTTCAAATCGCGAATTCTGCTTAAAGGAAAGTAAGTTCTGGTGCAATGGAGCAGTTGTTACCAACGCGTCGGTGACTTACGCTAGGCAAATGGCAAGACCTGACACCGCGCGTGAAAAACAAGACTTGAACACCGAACCTCGTTTACTCATCAGTCGAAATATGGCTCCCCATCAGACCAATATACTTTCTTTGTTGGTGGGAGATTTAGTAAGTACGTCTTGATGAAACCAATAGCCAAGTCCAATGCGCTCAATTCGTCTACACCAAAAATATTCACTTCCTCCTCAAGCCCCCCCTCGATCCGTACCGGGCACACTGCATCAATGCCAGGCTCTACCCAGTATGGACGACCAATTTGCACTACGAACTCAGACGATTGACCACTCACCTCATCCAATACCATTAATTTACGCTCTGCTATTTTTTCGATCATTTTCAAACTATCCTTATTTCTTGCATTTCGCACTGCATTCTGCGTACAAGTTTATTGCTCTGGAATAGCATGCTTCTCGCGCTCTAGCTGTTTTAGTCGTAAGTTTGCAAACTTCTATTTGCTCTAAATATACGGCATAACAGTCCGCTTTCGTATTAGCTGAAGTAGTTGCTCCAGGATTTTGGCTTGAGCTACTTGTTGTTGACGTTGACGAAGCCCCGCCCGACATCATGTTGCTCATGAAATTGCCAATCGCTCCACCAATTGCCGCTCCTGCGGCAATTTCAGCCGGCGTTGCAGCGATATTTATCCCACCCGTTGCCGCATCAACAACAATCGAACCCGCAGCGACTACAGTCGCTCCAATAGCAGCACCATTTGTTGTCCCTCGTGGAGTTAGACCATATGGATCGGTCAAACTGAGTGGATTTCCTCCGACATAACTGAAGGTTGAGAAACTCCTCCCATCCAGCCCAATCAAATCGGACTGAATATACCGCCCCGTACTCGGCTCATAATCCCTAAAATAATTCTGATGCAATCCGGTTTCTTGATCGTAATACTGTCCCGGAAAGCGCAGATTGACCGTGACCTTCACCCCATCCCCATCCGGGTCTTCATTCGGATAGGTACTGCCGAAAGCATCACTCTCCCACCGCCACACCACCTTCGCCGCTTCATCCCGCGCCGCGCGCGGCGTGTTCAAGTGATCCACATCGTAATACAGAATCTTACGGCTCGGGGTGTATTCGATCTGCGCTAGCGGCGTGTCGTCACGCCAGACGTAGGTGCGGATCGGGTTGCCGCTGCCACTCGTCTCGGCGATCAGGTGGTCTTGCAGGTCGTAATGATAAACCACGGTCTGGGCACCCTGCGGTGCGGCGCTGGTGGTGACCTTGCGTGTGCGCTGGCCTTTGTAGTTGTAGGAGTAGGTGGCGAGTAGGCTTGATCCTTGGAATACCTGCGACAGCCGCCCGGCTTGGTTGTAGACGAAGTGATATCCGGCACCATCGCTGGTGATGTGACCGGCCGCATCGGTTATGACGGCGGCCCCGCGCCGGGTTTATGGCGTGGAATACGCATTTAAGATACCAATTCGAGTTTAATTTGTTTCACCTCGTTTAGCTTAATCTTCAAAACGAACTCCTTCCCGTCTTTCTCTAACACCCCTGAGATACGATCTTTTCCCTTGTACATGAAATCAATAATTTCATAAATGTAGTCGCAAAAGATGCTTGTAAATGCGACTAAAACAACCCCCTTTAAAATTCCTCGTGGAGGGGTGTCTAGAAGTAAGATGGCGTCCAATACTGTTGTGTCCCTGGCTACACCAAGGAATAGTTGGCACGTCAAATTCGTGAACTCAATCTTTACTTGGCCATAGCGACCGAGCAAATCGACAAGATTCGCGGACTTCGCATCCTTAGCATTTAGGGTGGTGCCATCTATGGGATCAGCGATCAAAGTCAGTCCAAGTTATTTCCTGCCGGGTTATTAATTCTACGGCACGCTCTAAATCTTATTTGCGCTTTTACACGGCAAGCCAATCTATCGAAGTTAACTCCAAAGTAGCAGCGCGTTTCTACTATTGACTGGCACTTCTCCAAATCTTCAGTGTATTGTTTCTCACAATCACGCGGATCTTTTGTTGGAAAATAAGGCGGCTCAGTTGTAGTTGGAAAGTTAACTGGTGGTTTAGTGGGAAGTGTACCTGGCGGAAAAATGCCGCCATAAGACCCATCGTCCCCACCCTTTCCTGGAACTGGAGTTATTGGCCCTGGTAAGGGTAGCGGAACGGGGCCGGGTAGGACACCGATTAACCCTAGCGGATCAATCCGACTAATCGGGTTGCCTCCAACATAGCCATAGGTATTAATGCCGCCCGCCAACCCAATTGGATCACTTTGCACATACCGTCTCGTACTCGAATCATAATCCCTAAATCCGTTGTAATTTAACCCACTCTCAACATCGTAATACTGCCCTGCCAGTATTACGATAGACCCCTCCCTCCCCCAAGCACTCCTCCTCGAACTCAAAGAAGTTTGCAAATTTAAATCGAGCCTGGCCCCTTTGATTGTGCATAGCTAGGAGCTAATGTCGCAAGGGCTTGAAGTAGAGGAGCAATATGAAGCAACATTAAAGGCAGAGCCTCTTCGGGATCATTGTATGCATTGCGCACAAACTCCCAATCATCAATGAGACTTCCGCAATCCAATTGCTGCGGGCTGTTTTCCATCGAATACATAGCAGCTTCATTCACAGTCCAATAAAAATCTTTGGGCAACTCAATTTCAGCGCGTTTAAGATCATTTTCAATGAAATTGAAAATGTTATTTATCACTTGACGCAACATCTGGAGCTTTACGCAGTTATCTTGATCCATATATTCGCTCACATTCTTCTAGTTGTTTTCTGAAGTTGTCAATTTGCCCCTGAAGATTTCTGATACGTCCAGAAATAATATTCTGAACTCGTGCCATATTATTTGCAGCGTAGGCAGCCGCAAGCCTTCCGTCATTATCAAATGAACTTGGCGAACCGATATATCCTTGAAGCTTGGCCTCATGCGCCCTCAATTGTTCTCGTAGCCCCTTGCACGGGTCTTGGTTTCCCGGGCTTGGGGGACACACTTTATTAGTCGAACTTTCACTTGATTGTGCAGAAGAGTCACTTCCTGATGCCGAACTGCCGTTCGAACTATTGCACATGCCGAGAAGAGTACACTCAATACTCGAATCACCCGAACTAGACGAACCACCCCCTGAGCCACCGATAGGTGGGCCACAAACGCCGAAGTAACATATCCGAACGCCCGAAGAAGCCAATCCTAGCGGATCAACGTAGCTTAATGGGTTACCACCTGCATAGGTGTAGGTGTTTAGCCCGCCACCCAATCCAATCGGATCACTCTGTGTATACCGTCCGGTGCTCGGATCAAAATCCCTAAAATAATTCTGGTGTGTTGGCTCTGACGCGCATTCGTCGTAAGCGAAGGCGTTTTGCCTAGACGTAGTAACGGTTTGCGCGGACTGTACG